>JAOPYM010000597.1 GCA_025964615.1 Actinomycetes bacterium
CGGGGAGACCGTCCTGATCCACGGTGCGGGCAGCGGCCTGTCGATCGCCGCCGCGCAGATCGCCGCCCGGCTCGGCGCCACCGTCATCGTGACCTCGGGTTCGCCGGAGAAGCTCAGCCGGATGGCAGGGATCGGCGTGCCGCACCTGATCGACCACCGTACCCAGGACCTGGGCTCCGCGGTTCGTGACCTGACCGGCGGCCGGGGCGCGGACCTGGTCTTCGACCATGTCGGGCCGGCGCTGTTCGACCGTTCGCTGGCAGCGCTTCGGCTGCGGGGCAGGATGGTGTTCTGCGGCAACACCACCGGCACGCACGTCTCGCTCGACCTGGCCGACGCCTTCCGCCGTGGCATCACGCTGATCGGGGCCGAGTCGTACGGCACGGCCGAGTTCGGCCGGATGCTGTCCTGGTACTGGACCGCGGGGTGCAAGCCGGTCGCCGATTCGGTGCACGGGCTGGACGACGCGGCGCAGGCGCACATCCGGATGGAGAGCGGCGACGCCTTCGGCAAGATCCTGCTGGTGCCATGACGCCTCTGGACGCGCTCGCGTTGCTCGCCGCGGGCCTGGCGGCCGGTGTGGTGAACACCGTCGCGGGCTCGGGCTCGTTGATCACTTTCCCGGCCCTGCTCGCGCTCGGCTTCCCGCCGGTCGTCGCCAACGTCTCCGACACTGTGGGCCTGGCCGCCGGCTCGGTGACCGGCGCCCTCGGCTACCGCGCCGAACTGCGCGCCCAGCGCGGGCGGCTCCTCCCGCTCTGCACCGCCGCCGTCCTCGGCAGCCTGACAGGTGTTCTGCTGCTGCTCCGGCTGCCGCCGGGCGCCTTCAAGGCGATCGTCCCGTTCCTGGTCCTGACGGCGGTGCTGCTGATGGCGGTGCAGCCGTGGCTGGCCCGCTGGACCGCCGCCCGCCAGATCAGGGTGACCGGGGTGCTGCCGGTGCTCGTGTACGCGGTGAGCGTGTACGGCGGCTATTTCGGGGCCGCCCAGGGAGTGCTGCTGATCGCGCTGCTCGGCTGCCTGCTCAGCGAGGACCTCCAGCACCTGAACGGACTGAAGAACCTGCTGCTGGCCGTCGTCAACGTGGTGGCGGCCCTGCTCTACGCGACGACCGCGCACGTGGCCTGGACCGCCGCCCTGCTGCTCGCCGCCGGTTCCATCGCCGGCGGCCGCCTCGGCGCATCCTTCGGCCGCCGCCTCCCCGCCGCGGTCCTGCGCTGGTCCATCATCACCATCGGCTCCATAGTCGGCCTCACCCTCGCCCTCACCTGACCCCCCGGTCACCGTTGACTCGTGGCGTTTCCCGCACCATTCCTCGAATTCTTGCGGGAAACGCCACGACTCAACGAAGAAGTAGCCCCGCCTGGGGAGGCGGGGCTACTTCGGGTTGCGGGGTCAGGCGCCGCCGTCGGCGGACCATATGACGATCTGGTTGCCCCAGGGGTCGAGGAAGGAGGCGTGCCAGCCCTTGAACTCCTCCCACCAGGCCTGCTCCCAGAGCGCGGTGGCGCCGAGGATGACCGCCTTGTTGAGGTACTCGGCCGGGGACGCGTCGACCAGGATGTAGGTACGGGCCTGGAGCCCGGACCGGGGCTGCGGGGACTTCGGGGCCGGGTCGGGGACCTGGTCGGCCTCGCCGAACAGGCCCAGGTGCAGGCCCTCACCGGGGACGATCTGGTAAAAGACGCCCTCGGGGCGGGGGTTGATCGTCCAGCCGAACAGCTCCCGGTAGAAGGTCGCGGCGGACTGTGGATCGGACGACGGAAGGTCGACGAAGACGAGCGTGTTGGTCATGGTGCGGGTTCTCCTCGATATCTATTCGGCGGGTGGGTTGTAGTAGGTGCCCTTGTCGCGCCACAGCACGATCTCCGAGCCCCAGGGGTCACGGAAGGCCGCGTACCGGGCGTCGAACTCCGCCCAGGACTTCTCCTCCCACAGCACGCTGGCGCCCAGTTCCACGGCGCGGGCCAGGAAGGCGGGCGGTTCGTCGACCATCACGTAGACCCGGGGCACCGGGCCGGTGACCGGGCGCTCGTCCAGGTGCATGCCCAGGTTGGGCTTCACGCCGGGGAGGATCTCGTGGAACTCTCCTGCCGGGCGCCGGTTGTAGGTCCAGCCGAACAGCTCGGCGTAGAAGGCCGAGGTGGCCTCCGGGTCGGGGGTGGGCAGATCAACGAAGATCATCGGGTTGGGCATGGGGTCTCCTCCTCGTGTTTCTGACGCAGTTCGGCGGCGTCCCCGAGCGCGACGAAGCGCCGGTACATCCGCCGGTAGGCGGGATCGGGCTCGGGGTGGATTACGGTGACGGCGGGCAGGGGCCAGTCCCCGGAGGCGCCGGCGCCCGGTCGCGGCCACCAGCCCGCCCCGGCCCCGGCGGCGAGCGCCGCGCCGTAGGCGGCCAGGTCGGTCTCGGCGGGCACCTCCACGGGCACCTCCAGGACACTCGCCTTGATCGCGCACCAGAGTGGGCTTCGGGCCGGGGCTCCCGCGCAGACCAGCACATCGAGCCCGGCACCCTGCCCGCGCAGTTCCTCGGCGATGTGCGCCAGCCCGTACGCGGCGCCCTCTAGGGCCGCCCGGGTGATCTCACCGGGCCCGGACGAGGCGTTCAGCCCGACGATCTCGCCGCGCAGCTCCCGGTTCCAGCGGGGGGCCCGCTCGCCCTCCAGGTAGGGCAGGACGAGAACGTCACCCGCTCCGGGCGGGACGGCAGCGGCGGCGGCCAGCAGTTCGGTCAGCGGGCGCCCGGTCAGGGCGCACAGCCATTCGAGCGTCAGCCCGTGGCCGCTGACCGGACCGCCGACCACGTCGACTCCCGCGGCGGCGCTCCGCAGCGCGTACATCCCGGCCTTCCGGTCGCCCGTGGACACCGCGACGGCGAGGCCGCCGGTGCGCCCGCCCGGGTCGAGCGCCCGGCCGGGAGCGTCGACCCCCGCCGCCCAGATCGCGAGGTACGCGTCCTGGGCGCCGGCGATCAGCGGAATCCCGGCGGGCAGCCCGTGACCGCCGTCGGTGGTGCCGAGACGCTCACCGGTGGCCACGACCGGGCCGTACCCGTGCAGCTCCGGGTCACCGGGCCAGCGTGACTGCGCGGGTCCCGCCCCGAGCCTGGCCGACAGCCAGTCGTAGACCTGCACCGGCGCCAGGGCCGGTCCGTACTCGGTGCGCAGCAGTTCGGCCTGGGCCAGGTGCTGCTCCTCGGGGCTACCGGTCACCCCGGCGGGATGACGGCAGGTGACCGCGAGGCCGCCGCCGTCCGGCACAGTCGTCGGGCTCTGGCCGCCTAGGCACAGCGCGGCGGGCCGCCTTGTGCCGGGAACCTCCCCGGCGAGGGTGCCGAGCGCCGCCACCACCCCGGCCAGCCAGCCTTCTGGTACGGCCCTGCCCGCAGGCCAGCTCTCCGCGCCGGGGTACGGGCCGCGGGCGCTGCCGAGGACCCGGCCGTCCGGGTCGAGTGCGACCGCCCGTGCGGAGTTGCTGCCCAGGTCGACCCCGACGGCGACGGGGGTGGTCATCCGACCAGGACCCGGTAGACCGGCGAGTTCGCCGCGAGGTCGAAGGCCTTCCCGACGTCCTCCAGGGGGAAGCGGGCGGTCACCAGGGCGTCGAGGTCCTCCGCGATGCGCCCGGAGGCGATCAGCGCGGCGGCCTGCGTCCAGTCCTCGGGCTCCTGGCTGTAGGCGCCCAGCAGCGTCACCTCGTGGTGGTGCAGGTAGTCCGGCGACACGGTCGCGGCGACGTCCTTGGGGAACGCGCCGTACAGCACGATGGTGCCGCCGTCGTCGCACATCTTCAGGGCCGCTTCGAGCACACCCTGCGCACCGGCGGTGACGAAGACCAGGTCCTGCTTGCCCCCTGCCTCAAGCGCCTCCGACGGGATCGCTGCCCAGGCGGCACCGGCTTCGAGGCCCTCGGCCAGCCGCTCCGGGGACAGGTCGATCAGGCCGCAGGACGCGGCGCCCGCCTGCCTGGCCAGCGCCAGATGCAGCCGGCCCATGTACCCGGCGCCGACGACGGCCACCCGGTCACCGGCCCGCAGCCCGCCCAGCCGCAGCGAGTGCGCGACGCAGGCCAGGGGCTCGCCCATCGCGGCATGCTCGATGCGGGCGGAGCCGGTGCCGTAGGCCTGCTTGGCCTTCACCGTCACGTAGTCGGCGAGCCCGGCCCCGAAGGAGAGCGTCCCGTCCGACAGCTCGCCGCCCTGCGGCTGCTTGCACAGCGAACTGCGCCCCCTGCGGCAGGCCGTGCACGCGCCACAGCGGGTCAGCAGGTCGACCGTGACGGTGTCACCGACCTGTGGCACCCCGGGCAGGCCGGCGACGGCGTCGCCGACCTCCACCACCCGGCCGGCGACCTCATGGCCGGGCGCGACCGGGTAGATCTTCTTGATGCCGAGGAACAGGCGGCGCTCCATCGTGCACAGGCCGGTGGCACCGACCTCCACGACCACCTCGTCGAGGTCGGCCACGGGGGTGGGCTCCTCGCGCAGGTCGACCTCGCCAGGCCCGGTGACTACGGCGACTCTCATCAGCGTGAACTCCTATCTGGATCAGTGGGACGGGATGTGCGGCCAGCGGTGCGGCACGGTGAGCCCGGCGCGTTTCAGCAGGTCCGCGGAGGTTTTCTGGGCGGTCAGGCGCAGCTCCGCCTCGTCGACGGTCACGCAGCGGTGGTCGCGCACGACTATCCGGCCGTCGACCAGGACGTCCCTGACACACCGGCCGTCGGCCGACCAGACGAGCTGGTGGGCGATGTCCCCGCGCGGTACCCACTGCGGGCCCGTGGCGTCCAGGATCGCCAGGTCGGCGAGCTTGCCCGCTTCGAGGGAGCCGATCCGGTCGGCCATGCCGATGGCCTCGGCTCCTCGGATGGTGGCCAGCTCGAACGCCTCGGGAGCGCCGAGCCGGGTCGGGTCGGCGGCGGAGTCCTTGGCGATGCCCGCGGCGGCGGCCGCCGCC
>JAOPYM010000098.1 GCA_025964615.1 Actinomycetes bacterium
GCTGGCCGATCCGTTCAGGCGGGAGCTGCTGGTCCACTGCTACCGCATGCTGGGTTCGGTGCACGACGCCGAGGATCTGGTCCAGGAGACCTACCTGCGCGCGTGGCGCGGCTACGACGGGTTCGAGGGGCGCTCCTCGCTGCGCGTCTGGCTCTACAAGATCGCGACCAGCGCGTGCCTGACCGCGCTGGAGCACCGCAGCCGGCGGGTCCTGCCGTCCGGACTCGGCATGCCGGGGACCGATCCGGACGGGCCGTTCGCCGTCGCGCCACCTGGAATCGAGTGGGTTCAGCCCCTGCCGGACGCGTTGGGCGATCCGGCGTCGATCGTCGCGTCGCGGGGCAGCGTCCGGCTCGCGCTCATCGCGGCCCTGCAGCACCTGTCCGCCAAGCAACGGGCCGTACTGATCCTGCGTGATGTGCTGGCCTGGCGGGCGGCGGAGGTCGCCGACCTGCTCGGAACCACGACGGCCGCCGTCAACAGTTCCCTGCAACGGGCGAGGGCCCAGCTCGAACGGGTGGCGCCCGCGGAGGACGCGCTCGCCGAGCCCGCCGAGGCCGGGCACCGCGCGCTCCTCGACCAGTACATGTCGGCGTTCGAGAACACCGACATCGACGCGCTGCTGCGGTTGCTGCGCGAGGACGTCGAGATGGAGATGCCGCCGATCCCGACCTGGTTCGCGGGCCGCGCGGCGGTCGGGCGGTTCGTCGCCGAGACCATCTTCGCCGGGCCGCCGACCCGGATGGTCCGCACCGCCGCCAACGGGCAGCCCGCGGTCGCGGCGTACTGGTGCGGGTCCGACGGGGTCTACCGCCCGCACGCGGTGCAGGTCCTCACGGTCACCTCCACCGGGATCTCCCGCATCGTCTCGTTCAACGACCCCGGCCTGTTCACCGCCTTCGGCCTGCCTGAGACCCTCGGTTCCGCCCAGGTGCGGGTGCCCGCATGGCGGGGCTGACCGGTCTGCTCGAACGGGCGATCCGCTACGCGCTGGAGAACGTGGAGGCGGTCGCTCCCGGGCACCTTTCGCGCCGTACTCCCTGCGCGGACTGGGACCTGCGCGCGCTGCTGGTGCACGTCAACGACTCGGTCGGGGCACTGCAGCAGGGCTTCGAAGCCGGATGCGTCGATCTGGTCGCGGCCGAGGAGGACTACGGCGACGGTGATCCGGCAATCTTCCGCGCCCGTACCCGGCGGCTCCTGCACGCCTGGGCGGCAGCCGAGCGCAGGATCTTCGTCGGCGGACATCCGATGGCGGCCGAGCTGATGGCGATCACCGGGGCCATCGAGATCGCGGTGCACGGGTGGGACGTCTCCGTGGCCTGCGGCCGTCACCGGCCGATTCCGGCGCTGCTGGCCGTCGACATGCTGAGGCTGTCCCCGCTGGTGATCGACGACGTCATGCGCGACTTGCTGTTCGCGGCGCCCGTGGCCATGTCGCCGCTGGCCGGGCCGAGCGACCGGCTCGTCGCCTTCCTCGGCCGCTGCCCACGATGACTTTCGGGCGCGGCCCTGGTCTTCATCTCTAGCAACGCAATCGAAGCCGCCGTCGGGCGGCCCGGCTCGTACAGACGAAATGGAGACACACCATGTTCGGACTTTCGCGGCGGTGCCCGTGATGAGCAGTGCCACGGATGTGGCCGGCCGCCCGGTGCGGGTGGCATGGACGCTGATCCTGGCGTCGATCGGTGCGTTCATCACCGCCTTGGACGTCGTGGTCGTCGCCACGGCGCTGCCGTCGCTGCGGACGCACCTGGGCGCGAGCCTGTCGGATCTCGAATGGACGATCAACGCCTACAACCTCGCGTTCGCCTCCCTGATGCTCACGGGTGCGGCCCTCGGCGACCGGTTCGGCCGCCGGAAGATGTACGCACTGGGCCTAGGGGTGTTCACCGCGGCCTCCATCGCGTGCGCGCTGTCGACCGGCGTGGGAGAGCTCATCGCGGCGCGGGTCGTGCAGGGTGCCGGCGCGGCCGTGGTGCTGCCGCTGACCCTGACCCTGATCAGCGAGGCCTTCCCACCAGAGAAGCGGGGCGCCGCGATCGGCATCTGGGGAGCCATCACCGGTCTGGGTGTGGCCGCCGGGCCGCTGCTCGGCGGCGCGATCATCCAGGGCATCTCCTGGCAGTGGATCTTCTGGATCAACGTGCCGGTCGGGGTGGTGTCCCTGGTGCTGTCCCTGGTCCTGCTGCGGGAGAGCCGGGGGCCCCGCCCGCAGCTGGACCTGGTGGGGTTGCCGCTCGGCGCCCTCGGTCTGTTCGCGCTGGTCTGGGCGCCGGTCAGGGCGCCTTCCGCCGGCTGGGGCAGCGTTGAGGTGGTCGACGCGCTGATCATGGGCGTGGTCCTGATCGGCGCCTTCCTGGCCTGGGAGCGGCGCGCCCGCTACCCGATGATTCCGCTGGCGTACTTCAGGCGCCGGGGCTTCGCCGCAGCGGGCGGGGTGGCGTTCTTCCTGTCGTTCGCGCTGATCGGCTCAGTGTTCATGATCGCCCAGATGTTCCAGATCGGTCTGGGCTACTCGCCGCTGGCGGCCGGGGTGCGCATCCTGGTGTGGACCGCGATGCCGATGCTGGTCGCGCCCATCGCCGGCGTGCTGTCGGACAGGTTCGGCAACCGGCCGTTCATGGCGGGCGGCCTGCTGCTGATGGGGGCCGGGCTCGGCTGGCTCGGCCTGGTCGCGAAGCCGGGGGTGGGCTACGGCAGCCTGATCGTCCCGCTGATCGTGTCGGGCATCGGGATTTCGTGTGTCTTCCCGACGCTCGCCAACGCCGCCGTGGGCTCGGTCCCGATCGACGACTCGGGGGTGGCCGCGGGCGCGAACAACGCGGTGCGCGAGACGGGTGGCCTGTTCGGCGTCGCGGTCCTCGCGGCGGTCTTCGCCGACAACGGCGGGTACGGCTCGCCGGCGTCGTTCATGCACGGGGTCAGGTACGCGCTGGTGGTGGCCGGTGCGATGGCGCTCGCCGGGGTGGTGCCCGCGCTGCTGTCCCCATCGAAGGCGCAGGCGGGCATCCCGTACCCGGGTGATCCCGTGCAGGCGCCCCGCCGGAGTGCGCCCGTCGGCTGAGGGCCGCCCTCAGGGCGCGCGGTGGGCGGTGATGAGGTCGCGGTACCAGGCGAAGGACGCCTTGGGGGTACGGGCCTGGGTCTCGTGGTCGACGTGGACCAGGCCGAAACGCTGGTGGTAGCCCTCGGCCCACTCGAAGTTGTCCAGGAGCGTCCAGGCGAAGTAGCCGCGGACGTCGGCCCCCTCGCCGATGGCGGCGGCGATCGCCCGCAGGTGCCCGTCGAGGTAGGCGATCCGCTCCGGGTCGTGCACTCGTCCGCCGACCACCTCGTCGGCGGACGAGCAGCCGTTCTCGGTGATGTAGAGCGGCGGGAGGGCGTCTCCGTACCGCGCCCTCAGCCCGGCGAGCAGTTCGCGGAGGCCGTCGGGAACGACCGGCCAGTCGAAGGCCGTCCTCGGCACCCCCTCGATGCGGGACTCCTCGAAGGGGAGGCCGAGGTCGGCGGCGGGCGCCACGATCTCGGTCGGGTTGTAGTAGTTGACCCCGAGCGCGTCCAGCGGTGCCGAGATCAGCGCCAGGTCGCCGTCCTTGACGACACCGTCCAGATCGGTGCCGTACGCGCTGAGATCGGGGTAGCGGCCGAGCAGCAGCGGGTCGTTGAACAGCCGGTTGTGCAGGGTGTCGTAGGCGTCGGCGGCGGCCCGGTCCGCGGCGCTGTCGCTCGCCGGCCGTACCGGGGTGCAGTTGTTGGAGACCATGATCTGAGTCGCGCCGCGCTCGCGCAGGGCGGCGGCGGCCAGGCCGTGCCCGAGCAGCTGGTGGTGGGCGACCGGCAGCGCGTCGAGGAGCAGCAGCCTGCCGGGGGCGTGCACACCGAGCGCGTACCCCCAGGCCATGTGGACGAAGGGCTCGTTCAGCGTGATCCAGCTCGTCACCCGGTCGCCGAGCGCGTCGCCGACGATCGCCGCGTACTCACCGAACCGATGCGCGGTGTCACGCTGGAGCCACCCGCCCTCGTCCTCCAGGGCCTGCGGCAGATCCCAGTGGAACAGCGTCGGGACCGGCTCGATCCCGCGCGCGAGCAACCCGTCCACGAGCCGGTCGTAGAACGCGAGCCCCTTCGCGTTCACCTCGCCCTTCCCGTACGGCTGGATCCTCGGCCAGGCGATGGAGAAGCGGTAGCCGGTCAGCCCGAGCTCCGCCATCAGCGAGACGTCCTCCTCCCACCGGCGGTAGTGGTCGCAGGCGTCCTCGGCGGTGTGGCCGTCGCGGATCACGCCCGGTATCGCGGTGAAGGTGTCCCACACCGACGGGCCCCGGCCGTCCGCGGTCGTCGAACCCTCGATCTGGAAGGCGGCCGTGGAGACTCCCCAGAGGAACGAGGACGGCAGCTGCGGGAAGTCGGTCATCGGCGTGCGCTCCTTGGCGGCGAAAGATGAGTAGAACTCATGTTAGGGGTCATTTTGGCGACCTAGCGCTTGGTTCGGGCCTGGACATGCCGCTGTAACGCGTGACGATCTAGAATCGCCTTCGGTCTACTAGGGAGTACGCATGACGGGGGCCAGGACAGCGATGCAACGGGTGTTCGCCGAGGAGGACCGGCATGGGCTCGACGAGGATCAGGTCATGGTCCTCGGTGAGCTCGCCGCACGGGTGCGGGAGCTGATCGAGGCCGCCGTGATGACCGACATCGAACTCGACGAGGCCGAGGCGGTCACGGCCGAGGTGGCCGCGCTGACGCAGCGGCTGCGGGCCGCCCGGCGCGCCGAACCGCCGGTCGCCGACCTCGACGGGCACGGGATGGTGCGGCAGCTGGCCAGCCCGGTCATCGGGAAGCTCAACCCGATCGCGCCGCCGATCGACATCGAGGCGCTGCCGGACGGTACGGCCCGTACGTCCTACACGCTGAGCCCGGTCTACGAGGGGCCGCCCGGGTACGTGCACGGCGGGGTCTCCGCGATGGTGCTCGATCATCTGCTCGGCTGCGCGGCGATGCTCAACGGCACTCCGGGGATGACGGCGTCGCTCTCGCTGTCCTACCGCAGGCCGACTCCGCACGGGGTCCCCCTCATCGCCGAGGCCAAGGTGGTGCGTGTGGAGGGCCGCAAGACCTACGTCGACGGCCGCATCCTCGGCCCGGACGGCCGGACCACCGTAGAGGCCAGCGCCATGTTCATCACGCCGCAGCGGTGGTTCAGTGGAACTGCTGGCCCGCGTTGACGTCGATGGTGGCGCCGGTGGTGGCCTGGGCCTGCTCGCTCGCCAGGAAGATGACCGCGCGGGCCACGTCCTCCTCGGTGGCGATCCTGCGCAGCGCCATGGCGGCGGTGTCGCGGGCCAGGATCTCCTCGTACGGCACGCCCTCGGCGGCGGCGCGGGCCCGCATCCACTGGACCAGCACCTCGCTCTGGATCCAGCCGGGTGCCACGCAGTTGACCCGTACTCCCGAGGGGCCGAGTTCGTCGGCCAGGCTCTGCGAGAGCAGGCCCACCGCGGCCTTGCCTGCCGCGTAGTCGGAGCGCCCGGCGTAGCCCATCCGGCTCGACATCGAGGTGATGTTCACGATCGACCCCGCGCCCGCCGCGACCATGTGCGGGGCGATGTACCGGCAGGCCAGCAGCGTCCCGTACGCGGCGATGTCCACGCAGGAACGCCACTGCGCCAGGTAGGCCTCGTCCATGTCGAGCACGTTCCTGCGGTGCGTCGCGGGGAATGCGGCGTTGACCAGCACGTCGATCTTCCCGAACCGTTCGATGGCCGTGGCGGCAAGGTGGCGCACCTGCGAGGGATCCGTCACGTCGGCAGGAACCGCGAGTGCCCCGGAGGAGGCGGCGATCGACTCGAGCGTCTCCCTGGTACGGGCCGCGATGATCACGCGTGCCCCCTCCTGTGCCATCAGTAGCGCGAGGGTGCGGCCGAGCCCGGGACCTGCGCCGGTGATGATCGCAACCTTGCTCGCCAGCAGCACCGCAGCCTCCTCGTGGCGGCCCGCAGGGGGATGGGCCGCGCCCGGATCGTACCGAGCGCCGGCCTGTCCACGTCTCCACGTGTGGTCCCTGTCCAGGCGCTTCGCAGGGAGATCCCGCGTTGACAGGCCCTCGGCCACGCCCCTAGTGTCCCAAGCGAGCGCTAGGTTTGTCTCGGAGGACTAGTGGATCTCGGTTTCACCGATCATCAGCAGGCTTTCCCTAGGGGTTAGTACATATGAGCGTCACCCTCGCCAGCGATGTCGGTGGCACGTTCACCGACGTCGTGCTCACCGACGCCGGTGGGCGCATCCATGTGGTCAAGACGCTGACGACCCCGGACGACCCGACGGTCGGCCTGCTGCGCGGGATCTCCCAGGTGCTCGAACTGGCCGGGGTCTCACCCGGTTCCGTGCAGCGGTTCGTGCACGCCACCACGCTCGCCACCAACGTGATCCTGGAACGCCGAGGGGTCACCGTCGCGTTCGTCACCACCCAGGGGTTCCGGTCGATGCTCGCGCTCGGCCGGCAGGCCCGGGTGGAGGAGGAGCGGTTCGACCTGGCCTTCTCGCCATCGGAGCCGCCGGTGCCGCTGACCCACACCTTCCAGGTGCCGGAGCGGCTGAGCGCATCGGGTGAGGTCCTGGTGCCGCTGGACGAGGACGCGGCGGCTGAGATAGCGGACCGGATCGCCGCGCTGGACGTCGCGTCGGTGGCGATCTCGCTGCTGCATTCCTACGCCAATCCGGCGCACGAGCAGCGGCTCGCCTCGATCATCGCCGCCCGGCTGCCCGAGGACGTCCCGGTGGTCGTCTCCTCGGACGTCTGGCCGGAGCTCGGGGAGTACGAGCGGTCCACCACGACTCTCATGTCGGCGTACGTGGGCCCGGTCATGGCCTCGTACCTGCACCGCCTGGGCGCGAAGCTCACCGCGCTCGGGATCACCGCGCCGGTGCACGTGATGGAGTCGGCGGGCGGGGTGCTGCCCGCCGCGCTGGCCGCCTCCCGCGCCGTCTACACGATCGAGTCGGGTCCGGCCGCCGGAGTCATCGCCGCCGCCGCGCACGGTGTCGCGCGTGGGTTCGCGGACCTGATCTCCTTCGACATGGGCGGTACGACCGCCAAGGCCGGGCTGGTCAGGGAGGGTAGACCGGGCATCACGCACGAGTTCCAGGTGGGTGGCAAGGGCAGCTTCGGCGGGCGGCGGGCCGGTACCGGAATCCCCATCAAGGTGCCCGCCATCGACCTCGCCGAGGTCGGTTCGGGCGGCGGCTCGATCGCCTGGGTGGATGCCGGGACGCTGCGGGTCGGGCCCTTGTCGGCCGCCGCCGACCCCGGCCCCGCCTGCTACGGGCGCGGCGGGGTGAGGCCAACGGTGACCGACGCGAACCTGGTCCTCGGCTACCTCGACCCCGGCGGCTTCGCGGAGTTCGGACTGTCCGCCGATGCCGCCCGCGCCGCCATCTCCGAGTACGTCGCGCAGCCGCTCGGCGTGTCGGTGGTCGAGGCCGCCGCCGCCATCCACGACATCGCGAACGCGCAGATGAGCGCCGCCATCCACGTGGTGACGGTACGGCGCGGGATCGACCCGCGCGGGTTCACGCTGGTCGCGCTGGGCGGGGCCGCCCCGACCCACGTGGCCCGGCTGGCCGAGCGATTCGGGATCGGGCGGGTGCTGATGCCGCCGTACTGCGGAGTCGGCTCCGCCGCGGGCCTCCTGCACGCGGACCTCGCCATCGAACGGGCCCGCACGTTCCTCGCCCCCGCGGCCACCATCACCTCGGCCTCGTCCAGCCCCGGCCCGGCTGCCCTCTCGGAAATCTGCGCCGACCTCGAGACCTCCGCCCGCACCGACCTCTCCGTTGACTCGTGGCGTGTCCCGCACCAGGAGGGGTCGCAGGTGCGGGAAACGCCACGAGTCAACGTGGTCCGGTCGATCGGAATTCGTTACATCGGGCAGGCCCACGCCTTCACGGTCGAGCTCGGCTCCGGGCCGGTCACCCGGGAGACGGTGACGCTCGCCGTCGAGGAGTTCTACAAGCGCTACCGCGAGTCGTACGGCATCGACCTGCGCGACCCGGTCGAACTCACCACCGTCCGCGTCCGGGTCACCATCCCGGCCGGGAACCCCGCCGATCTTGACGCGAGCAACGTGTCAACGCCCCTCGACCGGTCTCCGGCGTCGAGATCGGTGTGGTTGGACGGGGAATTCGTGGAGGTGCCGGTGGTGGCTCGGGAGGAATGCGCGGCGGGGACGGAGCTGGCGGGGCCGTACATCATCACCGAGCCGTCCTGTTCACTGTTGGTGCCGGCGGGGTGGCGGGCGACCGTCGATGCGCGCGGCGGCGTACTTCTGGAGGCGTCATGAGCGATGACCTGACGGCCGAGATCCTGCGCAACGCCCTGTGCGTGGCGGCCGAGGAGGCGAGCATCGTCGTCGTCCGGTCCGCGTACTCCACGTTCATCGTGGAGGGCGCCGACGCGGCGGCCGCGATCCTGGACGTGCGGGGACGGCTCGTCGCGCACTCGCTGTCCACCGCGATCATCCAGTGCGCCAGCCTGCGCAGCGCCCTGCCGTACGTCCTGCGGCAGTTCCCTCCTGAGACCATGTCGCCCGGTGAGGTGTTCCTGCTCAACGACGTCTACCAGGGCGGCATCCACGCCAACGACCTGCTCATCTTCCGCCCGGTGTTCGTGGACGGGGAGCCCGCGTACTTCACCGGGACGCTGATCCATGTCGCGGACCTGTCGGGGATCTCGGCGGGCGGGATGGCCAGCGACGCCACCGATGTATTTCTGGAGGGCGTGCAACTGCCGCCCGTCCGGATCGCCACCGCCGCCGGGCTCGTCGACGACCTGGCCCGGCTGCTGGCGGCCAACAGCCGTACCCCCGACCGCCTGCTCGGCGACATCCGTGCCCTCATCGCCGGGGCCAACGTCGCGGCGAAGAGGCTGGAGGAGATCGCCGGGCAGTACACGCCGGAGGGGCTGGCACGCGGCATCGACGACTACCTGGAGCACACCGAGAGCCGCATGCGCTCCGAGCTCGCCGCGCTGCCCGACGGGGTCTACCAGGGCGAGTACCGGCTCGACGACGATGTCCACGGCGAGCACGTCATCCGGGTGACGGTCACCCTCGCGTCCGGCGAGGTCACGGTCGACTTCGACGGGACCGACCCGCAGGTGGCGCTGCCGATCAACTCCGGGTTCTCGCAGACCCACGGCGGCGTGATGTACGCGCTGCGCTGCTATGTGGACCCATCGCTGCCGCTCAACGAGGGGTGCTTCGCGCCCATCGACCTGCGGCTGCCCGAGGGCAGTCTCGTCAACTGCACGCCGCCGTTCCCCGGCGGCGGGCGCTGGGCCACCGTCGCCGCCGCCGAAGAGGCGATCTTCGCCGCGCTCGCGTTCCCCGGCAAGGGTGTTGCGGCCTCCGGGATCCTGCAGGGCTTCAGCATCAGCGGGGCCGAGCGGCCCTGGTTGCACATGTCCTTCGACCTTGGTGGCCTGGGCGCCGGCGCGCAACGGGACGGCCCGGACGCGACCGGCGCGCTGTTCGGCGGCGGGCGCAACATCATCCCGCAGGTCGAGCCCATCGAGGCCCGGCTGCCGGTCCGGATCGAGGAGGTCTCGCTGATCCCCGACTCGGGCGGAGCGGGCCGTCATCGAGGGGGACTGGCGACCCGTACCGTCATCCGGCTCCTGGAGGACGCGCGAGCCGACACCCGGGGGGACCGGCTCACCTACCCGCCGCCGGGGGCCTCCGGCGGTTCGCCGGGGCGGGCCGGGGGCTACTATCGCGAACTGGCCGACGGTACGCGGGAACCGCTGCACGCCAAGGGCACCCGGCAGCCGCTCCGCAGGGGCGAGGCGCTCGTGCTGGAGACCTCCGGTGGCGGCGGTTACGGCCCGCCCGGCGAACGCGACCCCGAGGCCGTCGCCAAGGATCTCGCCGAAGGGAAGGTGACGGAATGAAGTTCGGTGTGCCGCTGGGGCTCGTACATCCCGGGGTGTGGCGGGACCTGGCCGTGCAGGCGGACCGGCTCGGGTTCGAGTCGGTGTGGCTGCCCGAGCACCTGGTGTTCGCCACCGACCTGTCCACGGCGAAGTACCCGGGGACCAGTGATCCGGGGATCAACCCGGTGACGCCCCTGTTCGACGCGCCCGCCTACCTGTGCGCGCTGGCGGCCGTGACCACGAACGTGAAGCTGGGCACGGCGGTGTACCTGTTCGGCCTGCGGCATCCGCTGATCACCGCCCGCACGTTCGCGACGCTGGACCAGATCTCCGGCGGCCGGGCCATCGTGGGGGTCGGTTCCGGCTGGTACGAGGGGGAGTGGATCGCCGCAGGCGTGGACTTCCGCACCCGGGGCCGCCGTCTCGACGAGGCCATCTCTGTGGCCCGCCGACTGTGGGCCGAGGAGACCATCGAGCACCACGGGGAGTTCTTCGACTTCCCCGAGGTCGCCTTCGAACCCAAACCCGTGCAGCCGAAGCTGCCGATCATCGTCGGCGGTGAATCGGTGGCCGCACTGCGCAGGGCCGCCCGGTGCGACGGCTGGATCAGCATGCCGCAGACCCTGGACGGCGTCCGATCCCAGCTCGACAAGATCCACACCTTCCGGTCGGAGGCGGGCCTGGAGGATGAACCCTTCGAGGTCACCGTCCACGCCTACGAGCTGTCGGGCCCCGACGAGATCGCGGAGTGGGAGAAGCTCGGCGCCGACCGCCTGATCGTCCGCCCCTGGTCCCGTACCCGCGAAGCACTCCCCAAGCTCGCCGAATTCGCCGCCACCTACATCCGCTAGCCCCGGCGGGGCTTGACGGCGACGTCACACTGGTGGGGTCGTACGGGTGCGCCGGCCGGCGCGTGATCAGGGAGTCGCTGGAGTTGCTTGCGGAAGAGATCGCCCACACCTGGCTGGGGGCCGCGTGAACGACCTCGTCATCAGATCCCGCCGGGCCGTACTCCCCGATGGTGAACGGCCGGCGGCGGTGCTGGTACGCGACGGGCGGATCACCGCCATCGAGGACTACTCGGCGGCGGTCGCCGCGGCCGCGCAGCTGGATCTCGGGCCGATCGCGCTCCTGCCCGGGCTGGTCGACACCCATGTGCACATCAACGAGCCGGGCCGTACCGAATGGGAAGGGTTCGTCTCGGCGACCCGCGCGGCGGCCGCCGGGGGAGTGACGACCCTCATCGACATGCCGCTGAACTCGCTGCCGCCGACCGTCACGGCCAGTGCGCTGGCCGTGAAACGGGAGGTCGCGCTCGGCCAGTGCTCCGTCGACGTCGGCTTCTGGGGCGGCGCGATCCCCGGCAACGTGCCTGACCTGCGCGTCCTGCACGACCGTGGGGTGTTCGGGTTCAAGTGCTTCACCGCGGACTCCGGCGTCCCGGAGTTCCCGCCGCTGTCGTACGGCGAACTGCGGGAGGCCGGTGCAGAGATCGCGTCCTTCGGCGGGCTCCTGATCGTGCACGCCGAGGACCCCGCCGCCCTGGCCGCGCCCGGCGACGGCGGCTACCCGGCCTTCCTGGCGTCCCGGCCGCCGTCGGCCGAGCTGCGGGCGGTCCAGCAGGTGATCACGCTGGTCGAGCAGACCGGCGTACGGGCGCACATCCTGCACCTGTCGGCGGCCGACTGCCTGGAGCCGCTCGCCAAGGCCCAGGCCGCGGGGCTGCCGATCAGCGCGGAGACCTGTCCGCACTACCTGACCCTCACCGACGCGGACGTACCGCCGGGCCGTACCGACTTCAAGTGCTGTCCGCCGATCCGTGACGCCGCCAACCGGGAGGAGCTGTGGCGCGGGCTCGCCGCCGGGGTGATCGGCTGTGTGGTCTCCGACCACTCGCCTTCCACGCCTTCCTTGAAGGCAGGCGACTTCGCCACAGCCTGGGGCGGGATCTCCTCGCTGCAGCTCGGCCTGCCGGTGATCTGGACCTCGGCGCGGTCGCGGGGGCATGGGCTCGACGCCGTGGTCCGGTGGATGGCCTCGGGTCCCGCCGGGCTGGCCGGGCTCGGGTACAAGGGGCGGATCGCGGTCGGGTACGACGCGGACCTGGTCGCGTTCGCCGCCGACGAGACCTTCGTGGTCGACCCGTCCGGGCTCCAGCACCGGCACCCCGTCACACCGTACGCGGGGCACCGGTTCACCGGGGTCGTGCAGGCCACCTGGCTGCGCGGGGCCCTCATCGACGAGACCCCCCGCGGACAGTTGCTAAGGAGAACCTCATGAGCGATTTCACCATATTTCCTGATCTGGCCGTGCGGTCGCTGGGGGGCTCGGTCGTGGCCGCCAGCGACGAGTCCTTCGCCGAGCGGGAGAACCTGATCAATCCGTGGCCGTCGACGTACTCCCCGGAGACGTTCGGTGCGAAGGGCCAGGTGTACGACGGCTGGGAGACCACCCGGCGGCGGCACGGCGGCCACGATTGGGCGATCGTGCGACTCGGCCTGGCCGGTGTGATCCACGGGATCGTCATCGACACCGCCTGGTTCAAGGGCAACTACCCGCCGCACGCCTCCGTCGAGGCCTGCTCGGTCGCCGGCTACCCGTCCGTGGCCGAGCTTGCCGAGGCCGGGTGGGCGGAGATCGTGCCGCGCTCACCGCTCGGGGGCGACGCGCAGCACTCTTTCGACGTGTCGCTCGCGCGCCGGTTCACCCATGTGCGGCTCAACATGTTCCCCGACGGCGGCATCGCCCGGCTGCGGGTGCACGGCTCGGTCGTACCCGACCCGGACCTGCTGACCGGGCTGACCGTCGACCTGGCGGCGCTGGAGAACGGTGGCCGGGTGACCGGTTGCTCGAACCTGTTCTACTCCGCGCCGGACAACATCCTGGCTCCCGGCCTGCCCCGCCATCAGGCCGAGGGCTGGGAGACGGCCCGCCGCCGCGACGACGGCAACGACTGGGTGGTGGTCGCGCTGGCGGCCCCCGGTGTCATCCGCCTGGCCGAGATCGACACCACCAATCTGAAGTTCAACGCTCCCGGGTGGGTGTCCCTGTCGGGCCGGTCCGGTGCCGGTGACTGGGTGCCGCTGCTGACGAGGACCCGTGTCCAGCCCGACTGCCGTCACCGCTTCCGCCTCGCCGAGGACGGCCCCGAGGTCTCCGAGGTCCGCCTCGACATCTACCCCGACGGCGGCATGGGCCGCCTTCGTCTGTTCGGCGACCTCACCCCCGCCGCCGAACA
>JAOPYM010000105.1 GCA_025964615.1 Actinomycetes bacterium
CACCAGGACGACCCGCTCCCGGGCACGGGGGGCCAGGCGGGCAAGGGCTCTGAAGGACCGCTCTAGGCCGAACCTTAGTTCGCGTTCGGCCAGCGGCAACCCGAGTACGGTCCCGGCAGGGGTTCCATCGGCATCGAGAAGCCAGTCGAGGGTGGCCCGCAGGACCTCGGCGGCCAGGCGCTCGCGCCGTTCGACCCCGAGCCCGAGTGCCTCAAGGCGACCGGCCGCCTCGATCAGCTCGTCGTGGATCATCTCGGCCGGGGACAGGTCCCGTACCCGGGCGGTGATCGCGGCGAGCTGGGCGTCGATCCGGAAACTGGAGGTCGCGGGCACCGAGTCGAGGACCGCCACGACCCCGGCCCGGTCGCCGCCGGCCAGGCGGACCCGGGCCAGCCCGAAGGCCGGTCGTACGACTCGTACCGGGCGAGCAGCACGATCTGCTCGCGGGGCGGAAGGCTCGTCCGGTAGGCGCGCGGGCACTTCGACCAGGCCGATGCCCAGCAGGCCGCGCCTCGACCGGCCGCTGGAGCCCCGGCTGGAGGTCCGTCCCGACGTGCGTCCCGAGGCCGTACGACCGGAACGGCTGGAGGACTGCGAGGTCCGGGATGGGCTGCTGCCGGTGTTGACCGCCGGCGCCATTCCACAGGTGTCGCAGTAGCCGTCCTGGATACCACCTTGGCACCCGGGTCGAAGGCAGCGCTCCGCTGCGGTCATGTGCTCCTCCTGGAGACCCCTCGTACGGGCCGTTCTCCCGGCCGATCGTGAGTGTGCTCCGCTCATGCGACCTTTGATCCGCTAGGAGGGGCTTCTTAACACTTTCCTAACAGCTGCCCCCATTTGTGAATTTGTGCGAGGTGTGTGCACCGGGTATTCGAACCCGTTCACAGGCCCCGATAGGCTTCGTGCCATGACGCTGACGCTCCTTCCCGCCGTTGATGTGGCCGATGGCCAGGCCGTACGCCTCGTACAGGGCGAGGCCGGCACTGAGACCGGCTACGGCAGTCCTCTCGAGGCGGCCTTCGCCTGGCAGCGCGCGGGCGCGGAGTGGATTCATCTCGTCGATCTGGACGCGGCCTTCGGCCGGGGCTCCAACCGGGAACTGCTCGCCGAGGTGACCGGCAAGCTGGACGTGAAGGTGGAACTGTCCGGCGGCATTCGTGATGACGCCTCGCTTGCGGCCGCGCTGTCGACCGGCTGCGCGCGGGTCAACATCGGGACCGCCGCGCTTGAGGACCCCGAGTGGTGCCGGAAGATCATCGCTTCGCACGGCGACAAGATCGCAGTCGGTCTTGACGTGCGGGGCACGGTGCTCGCGGCGCGCGGCTGGACCCAGGAGGGCGGCGATCTGTGGGAGGTGCTGGCCCGCCTGGAGGAGGACGGCTGCCCCCGCTACGTCGTCACCGACGTGACCAAGGACGGCACACTGCGCGGTCCGAATGTGGAACTGCTCCGCGAGGTCTGCTCCCGTACCGGCAAGCCGGTGATCGCCTCCGGCGGGGTGTCGTCGCTCGACGATCTGCGGGAGCTGGCCGCGCTGGCCGGTGCGGGGGTCGAGGGCGCCATCGTCGGCAAGGCTCTGTACGCCCAGGCGTTCACCCTCGAAGAGGCCCTCGCGGCGGTGTCCCGATGAGCATCACGCGCATCTCCTCCGGCGGGCCGTATGAGGCCGTGATCGGATACTCCCGGGCAGTGGTGGCGGGGCCCTTCGTGCTGGTCTCCGGGTGCACGGCGACCGTCGATGGCGTCGTCGTGCACGAGGGCGACGCCTATTCGCAGGCCGTCACCGCGCTGGGTATCGCGTTGGACGCGGTAGCCAAGGCCGGTGGGTCGGCGGCCGATGTCGTACGGACCCGGATGTACGTGGCGGACATGGCCGACTCGGACGCGGTCGGGCGGGCGCACGCCTTCTACTTCGCGGACGTACGGCCGGCTGCGACGATGGTCCAGGTGTCCGCGTTCATCGACCCGCGGATGCTGGTCGAGATCGAGGTTGAGGCGTACGTGCCATGACCGTCGCCGTACGGGTCATCCCCTGCCTGGACGTGGACGCCGGGCGGGTCGTCAAGGGCGTCAACTTCCAGAACCTGCGCGACGCCGGCGACCCGGTCGAGCTGGCCCGCCGGTACGACGCGGAGGGGGCCGACGAGCTCACCTTCCTCGACATCACGGCCTCCAGCGGCGAGCGGGCCACCATGTACGACGTGGTCAGCCGTACCGCCGAGCAGGTGTTCATCCCGCTGACCGTGGGCGGCGGCATCCGCGCGGTCGAGGACATCGACCGGCTGCTGCGGGCCGGGGCCGACAAGGTCTCGGTCAACACCGCGGCGATCGCCCGTCCGGAGTTCCTGTCGGAGGCCGCGCACCGGTTCGGGTCGCAGTGCATCGTGCTTTCGGTGGACGCCAGGCGATGCGCCACGACCTCCTCCGGTTTCGAGGTGACCACGCACGGGGGCCGCAAGGGCACCGGCCTTGACGCGGTCGCCTGGGCGCAGCGGGGCCAGGAGCTCGGGGTCGGGGAGATCCTGCTCAACTCGATGGACGCGGACGGGACCAAGAACGGGTTCGATCTGGAGATGCTCCACGCGGTACGGGCCGTGGTGCACGTTCCGGTGATCGCCTCCGGTGGGGCGGGCGCCCTGGAGCACTTCGCACCGGCCGTCGACGCGGGCGCCGACGCAGTCCTGGCCGCCAGCGTCTTCCACTTCGGCGATTTGACGATCTCGTCTGTGAAGGATTCGATCCGTGCCGCGGGGTACCCGGTCCGTTGATCACGTCCTGGTCCTGGTCCTGGTCCCGGGTGGCGCTGGGCATGGGGGACACCCGCGACCAGATCGCCCCCGCCTCCGCGACCTCCGAGGAGATCGCCGTCGCTCACCGGGCCCTCGCCGCAGTCCGGGAGGCCCTCCCGGGAACCGACCTCCTCTACGCCCGTGTCGATCTCATCCCCGGGCCGGACAGGGCCCCGGTGGTCCTGGAGATCGAGCTCACCGAACCCTGCCTCTTCCTCCGCCACGCCCCGCCTCAGCCGACCGCTTCGCCCAAGCCATCGCCCGGCGGTTGCGCATCAGGAGGCGGTGAGGGCCACCGCGCCTTCGCTGGTGTACATCAGGAAGGTCATCGACTCCTGGAGG
>JAOPYM010000613.1 GCA_025964615.1 Actinomycetes bacterium
GGCGGACGTCATCCTGCTGAAGGTCGATCTCCCCAACCTCTACCTGATCAACAGCCTGTCGGGCGCGGTCGCCCTGGCCGACACCGAGAACGTCGACACCGTCTTCGTGGCCGGCCGTCCGGTGAAGATCGCCGGGAGACTGCTCGGGCACCACGCGCA
The DNA here is from genome assembly GCA_025964615.1 of Actinomycetes bacterium. Lineage (GTDB taxonomy): Bacteria > Actinomycetota > Actinomycetes > Streptosporangiales > Streptosporangiaceae > RYN-227. The sequence goes on from JAOPYM010000613.1 coordinate 160, forward strand.
CGGTCTACAGGACCAGGCACGCTCTTCCAGGGACCGGCTCCTGTCGGGTACGCCGTTCGCCGTATGAGAGCACCGATCGAGTAGGGCAGCCCCGTTGACTCGTGGCGTTTCCCGCACCCAATCCCCGAACAGTGCGGGAAACGCCACGGCTCAACGAACGGGCGGCCGTCGCTCCTCGCGGGACGTATCCGTGCTAGATTTGACTATGTCAAGTCTTTGGCGTTACGGTAATACTCTAAAAAGAATTCGGGAGCGGACACCGCTTCGGCCCCGCCTCCCGCCGGCGGCCGTCGCGCACCGCCAGCGGACGCACGCAAGGCCCACCAGTGCGGTGGTGAAACGAGCCCCCACCGGCCGCAGCCGGACACCGAAGGAGCGTGATCAGCCATGGAGCAATCAGTGGGCGACCTGCTCAAGAGCAGGGGGCTGCGCAGCACGGCACAGCGCCGCGCCATCCTGACGGCGCTGCTGGGCCACCCGCATTCCACGGCCTCGGATCTCGTCAAGAGGCGGATCGGCGTGGGCGAGTCCGGCCCGCTCGGGCTGTCCAAGCAGGGGCTCTACAACGTGCTGGAGGACCTGGCGAACGCGCAGCTGGTCCGCTGCATCGAGCCGGCCGGCTCCCCCACGCTCTACGAGCTACGCGTGGGCGACAACCACCATCACCTGGTATGCCGCAAGTGCGGGCTCGTCGAGGACGTCGACTGCGCCGTCGGGGTTGCCCCCTGCCTGGACCCGGTGGAGCGCAAGGGGTTCGCCATCGACGAAGCCGAGATCATCTGGTGGGGGCTGTGCGCGCAGTGCCAGGAGGCCGTCGCAGACTCATAGGCAGCCGATGACACCAATGCCTCCCGCCGGACCGGCGGCACCGGGCACGCCAGGCGCCTCCACCCCGGCGCCGTGATACCGGCGCCTCGCCGCGCACATCCAGCCTAGATTTGACTTAGTCCAATCTATGAATAGTGTGGATGTCATGGGCGGGCGGGCCACCACAAGGCTCACCGCCCGGTATGAGCCCGCGCCCGCCGGCCACCCAGGCCGCCGACTGCGGCCGGCGGAGTTCACGGCTTATAGGAGGTGAGCACTCACCTCCGGGAGGTTAGATGCCGAACTGGAACCGATCATCGCTTCGAGCCCGTACGACATCGGCGACCGCCGCCGTCGCGGCACTGGTGTGCATCGGGTTCAGCGTGCTCTTCCTCATGTTCGCGGGCAGCAAGGAGACCGATGATGCCCAGGCTCGGGCCACCGCGGGCTGGGCACGAGTGCTGCCCATCAGCAGGCATCTCCCGGCCGTACTGCCGGCCGGCAACGACGGGCCGATCCAGGTCCTGGACACGCACAACCGGGTGGTCGCGGCGACCCCGGGACTCGTCGGCAAGCCGCCGATGGCCATCTTCCCTCCGACCCCCTCCGACACGGCCGTGCGCACCCAACGGACGCTGTGCCCCCCGGCCGGGCTGAAGGGCTGCAAGACCATCGTCTCAATCAAGATCTATACTCACCCGGAAGGGGTCTGGCTGATCGACGTGGCGATTCCGGTGATCCCCTGGTACGGCAGCTCCACCGATCTGTTCCTGGCGATCGGGGTGTCTGTGCTGATAACCACCATGATGGCAGTTGGGGTCTTCCGCGCGGTCGGCAAGACCCTGGCTCCGGTGGACGCCATCCGCACGGAACTGGCGGAGATCACCGTCACCGGCCTGGACCGCCGGGTCCCGGTGCCCGGCAACCAGGCCGAGGTCAAGCTTCTGGCCGAAACCGCGAACGCCACCTTGGACCGCCTCGAAGGCGCCTACCAGCAGCTACGGCGCTTCACCTCGGACGCCTCCCACGACCTGCGCAGCCCGATCACCGCCATGCGGGCTCAGCTGGAGGAGGCGCGCATGTACCCGCAGGACACCGACTGGGCGAAGATGACCGAGGCGGTGCTCGCCGGGGTGGAGCGGCTTCAGGCGATCGTGACCGACCTGTTGACCCTGGCCCGGCTGGACGCCCGCGCCCCCTTCACCCGCGATCCCACCGATCTGGGCCGCCTGGTCGGCTCCGAGCTGGACCGACGTACCTACCGGGTGGAGATCGTCAAGGACCTACGCCAGAACGTCTTCATCGAGGGTGACCGGCTGCGGATCACCCGGCTGCTGGTCAACCTGCTCGACAACGCCGAACGCCACGCCACCTCACAGATCACCGTCAGCGTGCGCGCCGACGGACCCACCGCGTCCCTGGAGGTCATCGACGACGGCGCCGGATTCGCCGCCGAACACCGGGAGAAGGTCTTCGAACGCTTCACCCGGCTGGACGCCTCACGCAGCCGGGACGCCGGGGGAACCGGCCTGGGCCTGGCGATCGCACGCGAGATCGCCGAAGCACACCAGGGGACGTTGACCATCCAGGACAGCGAACGAGGAGCACGCTTCGTCCTGCGCCTCCCCCGTACGCCATCCCTCTCCAGACCGCTGACCCACGTGGCTGATACACGTTCCTGAGCGCAGGCGCCGGTGGCGGGGATGCTCGTCCGGGACCACCTGCACGTGGGAGCTGGACGGTTCCGGATTCGGCAAGCGCGGCGAGCTCGCCTCCAACCGCCGTGACCAGCAGGAGCTGTCCGTCCTGGCCCTGCACCTGCTCCAGACGGCGCTCGTGTTCGTGAATACCTTGATGATTCAAGATCTTTTGTCCGACCCGGAATGGGCCGACGCGCTGACCGACGCGGACAAACGGGCCCTCACCCCGCTGTTCTGGATGCACATCCAGCCCTACGGCGAAGTGCGCCTGAACATGGGCAACCGGCTCCAGCTCTCCGCCCCCGCCCAGGAGCCGGCCGGCGCCGCGTGACCGTCGGCATCCGGTAGGGCGGATGCCCCAGGAATGACCCCACAGACCTGGAGCGAAGCTACCAGCGGGTTACTCGTCACTTGGTTCGCTGCTCGTTAACGCCACCCCGACTACGTCACCCAGGCCTACCGGCCCCGCACCTGACCCCCCAGCACACCACGGGGCGGGCGCCACTGGTGCCCGCGTCTCACCGGAGGCGCTGGCGCGCTGGCAGGAGAGCCGGGACCCGGCCGCGCACCGCCGATAAGCGTTGCATTCAGGCACGGCGCGGTCCCGGCACCGTGGGCCGCCCCGACAAGACCGTTTCGGCGCTGAAGAGCGGGTACGACGTGGCGGTGGCGCGCAGTGAGGACCTGGCCGAGGCGGTACGGGCGGCCACCGGCGGCGCCGGGGCCGACATCGTGCTCGACCCGTTGGGCACCACCATGCTGGAGACGGATCTGGCCCTCACCGCTCCCGGCGGCCGGATCGTCTTGTTCGGCAATGCGGGCGGCGGGCAGCAGGTTGCGCTGCCACCGGCCGGACGGCTGATCGGCGGCAATCTCGCCATCAGCGGCTTCAGCATCAGCCGCCTGTGGGCCACGGCGCCGCACCGCGCCTCCGCCGGCCTGCGCCGGGTCCTTGATCTGCTCGCCGAAGGCCGACTGGACATCGCGATCACCGAGGTCGGTTCGCTCGCGGATGTGCCCGCGGTCCACCAGTTGCTCGCCGAGGGCCGCGGTGACGGCAAGTACGTCGCCCGCCTTCAGGGATGACCCTTTCGGCGTGTTGATCACAGCGTCGTAGGTGGGCGGCATGATGCCTGACTGTGAAGATCATCGATTGTGCCGGGCTGTCTCGTCCTGTCCTGACCGGGATCTCCAGGGAACATGGGTGGCTTGATCGAGGAACTAGCCGATCTGTGGCTGGCGCAGCAGGAGTCGCGGCTGCGGGATCGGCGTGGCGGGCGTGACCGGCTGCGGGCCGAGGGGGCTGGCCCTGATCATGCGCTGCCGTTCGTCGACCGGGTGATCGCGACGCTGGTCATCTTGCGGTTCCAGCTCCCGCACGCCGCCCTCGGGGTGCTGCACGGGGTGGATCGTTCGACGATCACCCGAGCTGTGCACGAGATCCGTCCGCTGCTGGCCCAGCGGGGCTTCGCGGTCCCCGAGCGGCCCGGTATCCGGCTACGCACCCTGGCCGATGTATTCGCCTACGCCGCCGCCGAAGAAGTCGAACTGCGCATCGATGGCACCGAGGTACAGGTCAGACGCCCCGCGGCGCACAAGCCCGGACGGCGGGCGTTCGTGTCGGGCAAGAAGAAGCAGAACACGATGAAGCCCACCGTGATCGGCGACGGCGACGGCCGGCTGCTGTGGACAGGCGCGATCCGGCCGGGGCGGATGCACGACGTCACCGCACTGCGCACCGAAGGGATCGAGGATCTCCTGCACCGCCACCCCGACGTGAAGGCCCGGGTGGACTCGGGGTACCAGGGCCTGGCCCGTGACTTCCCCGGGCAGGTCACCGCCCCACCCAAGAAGCCGAGCAAGGACGCCACCGCCGAGCAGGCCGCCGCCTACGAGCAGGCCCGCCACCAGCAGTCCTCGCAGCGAATCTGCGTCGAGCACACCATCGCCGAACCCAAGCAGTGGCGGCCCCTGCAACGCTGGATCGGCCGCCGTGACTCCTTCGAGGAGACCTTCCAGGCCATCGCCGCCCTGGTCTCCGACCGCACCGCAAAGCGGTAAAGATCACCAGCAGGACAGTGCAGGCCCACACGGCCCCACCTCAATCGCGAACCAACTCGTAATAGCGGAGGTCCCCACTGGCAGACCGCGCCACATTGCGTTGCAGCTTCAGCGCCGCATAGCTCTGCAGGTCACACCCACGCCGCCATCGTCGCGACGTTCAGTGTGCGCACGATCCCGGTGCGCACGATCCCGACGTCATGGCTGCGTGCTCTCGAGGCGCTAAACCCGCCAATCATCATCGCGAAAGGTCAGAAAATTTGGCATATAGCGACAGAAACTTAACTAACCGTCTCATAGGTCTTCATTTCCCTTTTCGGACGTGTGATTCTCGGGTCGCCGTAGTACCCCCTCACCAGTTGGAGTAGAAATGCGGCTACCCCCCGTACGGACACTCGTGGTCAGCCTGATCCTGGCCGCAGCGTCCTCCCTGTCTGTCCCAGCGTCCGCGGCCACCCCCTCGACGGCGCCGACGACCAACACCCATCCGTTCCGCCATGTCTGCGGTTCGGCCGCGCCTGGCACCGCGTCCTGCCATGCGCTCGCGCGGACCGACGTCATGCAGAGTGCCGCGAAGGTCAAGGCCGCAGCGGCGACGCCCTCCGGGTTCGGTCCCACCGACCTGCAGAGCGCCTACAAGCTGCCCTCGTCCACGGCGGGCTCCGGACAGGCCGTGGCGATCGTGGACGCCTACGACGACCCGACCGCCGAATCCGACCTGGCCGTCTACCGCAGCCAGTACGGTCTGTCGGCCTGCACCACGGCCAACGGCTGCTTCCGGAAGGTGAACCAGACGGGCGGTACCAAATACCCGCGGACCAACGGCGGTTGGGCGGAGGAGATCTCGCTCGACCTCGACATGGTCTCGGCGGTCTGCCCGAACTGCAAGATCCTGCTCGTCGAGGCGACGAGTCCGACGTTCACCAACCTCGGTGCCGCCGAGAACGAGGCGGCTGCGCTCGGCGCGAACGTCATCAGCAACAGCTACGGCGGCTCCGACACATCGGACGCCAGCTACGGCTCGTACTACAACCACCCCGGTGTTGCGATCACCGTCAGCTCGGGCGACAGCGGGTACGGCGTGCAGTACCCGGCGTCCTCGCACTACGTGACCGCGGTGGGCGGCACCTCGCTGATGACCGCGGGCACCACGCGCGGCTGGACCGAGACCGTGTGGAGCGGTGCGGGCAGCGGCTGCAGCTCGTACAACACGGCACTGTCCGGGCAGTCCACGTTCAACACCGGATGCTCGAAGCGTGCGGTGGCCGACGTCTCCGCGGTCGCCGACCCCAACACCGGTGTCGCGGTCTATGACAGCACCTCCTACCAGGGCTACAGCGGCTGGCTGGTGTTCGGCGGGACCAGCGTCGCAGCGCCGCTCGTCGGTGGCGTTTACGGCCTGGCCGGAAACACGTCGTCGATCGACAACAACTACCCGTACGCCCACAGCGGTTCGCTGTTCGACGTCACGTCGGGCAGCAACGGCAGCTGCTCGCCGTCGCAGCTGTGCACCGCCCGCACCGGCTGGGACGGCCCGACCGGTCTTGGCACCCCGAACGGAACCGGGGCCTTCTGACCCCGCCGACCGTGACCATCCCGCCGGTCTCCGGACCGGCGGGATGGTTTCTTTCGCAAGCTCCCCGTCGACGGAGCCTCGCTCATCGCCGATCTGCCCCCTGAGATCCACAGCTGGTGGAGGTGATGGCCTCCTGGCGGCGGGTCACCTCGTGGGCGCAGGCCGGTGAGCTGGCGGCGGTAGCGGAGCTGGAACGCCGCCGGGAGGCCCATTCCCGGTGGACGCCCGTGGTCAGCGCAACAGCGATCAAGCTGGCCAGATACCGTGCCCAACGTGGCCTTAATGGCCAAGTGCCCTGCCCAGCTCTGGCCAGATAGCCTGCCCAACCCTCACGAACGCCCAGGACAGATGGCGCTGAGTACCGTCATGCAGTACCGGATGGTCGGCGGCCGGATACCCTCCTTCGTCAGGTGGGTGACCCACTCTCTTACGTCGATGGGCAGGATCGCGAGCATCTTCATGTTCGCGAACCAGGGCATGATGTGCCGGTCGATCTCGTACGCGTAGCTCTGCCGAGTGGTCAGCTCGATGACGTGATGGGGAAACCACGTCTCCTCGACGTACCGGCGGAAGGACTGACGCCCACGCCCTGGATCGGGCAGCCGCCCTTCCAGAAGCCGGGCTTCGGCGACACGCCACGCGGTCTCGGCCTTCTCTTCATTGGTGAAGGTGCCGGCCGAGCGAACCCGTCCTCGTAAATCCCGGTACACCGCGTTGAAGTGGGTTTCCCCGTCGTTGCCAATGCGCTTGCGGACGAAACCCATGGGACCTCCTGGTGATGGCCGCTTGCCATCGGCTTGCCATCAGGACCCAGTGGTAGATCTTGATATTGGCCGATACTCAGCGACACGTGATCATGCTTTTCACCAGGGACTTTAGCGATTTTGAGCGTATCGCACAACCACCGCCCTCGACGCCATCGCGACCCGAGTCCGCAACCACGAAGAACAACTCCGCCGCCTCAACACCCGACAGACCTGAAAGCGTTAACCGGCCAACGCCGATAACCGACATCATTAGCCGGATAAGCGTTGGACAACGCGGTCGCCGAAGCGTTCAACTCCACCCTGGAATTCGAGCTGCTGTCCCAGTCGCACTTTGCCACCCGCCAGGAAACCCGCCGCGCGGTCGCCAGATGGATCGATCACTACAACCTGGAACGTCGTCACTCCACCACGCGAATCGATGGGCAGATGATGAGCCCTATCGCCTACGAACAAGCCCGGGCACACACCCACCGACAGACCAACCAGCAAGAAGCGGACCAGGACGCGGCATAAGCAAACCACACGCCCGCTTCGCGGGCCGACAGGCATGAAGGAGACGGCTGCGCCGCCGCTCACTTTCGGGTGGCCGCGCAGGATACGGGGCCGTCCTCTCCAACCTCAAGGGTGCTGCGCATCGCTGCGCGACG
>JAOPYM010000006.1 GCA_025964615.1 Actinomycetes bacterium
ATGAAGAGATATGGCCTGCCGCATGAACTCGGTCCGGTGGTGATCTTCCTCGCGAGCGAGGCATCGAGCTTCATGACCGGTTCGATCGTGAAGGTTGATGGCGGATTCACCCTCTTCTGACAGATCGGGTACCGCGTCAATCACGTTCGCACATCTCGAAGGGTTCTTCATGCTCACAATAGGTATCGGGAATCACCTGGCCAGTGAGTCCGAGGGCGCGGGCTGCGGTCATGAGGTCGACGACGGACGGGAGCTCGGCCAGGTCGGTGTGCTTCAGCAGCTCGGGTTCGGAGATGTCGATTCGGTCGTCCGTGTTTCGTGTAGGGGGTGAGAGGCCGGTACGGAGCCGGCTCGTGGTGGGAGGACCCATGAGGAAGGTCGTCGTGACCAGCAGTCTGACGCTCGACGGTGTGATGCAGGGGCCGGGGCGTGCTGATGAGGACGTTCGTGGCGGTTTCGACCGTGGCGGCTGGGCGCTGCCCTACAACGACCCGGTCATGGGCCGGGTGATGGGAAAAGGGATGAGTCGGACCGGCGCCCTGCTGCTGGGGCGGCGCACCTACGAGGACTTTGCGGCGGTTTGGCCTGACCGGAAGGACAACCCCTTCACCGAGGTGCTGGACAACCTCCAGAAGTACGTCGCGTCGACGACGCTGACCGGGCCGCTGCCGTGGATGAACTCCACACTGCTGGAGGGTGATGCCGCGGACGCCGTGGCCGACCTCAAGGAGCAACCGGGTCCTGATCTGGCGATCCTGGGCAGCGGAAAGCTGATCCAGTCGTTGAGGCGCCGTAACCTCATCGACGAGTATGTGCTCCTCATCCATCCGCTGGTCCTGGGTTCGGGTCGGCGCCTGTTTCCGGACGGCGGCTCACCGGCCGATCTGCGGCTCGTCGACAGCGTGACGACGACGACCGGTGTTGTGATCGCGACGTACCAGGCAGTCTGACTGGCGCAGCAAAGGGAGGAAGGACAGGAGATGACGCAGTACCTGCTCAGCATCTATCAGCCCGAAGGCGAGGCTCCGCCAGAGGTCATGGACCGCGTAGCCCGGGACCTGCACGTGCTGAACGAGGAACTCAAGGCCGCCGGAGCGTGGGTCTTCACCGGCGGGTTGCACGCGCCCGCCACGGCCACGGTCGTACGGCTGCGGGACCGTGACGTCATCACCACCGATGGCCCGTACGTCGAGGGCAAGGAACACATCGGCGGTTTTTGGATTATCACCGCACCGGATCTGGACGCCGCGCTCGCCTGGGGCCGCAAGGCGGCCAAAGCGACCACGCTGCCGATAGAGGTGCGCCCGTTCCAGGACGTCGCCGAGTACTGACCGGCGTGAGTCCTCTTCCTGTCTCAAAGATCGAGCAGGTGTTCCGCGCTGAGTCCGGCCGCGCGGTCGCCGTCCTGGTCCGCGTCTTCGGCAGCATCGACATCGCCGAGGACGCAGTCCAGGACGCGTTCGCCGCCGCGACACAGCGCTGGCCGTCCACCGGGCTGCCCCCCAGCCCCGCGGGGTGGATCATTACGACCGCCCGCAACCACGCGATCGACCACCTGCGTCGTGAGGCTTCCCGCGATGACCGGCAGGCCCAGGCCGCGCTGCTACATGCCCGCGACGAACCGATCGAGGAGGGCCCCGTGCGTGACGAGCGTCTGCGGCTGATCTTCACCTGCTGCCACCCCGCGCTCGGCCGCGGTGCCCAGATCGCCCTGACCCTGCGGCTGCTCGGCGGGCTTACCACCGCGGAGATCGCACGCGCATTCCTGGTCCCGGAGCCGACCATGGCGCAACGGCTGGTCCGCGCCAAGGCCAAGATCCGCGACGCGAACATCCCGTACCGGGTTCCCGACGAGGCCGACCTCCCAGACCGCGTCCGGGCCGTGCTAGCCGTGGTCTACCTCATCTTCAACGAGGGCTACACCGCCAGCTCAGGTGACCATCTGATACGTGAAGATCTCTGCGTCGAGGCCATTCGCCTGGGACGGGTGCTGGCCGAACTGATGCCCGACGAGCCCGAAGTGCTGGGACTGCTGGCGCTCATGCTCCTCATCGAGTCGCGCAGGGCCGCCCGTACGACCCTGGGCGGCGACCTGGTGCGACTGGCCGACCAGGACCGCGACCGCTGGGACCGCGACCTCATCACCGAGGCACAGACGATCGTCCGGCGGTGTCTGCGCCGCAACCAGCCCGGCCCCTACCAGATCCAGGCGGCGATCAACGCCGTCCACAGCGACGCCCCAGCCGCGGCCGCCACCGACTGGCCGCAGATCGTGCAACTCTACGACCAGTTGCTGGCCCACGACCCCACCCCGGTCGTCGCCCTCCACCGTGCGGTCGCCGTGGCCGAGGTCGACGGACCCGAAACCGCGCTCGCCCTCCTCGACCCGCTGAACCTCGACAGCTACCACCTGTACCACGCCATCCGCGCCGACCTGCTGCGACGCCTGGGCCGCGACGCCGACGCACTGGCGGCATACGACACGGCGATCGATCGAACCGACAACGCCGTCGAGCGCGCCCACGTCCTGCGCAACCGCCGAGAACTCGCCGAGGAGTAATGACATCAGCGATCACGTGAACCGCACAAGGTCACGCCAACAGACGGATCAGTCCCGTGATCGGCCTCGCTGATGCTTGATGCTCGCGGTCCGGACGATCGATCTCAGAACCTGCCGTGGCCTGGCATGAGCGAACGTATTGGCCAATCATGATCAGGACGCGAGGCTGGCGGAGAAGCAGGGACAAGGTCGAGGTCGACATGGTGCTGGAGCATGCCTCCGGTCAGGTGGTCGGCATCGAGGTCAAGGCGGCTGAGACCGTCCGCACCGACGACTTCCGGGGCCTGCGGCATCTGGCGGATCGGCTAGGCGACCAGTTCCGTGCGGGCTTCGTCCTCTACGCGGGCGAACAATCCCTGCCCTTCGGCGACAAGCTCCGTGCCCTGCCGCTGGCGGCCCTCTGGACCCTGAGCCGCCACGGGTCTCTTGACGAATGAAGTGATCCGGCTTCAGACTCGATCATGCGGCGCCACCCAGCCGACCTCGGATCCGCGTCCCACGGAGACTCCAGCGCTCGCGGCAAATATGCGGCACCGCGCCCGAAGAGCGTCTGGTAGCGCCGCATCGTGGCAGGTGGGATGGGTGTCCATCCTTCCGGATCCGTACCCTGTAAATCTGCCGGCTCAGCCTACGATGGTTCGAACCCAACAGCCGCCACCCACACTGAAACGGCCCGCTACCAGGGGAAACGCGTTCGCGTGCTGTCCGGCTGGTTACGGTGATCAGCGACCGTCTACGGCTGCCTGTGGCAAATACGCGGCCACTTCTCAGCCGGCGCTGCGAGGTCCCGTCGGACGCCTGCCGTGGGGTAGCGAGCCTGTGACGTCCGACCGCTCTCCTGATCCGTAGCAAGATCAGGAGCGTCCACGGCCGTCCACACTTGTCTGCTGACCTGCTCCTCGACCGCTGCGCTGTCCAGGTGCGTCCACGATGGTCCGGGGCCGTTGTTAGCAGAAGCGTTAGCAGCCACCGTGCGGCGAGGAGCCGCCATCCGTCTCCCGGTCGTGTCAACGACCTGTCCCCTGATCCTTCTCATCGATTTGCCTTTTTTCACGGAGGCGTCGCCGACAGGGGCAGAATGACAAAGGAAGACGGCCGGTGGCGTGGATAACGTCACCGGCCGTCTCGGTTCTGAACGGGCGTTAGTTCACGGAGAAGAAATAGTCGTACGGTGCCAGTTCAAGCCCGTCCTTGGTGGTGGCGTAGACCTCAAGGTCGTAGAAGCCGCTCTGGCCCGGAGTCCAGCTGAGCTGGGCCACACCATGGTCATCGGCGTTGACCGTGACAGTCTGCCCCCAGTTGAAGGAGTACGTGTAGCTCACGATGTGCTTCACCTTCGGGGCGAAAGTGAAGGTGCCCGG
>JAOPYM010000010.1 GCA_025964615.1 Actinomycetes bacterium
ACGGTTCATATGGGGGCTGGAGCAGGTGTTGGCGGTGGTCAGGTGTTGCTGGGCCGCAGGGTCGCGGCGAGTGTTTTGAACTCGGTGATGTGGAGTCCGCGTGCGGCGATCGCGTAGAGAGTTCCTCCTGCGGTGGCTGCTGCGCAGACGGTGATGAGCGCACCGGTCCAGGTCGTTCCGGTGGCGGGGCTGAGGGCCCGAGCGGTGCCGGCGGCGGCGAGAGCGGCGATGGCCGCGGCGGCCAGCATCCGGGTGTGAGCGCCCAGGAGGCGGTGTCCATCGACCCGGCCGATCCGGCGGCGCAGCAGTTGGGTGGTGACGAGCAGCCCGGCGGTGTAGGCGATCGCTGTGCAGGCGGCGAGCGCGATGACCAGGTTCGGGCCGGGTGTGAGGTGGGTGGCGGCCAGGCAGGTGGCGATGGTGATGGCGGAGACGCCGACGCTGAGCAGCGCTGGGGTGCGGGTGTCGCCGAGGGCGTAGAAGACTCGCAGCATGATCTGGTATCCGGCGAAGGGCACCAGCGCGAGCCCGTAGGCGGCGAGTACGGATCCGGTCAGGTGGGCTGCGGCGGGTGAGGCGTTGCCGTGGGCGAACAACACGGTGGTCAGCCGGGGGCCGAGCACGATGAGCGCGGCCGCGACGGGCACCAGCACGACACCGGTCAGCCGCAGGCTCTGGGACAGGTCGGCGGTGACCTGGGCGAGATCACGTTCGGCCACCGACCGGCTCATCCTGGGCAGGACTCCGGTGATGACGGTGACCGCGATGACGGCGTAGGGCAGTTGGAACAGGGTGTAGGCGTTGGAGTAGGCACTGACCGCGCCGGGCCCGGCTTGCGAGGCGATGCGGGTGACCACGATGAACACCGCTTGGGCTGCGGTGACCGAGGCGAGTGTCCAGCCGGCCATGGCGGCGATCCGGCGGACGCCGATGCCGCGGGGATCGGCGCGCAACCGCACCCGGAATCCAGCCCGCCGGCCGGTCAGGGCAAGAACGGCCATCTGGGCGGCGACCCCGGCGCTGGTGCCGATCGACAACAGCAGCATCTGCCCTTTAGTCAGCGATTCCAGGTTCCCGGTGCCTCCGATCAGCAGGAAGACCAGCGCGGTGGCGATGACGACGAGGTTGTTGGCGACCGGCGCCCACATCGGCGAGGCGAACCGGCCGCGGGCGTTCAGGACCGCCGCCAGGGTCGCGCTCACCCCGTAGAACAGGATCTGGGGCATGAAGAACCGCGTGAACACGACGGCCAGGTGGCGTTGGGCGGGGCTGAACCCCGGGACGTAGAGGTCCACGATGAACGGGGCGGCGATGGTCGTCACCATCACCACCGCAGCGAGGCCGTAGACCACCAGGGACAGCAGCCGCTGGGCGAACAGGTCACCGTCGATGCTGTCGTCGGCGGCCGTACGGACCAGCAGCGGGACCAGCACGCTGGCCAGCGCACCGCCCATCACCAGCTCATAGATGGTGTTGGGGGTGACGTTCGCCGCGGTGTAGGCGTCCAGGAGCTGGCCTCCCAGCCCGAGTGCGGCCACCAGGGTCAGGGTGCGGACGAACCCGGTCACCCGGGAAACGGCGGTGGCCACCGCCATCGCCCGTCCTGTCTGCATCAGCCGCGGCTGTTCCGTCATTCGGTGTGTCTCCTTCATCGCGGAGGTTGTGGATCAGTATGTCCGGCGGGGCCTTCCCACCGGATGGCGCCGAAGGTGCGCCAGATCCGTGATGGTCTTGCCCCGGAACAGGAAGGGGTCGGCGACGGTTTCACCGGCATTCACACCTTCCCCCGCCTGATCACGGGTTGGCTCGTCCGAGCCTGGTGCACTGATGGGACAGCCTGGTGGCGTGGGCTGCGACTACCGCTGGAACTAGAACGTGTTCTACTATCGCGGGGGGATCTGAGGAGGACGAGCGTGAGTGCTGATATGAAGCTGGGCATCAACGTCGGGTACTGGCAGCGGAACCCGGACGACCAGACCGAGACCGTGCAGGCGGCCGAGCGGCTGGGGTACGACTCGGTGTTCACCGCCGAGGCGTACGGGTCGGACGCGTTCAGCACGCTGGCCTGGTACGGGGCACGGACCTCGACGATCAAGCTGGGCACCGCCGTGGTGCAGATCCCGGCCCGTACGCCGGCCGCGACCGCGATGCACGCGCTGACGATCGACGCGCTGTCCGGCGGGCGGGTGATCCTGGGGCTCGGCGCGTCGGGGCCGCAGGTGGCGGAGGGGTGGTACGGGCGGCCGTTCCCCAAGCCACTCGCGCGGACCAGGGAGTACATCGACATCGTGCGGCAGGTGTGGGCCCGGGAGGAGCCGGTCACCAGCAATGGGGAGCACTACCCGCTGCCCTATCCGGGCGGGACCGGCCTTGGCAAGCCGCTGAAGTCGATCGCGCACCCGATCAGGAAGCGCATCCCGATCTACATGGGCGCCGAGGGGCCGAAGAACATCGCGCTGGCCACCGAGATCGCGGACGGCTGGCTGCCGCTGTTCGTGGACCCGTCGCGGATCGACGACATCTTCGGGGAGTCGCTGAAGGGCCGCGCGGAAGGCTTCGACATCGCGGCGACGGTCACCACGATCGTGACCGACGACGTGGACTCGGCGCTGGAGTTCGCGAAGATCCCGCTGGCCTTCTACATCGGCGGGATGGGGGCCAAGGACAAGAACTTCCACCTGGACCTGATCGGCCGCCTCGGGTACGCCGAGCAGGCCGAGCGGGTGCAGGAGCTCTTCCTCGGCGGGCGGCGGCAGGAGGCCATCGCGGCGGTGCCGGACGAACTGGCCGACTCGATCTCGCTGCTCGGCCCGATCGGGCGGATCAAGGAGCGGCTGCAGCTGTGGCGGGACTCGCCGGTCACCACGCTGCTGATCGCGGGCGTCCGCGACGAGCCGACCCTGCGCGCGCTGCGCGACGTGGTC
>JAOPYM010000012.1 GCA_025964615.1 Actinomycetes bacterium
CGGACCCGGAGGGAACGGCGGCCCTGGCCACGCACGGGCGTGGCCTGATCGCATCCGTGCTCACGTTGGCCACCGGCCACCCCCTTCAGGAGCGTCCCGCCAGTTCCCTGACCCTGGAACGGGTCCGGGTGTTCATCCGGAGCAGGTACGGCGACCCCGACCTGTGCGTCGACGACATCGCCAGGGCCTGCCTGGTGTCGCGGCGCAGCCTGTACCGGCTGTTGGAAACCGAACCGGGCGGGGTGAGCGGCCTGCTCCGGCGGGTCCGCATTGAGCATGCGCAGGCGCTCCTGCGCGCGGATCCCTTCCGGTCGGTCGAGTCGATCGCGTTGGCCTGCGGGTTCACCGGCGAGCGGCCGTTCTACCGGGTGTTTCGCCAGGATATCGGCTGCACGCCGGGAGAGTTTCGGATGGCTGGCACGGCTGGTCAGTGAGCCAATGCTGAAGCGGATCGGTACACCAGTCTCGCGGGCCAGCCAGAGGCTGGTGGGGACGGGAACAAAGATCGGGATAAGTTGCTCAAATGTCTAGATGCCCAGACTTCACCTGATTGATCAGCGCCTTGGACCCCGCGCAGCATGCGGTCCCTTGGCCTGCGTCGTACCCGCTCTCTCATGTTCGCGTATCGCCAGCCCGGCACGGCTGAGCGCATTCTCAGATGCTGAGACCGAGGTCGATCAGGGGATGGGTGAAGTCGTCGCGGGCCCAGCGGGTGCCTTCGGCGATGTTGGTGAAGCCGAGCAGGCGTAGTGTGGCGATCGCGTGGCTGCGCATGACGGCCAGGATCGATGGCATGGAGCCGGTCCGCACGCGGCACCGGTCCTCACCGAGTGTCACGTCCCGGATGTAGTGGTCGCGGTTCTCGATCGCCCATTCGCCGCGGACGAACCCGGCGAGTTGTTCGGGGTCTGCCTGCTTGTCCGTCAGGCTGGTGACCCCGAGCACCGCCTGGCTGGACAGATGTTCACCGGTCAGGTCCAGGAAGTGACGTTCAACCAGGAACACCTGCTTGACGTGGGGGAAACTTGACTCGGTTGGGTGCGGGGTGTACTTGGATGGTGCGGATCTCCCGGCGGCCGTGGCCGCGGTCGTAGGTCATCCAGCCGACCGGCACGTCTTGCCAGGCAAGGGAGTCGAGCTGGTCGAACAGCCCCGGCTGGTTCCCGCCCACGGGCAGCACGAAGTGCGCGCCGCGCCGCCGCAGATACCGGGCATGCTCACGCTGGGTGTGCATCATGTCTGCGCTGATCACCATGTTGGTGAGGTCGCCGATCTGGTCCAGCAGCGGGACGAACGCGGCGATCTCGTTGCTCTTAGTCCGCCTGCGCCTCTGCGACCGATCGGGGGAACCGGGTGGGCGAGAAGCTCATCGCCCCACCGGGCACCATCCACGGGATGGCCTTGAGGGCGAACCGGCCGGCCTTGACCGCAGGATCCTGCTCCTTGAGCGCCAACGCTTCGTCGACCCCGACCCGCAGGATGCTCAGACCACGCAGCTCGGGATCGAACAACGGCCCGGCAGCGAGTACGTGCCCGGCTTCATGCAGCTCGGCGAGGTGCGCCATATGGGCGTCCTGGAGCGCGGCGGCCGCCTCCTCATCGAGCTCCGGCGCATCCGGGCGCAGCACGAGTAGCACGATCGTGAGCTGATCGAATTCCATGCCAGCACGATAGCCACGCGGACTGTCACAGGAGTAGTGCCCCCGACGGTCACCACCGGCGCCGTTCTACCTACAGTGGTTGTCGGTTCGTGACTGGCGCTGAGGTGGACTACCACCGGGGAGCGGCCCGGCGATTCTCTTCACAGCCGTGCGCCCGGGCAACCGTAGCCGACGCCCAGGAGCAGCCCATGGCCCCGACGCAGACCGCCCGTCTCATGGACGGCACGGGCCTCGCCCGCAGCATGATCGGGCACACCGCGCCGGCCGGGCCGCGGCGATCACGCGGCAGACCGGTCAGGCGCCGTGCCTGGCGACTGTGCTGGTGGGAGACGATCCCGCCTCGGTGACCTACGTCGGTATGAAGCGCGCCCGGTGCGAGAAGGCCGGCATCGGGTCCCGGCACGTCGTATTACCCGCCGCGACCACCACCACCGGCCTGGTCGATGCCCTCACCGCCCTGTCGCAAGACCCGGGTGTGCACGGGATCTTGCTGCAGCACCCGGCCGGCCCGCACATCGATGAGCGGGCGGCGTTCGAGGCCATCGCCCCCGGCAAGGACATCGACGGCGTCACCATGCACTCCTTCGCCGCGATGAGCTTCGGCGCCGGCGGCTTCGTCTCCTGCACCCCCCGGCGCCGTCATCGGCCTGCTGGACCACTACAACATCGACCTGGCAGGCAAGCACGCCGTCGTGGTGGGCCGCAGCGCGATCCTCGGCAAACCGGCCGGGATGCTGCTGGCGCGCGGACGCCGCCGATCTCGCCTATCGGACGCCTCCAGCAGGAGTGATCTCTACGCGCAGGAGAGCGGTAGACCATAGCGGTGCCGAGCTGCGATTCGCCCTGGCCGTCACCGACTCGGCCGATCGCACATCTTCCATGGCATGGAAGAGGTCTAGGGTTCGAATCTCTATAGCTCCACAGTTATATATGCAGGTCAGACCATGTGATCGCGGTATGGCTGGTTTCGGTTTGCGGCAGTTGGGCGCGAAACCGGGAGCAAATCGGGAGCGGGCTGCTCCCGGGCCTGTGGCGGATTTCCCGTGCATGGGTAGCGGTCATCAGTGGCGGGAGCGCGTCGTGCGGCCCGTAGGGCGCGGAGCTGGCGTGTGCATAGTTGGTAGCCCCGGCTTCGCGCATGCGGCCGACCTTACGGGCGGGCGTCGTGGCCGGGGTCGCGGGCTGGCGGCTGGCCCGACCGGGTCGCTGCGGACCTGCCGGTCTCTCTGGTGGGACGGTGGTCACGGCCTGCTGCTACACCAGTGAGCCAGCGATCCACACACTGCGTCGGTGGGCGCGACGACCGTCCCGACGTGCCGCTCGCCAGCCGCGACCCCAGGACGCCGGGGACCTCGCGGAGTACGAGCACTTGATCGCCGACGTGCCCGTACCGGGCATGGTCTGGCGGGACGGGATCATCCCCGTTCTGGAACGGTGAGACCGAGCCTGGCACGCTTGGGTTCGATAGGTGTAGGTG
>JAOPYM010000062.1 GCA_025964615.1 Actinomycetes bacterium
CGCGCTGCAGACCGCCGAGGGCGCGCAGCCGCTGTTCTCGATCCCGCTGCAGGAGCTCCGCGAGGCGCACGAGCAGACCCTGCCCCGCTACGCCGGCTGACCCGTTCGTGCCGGAGGGGCGGCCCCCACCGGCACGAACGGTCACGCGACCAGGACCGCTTCGCGGTCATCAGCAACGGTACGGGTCCTGTCCGCGCGGAGGCCGAACCACGCGATGGGGATCCCGACGGCGACCTGGAACTCTTCCTCGCCGGACGGTGACGGTCGTGCGACCTTCAGCTATGGCGAGGAGCAGGTTGCCGGCCAGGCGCATGTCATCTGGCGCAGGATCGGAACACACGCGATCTTCACGCCCCCGCCCGGCCCATAGGCGCTCGCTCAACCTAAGGCGGCTGATGGATATGACGGTGGGTAAGAGGACCCGTCAGCCCGTGCCGTCGTCCTGGATCAGCCATCGGCCACCGTCCCGGACGACGATGTAACCCCAGTACGGGTGGTAGCCATCGGGGAAGGACACGTCGTCGGCCCACCAGTGACCCTGATAGGTGAAGCTGGTATCGACTTGGTACGCCTGCAGGTAGGGACCACCCGCATCGAGACTCCCGAGAACTTGCGCGGTCAGAACACCGAGATGTGGACGTGGTCGCGGTGGTTGGCGGTGATGCCGCCACGGTCGGCCATCGGGCTCCAGCCGGGGCTGCGCATGTCGTAGATGCGCTGCTTCCAGATGATGTACTTGATGCCGAGCCGGGACGCGTTCGCGATCGCGTAGGCGGCGACCTGGTCGCCGTGCGCCACCCGGTCGGCGGTGGGCAGGACGCCGCCCGAGCTCTCCATGAAGTCGCAGGCGTGGCCGGTGCCGTGGTCCTGCGGGTCGCCGGGCCGGTAGCAGCCGATCGCCGGGAACGGCCCGAACTTGCCGTCGATCTCGGTGCGCACCGAGATCATGCGGGCGGTGAGGTTGTTGTTGCCGATCAGCGGCGACTGCGGCTTGTACTTGTTGACCAGCTTCTGCAGCTGACCCTTGCGGCTGAGCAGGCCGGAGATCTCCTGTTTGAGCGCGGTGATCTTGGTTTGGGCCAGCACGGTGGCCTGGTGCTGCTGGTCGAGGAGGGTCTGCACCTGCTGGACGCGGGCCGCCCGGTTCAGGGCCAGGTGTTCGGCGAGCGCGGCCCCCGCCAGGTCGTCGGACGGGTTCGCCCCGGAGATCACGGTGATCGGGTCGACGCCGCGGGTCATGTACTGGTCGGCGGCGTACCGGGAGAGCTGGGTCCGGGAGTCCTGGAGCTGGGTCTGCAGGCCGGCGACCTTCTTCAGCGCCTGATCCGCGGCCCACTTGGTGTCGCGCAGCAGCGCCATGTCGCCGCCGTACTTCTTCTCCAGCGCCGTGATCTGCTTGCTCAGCTGGTCGGTGTTGCCGGTCGGGGTGCCCGGGGCCGCGGCGGCACCCGGCGGGAGCAGCAGCAGGGAGCCGGCGAGGACCGCGAGCACCGAGGTGAAACGCCGGTAGGTATTGGGGGGTCGCACCTGGCTCTCCTCGCACGTCGTGAAGCGATGGCGTCGCCCGAATCGCCCTAGCGTATCCACATCGTTATGCTGACGTGCCCGAACCGGCGAGGGCAGGTAGTGTTCGGCCCAATGTCCCGCATCCCGCTCACCCAGGCACTGCTCGATGCGCAGCTGGCCGAACTCGGCCAGCCTCCCTATGCGGGACCCGACACTCCGGCCGGCCTCAGAAGGGCGTGCGTGGCCGCCGTACGGGCCGCCTATGACAGCGCAGCGGAGCCGCATCGGGCCGTCCTGAAAGGGGCCGTCAGGTTCCTGCTCGACGAGCTGGCCGCCAAGGCCCCGGGCAAGTCGGTGGAGGTACGGGTCCCGCCGTACGCCGCGGTCCAGTGCGTCGAGGGCACCCGGCACACCCGCGGCACCCCGCCGAACGTGGTGGAGATGGACGCCCGCACCTGGATCGACCTGGCGACCGCCGCGCTGACCTGGGCGGACGCCGTGCACGACGGACGAATCAGGGCCAGCGGACCCCGCGCCGACCTCACCCCGTACCTACCCGTCGTCAGCTGACCGTCGTCAGCTGATTGGAGACGGTGTCTTGCAATGATCCCCGGGCGCTGTCAGGTTGTGGGAAATATCTTCCCTGGAGGTGAGGTAGTGCTCACCGCGCACTGGACCTTCGACGCCGAGACGATCGACGGCAGGCAGGTTGCGGACAGTACCGGCAGCGGGCTGACCGCCATCATGGACGAGACGGTCGACGTGGTGCCGGGCAGGGTGGCCGGGCAGGCCCTCGCCTTCGACGGCGAGAGCCGCGCGACCATCCCGGCCGCTCCGCAGCTCGTCCTCAGCCAGCTCTTCGGGTTCAGCATCGCGTTCCACCTCCAGGTGACCGAGGCGCCCACCGGCGAGTGGCGCGGCATCCTCTACAAGCCGGTCGCCGAACACGACGCCCGGGGTTTCGGCGTGTGGCTGTATCCCGACATGCTGCGGCTGCGCGTCCAGCTGTTCACCGCCAAGGGCCCGGAGTACGCCGACAGCCGGCGGATCCTGCGTGCCAGGCAGTGGACCCACGTGGCGGTCATCGTCGATCCGGACGAGATGTACGTCTACATCGACGGTGAGCTCGACGGCGCGGTACCCCTGCCGAGCCCGGTCGTGACGCCGGCCGGCCCCATCTTCCTGGGCCGGGACCCGACAGGCCTCGGTTTCACCGGCCTGCTCGGCGACCTGCGGGTCTATGCGACCGCGCTCACCGGCGAGGCCGTACAAGCGATCATGGACTAGCGGTGGAGCGGGCGAACGGGAACTCGCGCTCGATGCAGGTCCGCCGTGCGGTGTCGCTGGGATAGCGGCCGGTGTCGCCGCACTTGGCCGCACGGCTCAGCAGGAAGGCGAGCCCGGCCGTACCGGCCGCCAGGACCACGACCGACAGTGTGATTCCGATCACTGCCTGGGTCCGGCCGCTGTCCCGCACCAGTGCGAGGACTCCCAGAACCAGCCCCGCCAACGCGACGATCATGCCGAGCCCGCACAGCAGCAGGGTGGCCACGGCGACCAGACTGAGGACCAGCGAGGCGATGCCGAATCCCCGCTGCCGGGGTCGCAGGGGCGTGTACGGCTGGTAACCGGGCATCGTGGTCAATGGTGAACCTCCAGAGTCGTACCCAGGGTTCCCTCTCACCCCCCGGCCGGAGGGCCCCCGGCGGCAAAGGTTTCGCAGAGACCGGGCAAACCAGCCTTGACCCCGGAGAATCACAGCACGTGGGGGCGGCCTTTAGACTGGGCACCGTGACCTACGGTGATGGCCGGCTGAGCCACGAACTCGATCCCTCCGACCGCTCCCCACAGGACGCGTGCGGCGTCTTCGGCGTCTGGGTCCCCCCGGACGAGGCGAGCCGCGCGGAGGTGAGCAAGCTCACCTACTACGGCCTGTACGCGCTGCAGCACCGGGGCCAGGAGTCCGCGGGGATCGCCGTCAGCGACGGCGCCCGCATCGTGGTCTTCAAGGACATGGGCCTCGTCGCCCAGGTCTTCGACGAGTCGGTGCTGAACACGCTGCGCGGCCACCTCGCCATCGGTCACTGCCGCTACTCCACGACCGGCTCGCCGACCTGGGAGAACGCCCAGCCGACGTTCCGTTCCACCGACTCGGGCGGCCTGGCGCTCGCGCACAACGGCAATCTGATCAACACCGCGGAGCTGGCGGCCAAGCTGGAGCCGGGGCAGCTGACCGCGACCAGTGACACCGAGGTGCTCACCGCACTGCTCGCCACCCGGCCCGGCGGTCCCGCGGAGGCCGCCAAGGACATCCTGCCGGTCACCCGCGGCGCGTACTCCCTGGTCTTCATGGACGAGCGCACCCTGTACGCCGCCCGCGACCCGGAGGGCATCAGGCCGCTGGTCCTCGGCAAGCTGGAGCGCGGCTGGGTGGTCGCCTCCGAGACCGCCGCCCTGGACATCGTGGGTGCGGTGTTCGTCCGTGAGGTCGAGCCCGGCGAACTGCTCACGATCGACGAGGACGGCGTACGGACCCAGCGGTTCGCCGAGGCGCGTCCGAAGGGCTGCCTGTTCGAGTACGTCTATGTCGCCCGCCCGGACACCTCCATCGCCGGCCGCAGCGTGCAGGCCACCCGGGTCGAGGTCGGCAGGAGGCTGGCCCGCGAGCACCCGGTCGAGGCCGACATGGTGATCCCGACGCCCGAGTCCGGCACCCCGGCCGCGATCGGCTACGCCGAGGCCTCGGGAATCCCCTACGGCCAGGGCTTCGTGAAGAACTCCTATGTCGGCCGTACCTTCATCGAGCCGTCCCAGACCATCCGCCAGCTCGGCATCAGGCTCAAGCTCAACCCGCTCCGCGAGGCCATCGAGGGCAAGCGCCTGGTCGTGGTGGACGACTCGATCGTCCGGGGCAACACCCAGCGCGCCATCGTCAGGATGCTCCGCGAGGCCGGGGCCGCCGAGGTGCACGTCCGGATCTCCAGCCCGCCGGTGGCCTGGCCGTGCTTCTACGGCATCGACTTCGCCACCCGCGCCGAGCTGATCGCCGGGAACCTGTCGGTGGAGGAGGTTCGCGCCTCGCTGGGCGCCGACTCCCTCGGCTACATCTCCCTGGACGAGCTGATCGCCTCGACCCACCAGCCCAAGGACCGGCTCTGCCGGGCCTGCTTCGACGGCGTCTACCCGATTCCGGTGGAAGAGGACGCCCGGGGCAAGCACCTCCTGGAGTCCTTGTGAGCACCGCGAGCAGCCGCGTAAGGCGGCTGCGAGCCGCACGAGCGGAGCGAGTGCAATGAGCACTTATGAGGCGGCCGGCGTCGACATCGCGGCGGGGGAGCGGGCCGTCGATCTGATGAAGTCGCGGGTCGCGCGGTCCCGGCGGCCCGAGGTGGTGGACGACGTCAGCGGGTTCGCGGGGCTCTTCGACGCCTCGGCGCTGCTGAAGTACCGGCGGCCGCTGCTGGCCACCTCCACCGACGGTGTCGGCACCAAGGTCGACCTGGCCCGCCGCCTGGGGATCTACGACACGATCGGCCATGACCTGGTCGGCATGGTCGTCGACGATCTGGCGGTCTGTGGCGCTGAGCCGCTGTTCATGACCGACTACGTCGCCTGCGGCAAGGTGGTCCCGGAGCGGATCGCCGATATCGTCGGCGGCATCGCGGACGGCTGTGTGCTGGCCGGTTGTGCCCTGGTCGGCGGGGAGACCGCCGAGCACCCGGGTCTGCTGGAGCCCGACGAGTTCGACGTGGCGGGCGCGGCCACCGGCGTCGTGGAGGCCTCGGAGATCCTCGGCCCGGAGCGCGTGGTCCCCGGTGATGTGGTCCTCGCGATGGCCTCCTCCGGCATCCACTCCAACGGCTATTCGCTGGTACGGCACATCCTGGCGACCTCGTCCCTGGAGCTGGAGTCCACGCCGGCCGACCTGGCCCAGACCCTCGGTATGGAACTGCTCACCCCGACCCGGATCTACGCCCTGGACTGCCTTGCCATGATGGCGGCGGGGGGCGTGCACGCCTTCGCGCACATCACCGGCGGCGGTCTGGCCGCAAACCTGGCCCGCTCGCTGCCCGCGACCTGCGACGCCGTGCTGCGCCGCTCGTCCTGGACCCAGCCCGCGATCTTCTCGGTGCTGCAGGCACACGGCGGCGTGGCCCAGCCGGACATGGACAAGACCTTCAACCTGGGTGTCGGCATGGCCGCCATCGTCGCGGCAGAGGCCGTGGACGGAGCCCTGCGGGTCCTTGCCGCCCGTGGGGTCGGCGCCTGGGTCCTGGGTGAGGTCTCCGAGGGCACCGGACAGGCCCGTCTCGTCTGAACTTTCCGCACACCGGCGGCGTCTGACCAATGTGATCAATGTCTGGGCCAGGGTGCGGCGCCTCGCGGCGCCGCTGACGGTGCTGGCCGGCCTCGGCGTGTACGCGCTGGCCGCGCCGTCCGCATGGATGTACGCCGGTACGAGTGGGTACCGGCTCACCCCGGCGACCGTTCCGGTGACCCCGGTGGGGATAGTCCTGGGTGCCGGCCTCGATCCGGACGGGAAGCCCTCGCCGTTCCTGGCCGGGCGGCTGCGGCTGGCGGCCGACCTGTACCGGCGCGGGAAGGTACGTGTGGTCCTGGTCACGGGGGACAACAGCCGCAAGAGCTACGACGAGCCCACTGCGATGCGGAACTTCCTGGTCGCGAACGGGATACCGGTCGGCAGGGTCGTCCTGGACTATGCCGGATTCGACACCTGGGACTCGTGTGTGCGGGCGAAGAAGATCTTCGGAGTGGATCGGGCGACGGTCGTCACCCAGGAATTCCACCTGCCGAGGGCGGTCGCGCTCTGCCGGGCCGCCGGGATCGACGCGTACGGCGTCGGGCATGACAGCAGCACCGTGGACGCCCGGGTGACCCGGTACGGCTACGCCCGCGAGGTGCTGGCCTCGCTGAAGGCCGTGGGCGACGTGGTGTTCACGCCGAGCCCGCGTTTCCTCGGCCCGCCGGAGCCCGGCGTGCGTACGGCGCTGAGGTAATGACGCAAGGGAAGACGCCGACCGGGTCGTGCACCGGTCGGCGTCCTCTGAAGTGACGCATGGCCGCAGTGGCGGACAGGCGTTACCCGGTGGCCTTGCCGTCCGCTCCACTGCCGTACTCGTCGGCGTAGTCGGAATACTTGTCCGCGAGCTCGTCATAGGAGTCGTCTTCCGATGACTCGTTGACTCCCAGCTCGTTCTTCAGGCGGTCGAGGTCAGTGCCGCCGCTGTTGTACTTCAGCTGGCGTGCAACCTTCACCTGCTTGGCCTTGGCTCGGCCGCGACCCATTGGCTCGACCCCCTCGATGGTCAGGGCTTCGTCGGCCCCATCAATGCTCGCGTACGCCACACGATCCGACGCTGTACGAGCCGTGCGTTAGTCACGGGTACAACCGTACCCGTTTTGCGCCCGGCTCGGTACGCCGTCGCCTTGGTGGCGTCTCACCGCAATGGAGACTTCAAGTCTAGCGGGTCCGCGCTGGTAGGCGGACCCGCAGGCCTGATCAGCGGTTCAGCAGGATGCCCCGGAGCCTTCCGATATCCGACATCCGGCGCTCCGCGAGCCGGTCGGCGGCCACCGCCGGCGGTACTCCCTCCTCGGTGGCCATCGCGAAGATGCGCCGCATGGTCTCGAAGATCCCGGTGGCCTTGGCCCTGGCCCGCTCCATGACGAAGCCCTCGATCTCGTCGGCGACCTGGATCACCCCGCCGGAGTTCACCACGTAGTCCGGCGCGTACAGCACCCCGCGGTCGGCGAGCTGCTTCTCGACGCCCGGGTGCGCCAGCTGGTTGTTGGCGCCACCGCAGACGATGCGCGCGGTGAGCGCGGACACGGTGTCGTCGGACAGTGAGCCACCGAGTGCGCACGGTGCGTACACGTCGAGCTCAGAACGGACGAGTGCGGCGTTGTCGGCCACGATGACGGCCTCCGGATGCCTGGCCTGGGTTCGTGCCAGAGCGGCGGCGTCCACGTCGCACACGACCACTTCCGCCCCGTCCGCGCGCAGGTGGTCGACCAGCCGGTGACCGACCTTGCCAACGCCCTCGACGCCGACCCGCCGCCCGCGCAGGGTCGCCTCACCCCATACGTGCTCCGCGGCGGCCCGCATGCCCTGGAATACCCCGTACGCGGTCAGCACGGAGGAGTCACCGGCGCCGCCGTACGCCTCGGTGCGCCCGGTCACGTAGGAGCACTCACGGGCGATCACGTCCATGTCCTCGCTGAAGGTGCCGACGTCGCAGGCCGTGAAGTACCGTCCGTTCAGCGACTGCACGAACCGGCCGTACGCCCTTAGCAGCGCCTCGGACTTGAGCACTGAGGGGTTGCCGATGATGACCGCCTTGCCGCCGCCCAGGTCCAGGCCGGCCAGCGCGTTCTTGTACGCCATCGCGCGCGACAGGTTGAGCACGTCGGCCAGCGCCGCGTCCTCGTCGGGGTAGGGGTAGAACCGGGTGCCGCCGAGCGCGGGGCCCAGCGCGGTGGAGTAGATCGCGATGATCGCTCGCAGTCCGCTCGCCGGGTCCTGACAGAAGACGATCTGTTCATGGCCGTTGCCCTTGTGGGGCGGGCCGAAGACCGTGGTCACTGTAGTGACCTCCTTTCGCTGATGCCCAGCCTAGAACTCAAGGCCGTGCCAGCATGCCGATGTGCTGCCTTACGCCGCCTATCTCCGGGTGTACGAGCCGCTGTCCGCCTTCTCGGAGCCCGACCGGGTGCGATGGGCGCGGTACGCGGAGTCCACCGAGCGGCCCCGCCGGGCGACCGCCCTTGACGCCGAGCACGCGCAGGCGCTGCGGCGGCTCGCGGCGGTGCCGCCGGTCGTCGTGCCGCCGGGGGAGAGCCTCGACGCGTACATCAGGCGGGACGAGCGGGGCGGTACCTACGTGTGCCCGTGGGAGACCCGGCTGCGCTCGTGGGTGGCCTTCGACCGGTTCTGCGAGACCGCGCCGGCCGGGATGACCCGGAGCACGGTGCCCGACGAGGTGGCCGACGAGGTGGCCGGCCGCGCCGCCGGGGACTTCGAGCGGTGGAAGCAGGGCCGTACGACACTCCGGACATACATCCTGTCGAGCACCTGGCACGTGCCGCTCGCCTGGTTCGTGCCCTTCGCCGCCCCCGAGCGCTGGCTCGGCCTCGGCGACACCCCGGCCCGTACGCTCATCTACGTCACCTCGATGGCGCAGGCGCGCCAGCGTGTCGTCCGGGCGATCACCGTGGTGCGCAGCGCGCTCGGCGACGCTCAGGCCTTCGGCAGGGTCGAGGAACTGGCGCACTGGCTGGCCGGATTCCACCCTCGCTCGCTGGTCGAACTGGACTACGGTGGGCTGGTCCGTCTCCTGTCTGACCAGGCACTATGTACTGACCAGTCGGTGGCGGAAGTGAGCGTCGCGCTGGCCGGGATGGAGCAGGGCGAGGTCGAGCTCACGGTCGCGATGCACTCCCGGCTGCGGGCCCGCTGGCGGTCCGTTCAGGCCCTCGAGTCGGCGAACTAAAACAAACTTCCCGAATCTCCGCACGATGCGACCATACGTGTCGCTAGACTCACGCAGCGTGACCTACTCACCACGAACACGAAGTTACAGCCAGGGACTTGCATGTTGCGCTGAGTGGTGGCATGGTTACACCTTGTGATGTCATAGTGGCTCTTAAAGGCCATAGGGGACATCAGTACCGCGCGAGGATCAATCGCAGGATCGCTGTCAGTCGGTCCACCGGAGGAGAGGCCGCAAAAGATGTCAGCACGTACGCCAGAGGCCGAGCCCCTGCTGACGCCAGCAGAGGTGGCGACGATGTTCCGTGTCGACCCCAAGACCGTTACGCGGTGGGCGAAGGCCGGCAAGTTGACGTCCATCCGCACCCTGGGGGGACACCGGCGCTACCGCGAGGCTGAGGTCCGGGCGCTGCTGGCGGGAATTCCGCAGCAGCGTTCGGAATAGGTCGCGGACGCACCACAGGTTCGTCGCCCCGGCCGCGATCTCAGGGCAGCCGGGGCAAACCCGCTTGCCGGCGGCAACGCCGGCTCTGGGGGTGGCGAGCGGGAGGACATAGATCCCGCCCGGATCCGGGGCAATCCGGTTCGGGCGGGCTTCTGTGTTT
>JAOPYM010000069.1 GCA_025964615.1 Actinomycetes bacterium
CGGAGTGCGGTGCGCACGGCCAGGCGGAGCGAGGAGGCCATCGACCTGCTCGAGGTGGCCGGGCCGTCGATCGCCAAGCGGGCCATCCCGCTGGCCGCCGGGCTGGTCGCGGTCCTGGCCGTACGCCACATGTTCCGCCGCCGCCGGGGCCGCCACCACCGGTGAACGCACGGGGCCCGGGGGAAAGGCGCGCAGGCTCCGCCGAAATGGTCACGGGTACCGCACGTCGTATTCAACAGTTCCCGTACCACCGGAATTTCCGCACCTTGACCGACCGAATGCCCCGGCTTTACGCGCCGGGGGCGGGAGCGAACACCCAGCTCCGGTAGACGGCATAGTTCAGGATCGCCGCCACCGCTGTCGCGCCCGTTTTGGCCACCAGATAGTTCACGCCCAGTTCGGCCTGCAGGGTCACCAGCAGCACCGTCAGGGCGTAGTTCAGCACGCAGAGCAGCGCATATCTGCTCACCTGCCCGGACGCCGGGCCGCCACCGGCTCGGAACACCCAGGCGCGATTCAGCGAGAAGTTCACGAACAGGGTCACCGTATAGGCGATCGACGTGGCCAGTGGCAGCCACACCCCGGCTATTCCATGGGTCAGGAAAAGCACACTGATGTCGACCCCGTAACTCAGCCCGCCGATGGCCACGTACCTGCACATGATGAGCCTATTCACGGGCGCCATCGTAACCGTCCAGAAATCCACCGGCACCAACCACGCAGGCAGTAGTCTGCGCTTGTGCCGGCCCACGGAATGGCGTCGATCGCACAGAACCGGGCCGGGGGGCTTGATGCAGCTTTATGTGGTCGATGACAATATTTCGGCAAAGACGGGAGCCGGTACTCTGATCGTCATCCCGGCGCTGAACGAGGAGCGTTCCATCGGCCGGGTCATCGCGGAGCTCCGGCGCTCCTGCCCACAGGCCGACCTCCTCGTCGTCGACGACGGCTCCACGGACCAGACCGCCTCGGTGGCCGCGCAGGCCGGTGCCCCCACGCTGATCCTGCCCTTCAACATCGGCGTCGGCGGCGCCATGCGGGCCGGTTACCGCTACGCCCTCCGGCACGGGTATGACTCCGTCGTGCAGGTCGACGCCGACGGGCAGCATGACACGTCCTACATCGGCGCGCTGCTCCTCGGGCTGCGGGACTGCGATCTGGTGATCGGGGCGCGGTTCGCCGGCGAGGGCGAGTACTGCGCGCGCGGACCGCGGCGGTGGGCGATGCGGCTGCTCGCCGTGACGCTGTCCGCGCTGGCGGGCCGCCGGCTCACCGACGTGACGAGCGGCTTCCGGGCGGCGAACCGGCGGGCGATCGAGGTCTTCGCCGAGCACTATCCGGCCGAGTACCTGGGTGACACCATCGAGTCCATCGTGATCGCGCTGCGGGCCGGCTGCAGGGTGTCGCAGACCCCGGTGGCGATGCGGGCCCGTACCGAGGGAACAGCGAGCCAGAGCCCGCTGCGGGCCTCGGTCTATCTGCTCCGCGCCTGCGCCGCCCTGGGCCTGGCACTGGTACGCCGATGGGACCTCTCGTGACGGCGTACACGCTGGGCCTCATCGGCGCGGCGGTCACCCTGCTCGTGGTGTTCGAGATGCTGCGCCGCAGGATGCTCCGGGAGAAGTACGCGGTCTTCTGGGTCTTCCTCGCGGTCCTGATCGCGGTGGTCGCGGTGTTCCCCGGCCTGCTCGCCGCGGCGGCCAGGCTGACCGGCGTCCAGGTGCCCGCCAACCTGCTCTTCTTCGTCGCGAGCCTCGTCCTGCTGGCGGTCAACGTCCAGCTGAGCACGGAGATCTGCCGGTTGGAGGACCGGACCCGGGCGCTCGCCGAGGAACTGGCGATGGTCCGGCTTCGCCAGGACCAGGCCGAGCGAAGCGGCGCGGGCCGGCGCTGATCTATCCCTCGAGCAATCGGTCCACCACCCGGCGGGACACCCTGCCGTCGTCTTCCGGGCAGAACCGCTGCAGGAACGCCCGGTGGTCGCCGGTGAATCCGGCGGCGTCCCGGATCGCGCCGACCAGCTCGTCCGAGGTGGTCACCACCGGCCCGGGCGGCGCGTAGTCGAACGAAAAACCCCGCACCTCGTCGCGGAAGCGGTCCAGGTCGTACGCGAAAAAGATCATCGGCCGCCCGGTGTGCGCGAAGTCGAACATCGCAGACGAGTAGTCGGTGACGAGCACGTCGGCGACGAGGTAGAGGTCGGCGATGTCCGGGTGGCGGGTCACGTCGCGGGCGAACCCGTCACCGAACGTCCGCCGGGTGTCCCCGCAGGCCGGATGCCCGCGGATCAGCAGCACGTGGTCGGAGCCCAGGGCAGCCCTGGCCCGGTCGACGTCGATGCGCAGGTCGAACCAGTGGCCACGCCCGAACCTGTTGTCCTCACGCCAGGTCGGGGCGTACAGCACGACGCGCTTGCCGTCGGGGATCCCGAGGCGCCTGCGGACCCCGGCGGCGAGCTCGGCGCGGTCCGCCCGCAGCAGCCGGTCGCTGGCGGGCGAACCGCACTCCAGGACCTCGCCCCGGTACCGGTACGCGCGGCGCAGCAGCTCCGTCGTGAATGGGTTCGGCGACAGCAGCAGCCCCCACTTCGCGACGTCCGCCGCCAGTTCGGCCTGTGCGGCGGGCGACAGCGGCGCCTCGAACCCGGTGCGCTTCAGCGGTACACCCCGACCCGTCTGTACATAGGTCTGCCCACTCCGTTCCCGGTACCAGGAGGGCAGAGACCGGTCGGCGATGACGAACCTGGCCTCCGCGAGCGCGGCGTAGTGGTCTCGGCTCGCCCAGAACACGGTACGGGCGCCGTCCGGTTCGGCGAAGCCGCCTCCCCGGCTGACCCACACGAGCTCATGACCCGGCGAACGCCGCCGGAACTCCTCGAAGATGGCGCGCGGGTTCCCGGACAGCTGCCGTCCCCGCGAGGC
This sequence comes from Actinomycetes bacterium, assembly GCA_025964615.1. Taxonomy (GTDB): domain Bacteria; phylum Actinomycetota; class Actinomycetes; order Streptosporangiales; family Streptosporangiaceae; genus RYN-227. The sequence goes on from JAOPYM010000069.1 coordinate 2,922, forward strand.
GTCGAAGACGACCAGGTCCCGGACCGGGCTCCGCAGCAGCGCCGGGTAGTCGATGCTCTTGAGCCTGCGCTGGGCGTACGGGCCGCGTTCGCCGGCCGGAAGGTCAAGCCGTACCTTCAGCTGCAGGGCGTCACCGACATGGTTGAGCGAGACCACCCGCCGCGCGATCCGGTGGATCGACGGGAGGCGGCGCAGCAGCGCGCGTTCGGCGACCACGACGCTGCCGTTGCCGATCAGCATGTTCCAGATGCCCGTCGAAAGCGGAACGTCGAGCGGCAGTGAGACGGTGAACTGCCGCCCGGACCAGCCGATCGGGTACCGGTGCTCCTCCGTGGAGGAGACGCGGCGCAGGATCAGCTCCGCGGGCCTGCGATCCGCCGCGGGGAACGTCCCGGAGACCACGAGCCGGTCCCCGTCGGCGAGGGTCACCCAGCTGACGGTCAACCGGCAGGACCGCTCGAGGATGGCCAGCCCGCCATAGCGGGTGTGTGTGATCACCACCTCCCGGTCGCCGACGGCATGCGCCAACTCGGGTAGCTCGTCGGCCAGGGTCAGCCGGGTCCGTTTCGCCGCCTGGTGCAGCCGGAGCCCGGCCTGCCACTGGACCCCATCGGCCACCAGCGCGCCCGAATCCACCGGGCCCTGATCTGCGACCAGCCGCTCCAGCGGCAGCCTCGCCGTGAACTCCCGCTCGCCGGTGGCCTGGACGTCCACCGTCACCCGGGCGTCGCCCTTGCGGCGGGTCACCGTCAGGGTGGCGCCCTCGCCCGCCGGATCGGCCCAGCCGCTGAGTTCCGCCACTCCGTCCCTGACCCGGAGCCCGGTGACCATCGCCTTGATCTGCTTGACCCGGACGATCAGGCCGTCGTCGTAGACGGCCTGGATCCGTACGTCATCGGCGGGGTCCCAGTGCGGCGTCCAGACGGCCCGGCCGGGACGGCGTCCGCGCAGCGGGCCGACCCGGCGAAGCCCGCCGCTGCGCACCGCGACCTGTACCCGCCAGTCACCCGGCGGCCACTGCCCGCGGTCCTTGAGCCTGGTCATGTCGAGTTCCGCGATGAAACCCGCATGGTCGTAGCGGGCGACCGCCTGTTGCGAGTTCGCGGTCACATCCGGGCTGATCATCCGTCGCAGCGCCATCGGGACGCGCTTGCCCGTCTCGGCGTGTTCCAGCCACAGCTCGATCCGGGACGCGGGCGTCATGTCGAGCCTGTGGATGAAGGCATGGCCTTCGATCCTCAGCATCGGCCCGTTCCGCGTGATGTCGGTGACCTTGGTGCCGAGCGTGAGCTCGGCTGCGACGTCATAGATCTCGGCGGGCACCGCGGCCGCCCGATCACCGCGGAACGGCAGGTCCGCGTACCAGCGGGGCCGCAGCCACCCGGCCCGGACCACCGGGGCCTGGCGGGCGTCGAAGTCCAGGGCCTCGATGAGCCGCGCCCGCTCCCGCTGCCTCATGAGGTGGCACCCCAGCCGCTGCAGCGCGGGCAGTGCGGCGGGCAGGGCAGGGTCCATGCCGTCGACCAGTTCCCCGAGCAGTTCGACCACGCGCTGGCCGTACGGCTCGCGGACCGCGGTCTCGGCGACCGGAAGATCGACCTCGAGCACCGAGGTGTCGAAGGCCGCCAGGTTCCCGGGCGCGCAGGTCGTGAGGAACGCGCGCACCTCATGGATCGCGGCGAACCTGGCCTCGATGTTGGCGAGTTCACCGCGACGCTGGGTGATGGACAAGGCGCCCCCGTCTCGTACCCGCCAGTAGTACACAGGGCCCCGGTGCACGTCCACGGACCCGGCCAGCACATGGGCGCGGATCGCCACCGGGACGTCCTCGTAGATGCCGGGCCGGAAGACGAGCCCGTGCGCGTCCCAGAAGGTGCGGCGGTAGACCTTGTTCCAGACGGTCCGGTCCTTCATGAGCTGCGGGCTGCGGCTGACGTGGGTGGCCTGGGCCGCCGCCCGGAACGGCTCGATGTGCAACATGGAGGGCCAGGACCGGACCGAGGTGAGCCGCCGTACGCCGCCGCAGGCGAGGTCGGAACCGGTCCGCTCCAGGGACCCGATCAGCTGCTCGTAGGCGTAGCGGGTGACGAGGTCGTCGCCGTCCACGAACGTGAGGTACTCCCCGCGCGCCTGCCCGACCCCGAGGTTGCGGGCGGGCCCCGGTCCCTGGTTCTCCTGCCGTACGAGCCGGAAGCGCGGGTCCTTCCCGGCGTAGGACTTCGCGATGACCGCGCTGTCGTCGGTCGAACCGTCATCGACCATGATCGCTTCGAAGTCCCCGAAGCTCTGGGCGGCCAGCGAGTCAAGGCACGGCACCAGGTACTGCTCGACCTCGTGCAGAGGCACGACGATGCTGAGCTTCGGTGTCATCGGGTCCTCCTGGCCTTCTCCTGCGCGACGGCGGTGGCGACGGCGGTCACCAGCAGCGGGACCAGCATGATCCCGATCATGATCGGGGCGGCCATGTAGCGGAACAGCTGCGCGGGAATCGCCGCGAGCACCCCCAGCTGCTGCCCGGCCACCACCGCACCCGCCACGAGCAGCTCCCGGCGCCTGCGCGACCAGGCGAACGCGATCACGGCGAGGTAGCCGGCGTAGCTCCAGGTGGCCCCCCGCCAGAACAGCCACTCGAACTGCGGGATGTCGGTGAGGGCCCGGGCGAAGGCCGCCGCGTTGTGCAGCGAACGGCTCAGCGGCCTCGTCGCCAGAATCGGGCGGTACGGGCTGTAGGTCATCGTCTGGCCGGACAGCGACCACCGGTAGAGGTCCTTCGGGACGTTCGGCGACCCGATCAGCGCCCGTTCCTGCGGCCCGCCGGGAAAGACCACCCAGGCGATCGAGCCACGGCAGAGCCGGGCTCCGACGACCTCGTCGGGTGCCCGCTTCAGGATCCGGAGCCAGAGCGCCACCAGCTTGTCGTTGAGCTCGTCGGCCCGCCCGGCGTCGAACCCGTTGTTCAGGGTCGGGTCGGCGTTGTAGCAGGTGGCCGTGGAACTCCAGTGCGCCAGCGGGGCCACTTTCGCCATCAGCCTCAGGTCTGCCCGGCTGAAGGCCGAGGGCCGCTCGGCGTAGGTCACCGCGATGTCGGAGTAGGCGGTCGCGTACGTCAGGCTGGGCCGTACCCCCAGCACGCCGAGCGCCGGAAAGACCTGCGCGGAGAGCAGGAAGGCCAGCGCCAGCGGCAGCGCCGTGGCCAGCGTGAGCCGGCGTCGCAGACCCGGCAGCAGCAGCACCGCGAGCACCGCCGCGATGGCCGCGAACAGGAACCCGTTGTTGCGGAACAGCGCGAGCCCGAGCACCTCGAACGCGAGGCTCACGAACAGCGCGGCGGATCTGCGGCGGCCGGTGAGCCGGATCAGCGTCGCGGTCATCGCCACGGCACAGATGGAGAACGGCACGTCCTTCCAGACCGTGACCACGAAGCAGCCCGTCGCGGGCAGTGCCGCCACCGCCACCGCGGCGGCGGCCGTCCACCGGCCGGGCACCCGCAGGCCGCGTATCGCCGTCGCGAGCGACACGAGGGCCGCAGCCGCCGCCACCGCCTGCCCCAGGGTGAGCAGCGCGAGATCGCCGGTGAGCTTCAACGACGACCAGACCAGGCCGTCGTAGAGCACCGAATGGTCGGCCCGCCAGTTCCCCGTGGTGACCTGCCAGACATAGGTGACCGAGTCGAAGCTCATCAGGCCCGGATAGAACGCGGCCCACCAGAGCAGGTAGACGGCCAGCGTGCCGGCGAAGACCACGGCCGGCAGCCGGCCGGGCCCGGTCCGGGCTCTGGGGGGTACGGCGGTCAGCAGATCCGGCGTTTTGGTGATCATGATCCTCAGGTCTGGAAGATTCGGTCGATGATCCGGGCCGTGGCGGCGCCGTCATCGAGGGGGCAGAATCTGGCGGTGAAAGCGCGGTAGCGGTCCGCGTGCACAGCCGCCACCCGGTCGAGGTCACGGACCGCCTCGAGCACCTCGTCCGACGTGCGGACCAGCGGCCCGGGCGCCTGCTGACCGAGGTCGAAGTAGAAGCCGCGCAGGCGGTCCCGGTAGTTCTCCAGGTCGTAGGTGAAGAAGATGATCGGACGGCCGGTGACTGCGAAGTCGAACATGGCCGACGAGTAGTCGGTGATCAGCACGTCCGCGACCAGGTACAGCTCCGTGATGTCGGGGTGCCGGGTCACGTCGATCACGAAGCCGTCACTGCCGGGCAGCCCGAAAGCCACGTTGTTGTGGCCCCGGACGAGCAGGACGTGATCGTCGCCGAGCTCCCGCCGCGCCTGTACCAGGTCGAGGCGCAGGTCGAACCGGTACTGCCCCTTCACATGGTCGTCGTCACGCCAGGTGGGCGCGTACAGCACGACCTTCCGGTCCGCGGGCAGGCCGAGGCGTGCCCTGACGCGCTCGGCGACCTGCTCCCTGTCCGGGGCGTTCAGCAGGTCGTTGCGCGGATAGCCGTACTCCAGGATCTCGCCCTCGTAACGGAACGCCCGCCGCAGGATCGGCGTGCTGAACGGGTTCGGCGAGATCAGGAAATCCCACTTGGCCACGTCCTCGGCCAGCCGGCCGAGGTAGGCCGCGCCCTCCGCGGAGCGCATCTGCGGCACATCGAAGCCGATCCGTTTGAGCGGCGTCCCGTGCCATGTCTGCAGGTACACCTGGCCCTCGCGTTTCCGGTACCACCTGGGCTGGGTGCAGTTGCCGACCACATAGCGGGCCCGCGCCATCGCCTCGTAGTGCGCCCGGCTGTCGCGTTGCACGCAGCCGGCGCCGGGCGGCACGTCGAACTGGCCGTCCCGCGACACCCAGACGCGCTCCAGACCCCGGTCCCCGAGCGCCTCGAACAGGGCCCGGGGACTGTCGGCGCACCGGCTCCCGTCCCAGCTCTCGAAGACCACCAGATCGCGCAGCGGAAGCATGCGCATCGCCGGGTAGTCGTGCTCCTGGAGACGCCGCTGCGCATGGGGACCGCGCTCGCCGGGCGCGAAGGCGGGCGCGACCTTCAGCCGCAGCGCCTCCCCCTGGTACACGCACAGGTCGTACTCCCGGCCCTGGTGGGTGTACGGGCCGGGTAGCGCGGCGAGGCCGGCCCTATCCATCAGGACCGGCCTGCCATCCCCGGTCAGCAGGTCCCATTTCCCGCCCCGGAGCGGAAGCCCCGGGCCGGGGCCGATGACCGCGGTGAAGGCTCCCTGCGAGCACTCGACGGGGAGCTCGACATCGGGACCGACCGGGCGCCTCCTGAGCAGGAAGGACCCGTCCCCGCCCGCGCCCGTGACGACGAGCGTCCCGCCGGCCTGTACGGACGCCGAGATCGCCCTGGGCCGGTGCTCCCTTTCGACCAGGTCGACGTTGCCGTACCGGGTCACCTGGACCGCCAGCTCACGGCTCCCGCAGAGCTGCCCGCCGGTCAGCGGAGCCGCGGCGGCCAGCCGGAGCGTGTCCGCGCAGAGCGACCACTCCGCGCCGGTCCCCTCCACCGGGAGCGTGAAGCTCACCTGGAAGGCGCCGTCCTCGCCGTACACCAGCGGGAAACGGGCCACGGCTGCGTCCCGGCGGCGGCTCGCCACCAGTTCCGCAGGATGCGAACCGGACCGTACCCGCCCTTCGGCGACCCAGGCGTCCCCGACGACCCGGATGCCGGTGAGGACGGCCTTGGGCCGCCGTACTCGGACCTGGAACGGGCCGCTCTCGGTGAACACCGGCTGCGCCCACCACTCGGCGGCGACCTGCCGGGCGGCCGGCCAGTGCGTCCGGGCATCGCGGGAGGCACGCACCGCACCGTCCCGCCGGACGCCGGCACAGCTCACCGACACCCGCAGCTCCCAGTTGCCGCCCTGCCAGCGGCCCCGCCTCCGCAGCCGGCCGAGGTCCAGCTCGGCCCGGAAGCCCGACCACTCGTACGAGGCGTTGTCCTGCCCCGAGTCCGCGGTGACGTCCGGCCGGGCGACCCGCTGCACGTCCAGGTCGATCCGGCTGCCGTTGCCCGTGTGCTGCAACCAGGCCCGGAGGGTCGAGGACTCGCCCATGTCGAGCAGGTCGACGTACGCGTGCGCCTCGATGGTCAGCACGCCGTCCCGCCAGCCGATCCGGTCGGCCCGCGCCACCAGGGTGAGCTCCTGCTCCGCGCGATGGACGCTGTCGGGCAGCCCCACCTTCCGATCACCCCGGTACGGGAGATCGTGGTACCAGCGGGGCCGGACGCGCCCCCGTCTGATCACACCCCGGGGCTCGGCCCGCTGCGCCTCGATCAGCTCCTCGGTGAGCCTGCGCCGTGCCAGGTGGTAGGCGAGGCGCCGCTTCGGGCCGAGCCCGTCGAGCACCGCCGGATCGACCCGGTCCAGGTAGCCGCCCATCATCTCGACCAGCCGGGGCGCTTGCGCATCGGTCTCGCGCAGGGCGCCCAGCACGACCGGCAGGTCGCCGTCGAGGACGGTGCGGTCGAAGGCGTCGCGCAGCTCCGGCGCGGCCCGGTCGAAGAAGTCGGCGACCAGGTGCAGGCCGGACAGCCGCCACTCGATGTTCTCCAGCTCGCGGCGCCGCTCGGTGATCGACCCCGCCCGGAGCCGGTAGTGGTAGACCACCGCGCCGACGACGTCGACGGTCTCCGCGGCCACATGGGCCGCCATGGTGACCGGAACGTCCTCATAGAGCCCGGCCGGGAAGGCGAATTCGTTCGAATCCCAGAAGTCCCGGCGGAACACCTTGTTCCAAGCGCTCCTGTCCCAGAGCAGCCGCTGCTCCTGACGCACGTGAATTCGCGGACGATCGATCCTGAAGAGCGCCGATGGCAGCCAGGAGGGCTGGAACCCGCCGGCCCAGAAACGCCGGACGTTGCCTGAGGCAATGGCGGAACCGGTCCGGCGCAGCGAACCGACGAGCAGGGCGTAGGCCTCGGGAACGACCAGATCATCACTGTCGGCGAAGGCCAGGTATCTGCCGGAGGCGTGCCCGGCCCCGGTGTTGCGCGCCGGGCCGAGTCCCTGGTTCTCCTGCTGGACCAGGTGGAACCGGCGATCCCGGGCCGCGAAGGCCTTGGCGATGACCGCGCACCCGTCCAGCGACCCATCGTCCACCATGATCACTTCGAAGTCGCGGAACGTCTGATTCGCAATCGATTCCAGACATTCTGCAAAATACCGCTCTACCCCATAAAAGGGGACAACAATACTGAGCTCAGGCATATTCTCGCCTTTCTCACATGAGACAGGGGAGCATTTCACGCCCACCCGCCCACGCGCTTCTACTTCGTTGACTCGTGGCGTTTCCCGCACCGTTCGGTGAATCGGTGCGGGGCACGCCACGGCTCAACGTGTCTGGAGGAGGTGGTCGAGGACCCGGGCGGCGGCGGAGCCATCGTCGTGGGGGCAGTACTTGGCTGCGAACGCGTCGTAGGCGGCGGTTCGCGGAAGTGGGCTGCGGAG
>JAOPYM010000124.1 GCA_025964615.1 Actinomycetes bacterium
CCGCGCGGCGATGCCACGGTGGCCGGCGGGCCACCGCCGCGACGGGGCCGCCGCCGGGCGCTGCTGACCGTCGCGGCAGTCCTGGTCCTGCTGGCCGCGGGTGGCGGCGGGTACGCGGCGCTGCGGAGTTCGGGCGGTTCGCCGAACTCGCAGAACGTGGGCGTGCCGGGGCCGTCCTCAGCGGCGGGCGCCGCCGTCCCCGCCCCCGCGGCGTCGAGTACGCCCACCTACCGCGCCGACCAGATGCCGAACCTGGTGGGCATGTCGCTGGCCCAGGCCAAGGCGGCGGTGCCGGCCGGAGTCGATCTGCAGGTCGTGGAGGCGGCGGCGCCCAGCGGGACCCCGGACGGCGTGGTCACCGCCCAGGACCCCGCACCCGGTGCCGCGCTCCCGAAGTCCGCCGCGCTCACCGTCGCGACGAGCAACGCGATCCAGTACCTGACCGACCTGACGCCGACCTCCGGGCAGTTCAGCGAGTCCGGCAACAGCGCCACCACGCTGTCACTGTCGGGACATACCCAGCTGTACGCGGTGGGTGTGGACGGCGGGGGCTGCGGTACCACCACCGGCGACATCCAGTACGACCTCGGCAGCCACTTCACCACGCTGAGCGGACTGGCCGGTATCGACGACACCTCCCCGTCCGCCACCGCTCAGGCGACCGTCGAGTTCTTCGGTGACAGCAGGAAGCTCGCGTCGTACTCGGTGTCGCTCGGCCATCCCAAGCAGCTGAAGGTCACCGTGACCGGGGTGCTGCGGCTCGACATCCGCTGGACCTTCAGCGGGTTCCCGGCCAACGGCTGCGACCAGGCGACCATGGTGCTCGGCGCCGCCCAGCTCACCGCCGCCGCCGGCTACAACCCCCAGCCCTCGCCCACTCCCTCCGGATGACAGGCCCCGAACTCACGGTCAGCGTCGACGGGACCGTCCGCCGGTTCCGGCCGGGAGAGCCCGTCGTCGCCGGCCGTGCCACCGACTGCCCGATCGTGCTCACCGACCCCCGGGTGTCACGCCGGCACCTTGAGGTGACCTTCGACGACGGCTGGCACCTGTCCGACCTCGGTACGGTCAACGGCACTTGGCGCGGGTCCGAGCGGGTGACCTGCCTGCGGCTCGACTCGTCCACGGCGGTACGGCTCGGGGATCCCCGTGAGGGGCCGTTGATCGAGCTCACGCCGTCCGCTGCTCCTGGCGAACCTGCGGATCTGGCGCCGCCGATCCCGCTTCGCGACGCCCTCACCATCGGCCGCGACACTGGAAACGACCTGGTCCTGGAGGATCTGCTCGTGTCCCGCAGGCACGCGCGCGTCTTCAGGGCCGGAAACGGCTTCAGGGTCGAGGACCTGGGCAGCGCGAACGCCACGTTCGTGAACGGCAGCGCGATCGGGACCGCGCCGCTGCATGAGGGCGATGAGCTCAGCGTCGGCCGGACCCGGCTGGTGCTGACCGGAGGCGGCCTCCGGCGGGTGGCCGAGCGTGCCGAGTCCGGTCTCGAGGTGGAGGGTGCCTGGTACGGGTTGCCGTCGGGCCGGTCGCTGGTCGCGAACGTGTCGCTGCGCCTGTCCGGGCCGTCGTTGCTCGCGGTGATCGGGCCGTCCGGGGCCGGGAAGTCCACCCTGCTGCGGCTGCTGTCCGGAGAGCTCGCCCCCGCCCGGGGACGGATCCGCTACCAGGACCGGGACGTGCACACCGGGGACGACGTACGCGCCCGGATCGGGGTCATCCCGCAGGACGCGGTGGTGCACCGGCGGCTGACGGCCAGGGCCGCGCTGTCGTACGCCGCGGAACTGCGGCTGCCACCGGACATCACCCCGGCCGAACGCGACCGGCGGGTGGGCGAGATCATGACCGAGCTCGGCTTGGCCGAGCACGGCGGGACCAGGGTCGACCGGCTCTCAGGAGGCCAGCTGCGGCGCCTTTCCATCGGCTTCGAACTGATCACCCGGCCGTCGCTGCTGCTCGTGGACGAGCCCACCGCGGGCCTGGACCCCGGCCTCGTCCGGCACGTGATGTCCCTGATGCGCCATCTCGCCGACAGTGGCCTTCAGGTCGTCGTCACCACGCACGACCTGGATCACCTGGACCTCTTCGACACGGTCCTGGTGCTCGCGCCCGGCGGCCGGGAGGTGTACCTGGGACCGCCCGACGGCATCGAGCGCAGGTTCGGCACCCGGAACTGGGCGGACATCTTCGAACGTCTCTCGGCCGTACCAGAACAGACCACGGACCAACCGCCGCCCGCTCCACAGCGGCCCACCCGGCACGGCCGGGCAGATCAGGCCAGGGCCCGCCACCAGGCGAAGGTCCTGATCCGCAGGCAGCTGAGCCTGCTCGCCGCCGACCGGCCGTACGCCGCGTTCCTCGCGGGCCTCCCGGTGATCCTCGCGGCACTCGCCCTCGCGGTGCCCGGTCAGGACGGGCTGCGCGCCCCGGCGGCACCGAGCACGGAGGCGATGCGGCTGCTCGTGGTGCTCATCATCGGCGCCGCCTTCATGGGGACCGCCGCCCCCATCCGCGACGTGGTCGCCGAACGGCCCATCTACCGGCACGAACGGGCCGCCGGACTCCTCCCTGACGCCTACCTCGCGGCGAAACTGACTGTGTTCGCCGGCATCACCGCCGCCCAGTCGGCCCTCCTGGTGGCGCTCGTCCGCCTGATCCGGCCCGGACCGTCGGACGCCGTGCTGATCGGCTCCCCCACGCTGGAGATCGGTGCCGCGGTGGCCGCCACGGCGATCGCGTGCACGGCGGCGGGGCTGGCGATCTCCGCGCTCGTCGCCACGGTCGAGCAGACCACTCCGCCGCTCGTCGTCTCGGTGATGGCGCAGCTGGTGCTCTGCGGCGGGCTGATCCCGGTGACCGGCCGGTTCCCGCTCGCCCAGCTCGCCATGCTCACCCCGGCCCGCTGGGGGTACGCGCTCGCCGCCGCCACCGTGGACCTCCGTACGGTCAGCGCCGGAGCGCCGCAGGACGCCCTGTGGTCGCACAGCCCGCTGGTCTGGCTGGCCGGGATCGTCGCACTGGCGATACTGACGGCGGCCCTCACGGCTCTGACCGCCCGGCTGCTCCGCCGCCGATAGCCCATCCCCGGAGCTCGGGGGTATCAGGCGGAATTGCCTCTCCAGCACCATGGGGCAGGAGAGAACGCCGCGACCGGAGTGACCTGGGGGACTGATCGTCAAGGCCTGGGCAAAGGAGGCGTACGGGGCGCGGCCGCTGGGGAGGGGGTGGTCATGACTGTGCCCCAGCCGGTGCTCGGCCCGTTCACCAATGCGGCGATCTTCCTGGTCGTCACGGTCGATCCCGGCGGCGAGCCCATGGTGCGTGAACTCCTGCCCGCCCTGGCGGGCCTGCGGCGCTCGGTGGGTTTCCGGGCCCCCGCCGACGGGCTGACCTGCGTCACCGGGATCGGCTCACAGGTCTGGGACCGGCTGTTCAGCGGGCCCCGCCCGGCAGGCCTGCACCCCTTCCGGGAACTGGCCGGAGACACCCACCGGGCCGTGTCGACGCCCGGCGACCTGCTCTTCCATCTGCGTGCCGAGCGGATGGACCTGTGCTTCGAGCTGGCAGGCGAGATCATGAACAGGCTGGCCGGATCGGTCACCGTCCGCGACGAGGTGCACGGTTTCAAGTACTTCGACCAGCGTGACCTGCTCGGGTTCGTCGACGGGACCGAGAACCCCGAAGGGGCGGCTGCGGTCACGGCGGTCACCGTCGGCGCGGACGATCCGGGCTTCAGCGGCGGCAGCTACGTCATCGTGCAGAAGTACCTGCACGACCTGCGGAGGTGGAACGCACTCCCGGTCGAGGACCAGGAGATGGCGATGGGCCGCACCAAGCTGTCCGACATCGAACTGGCCGACGACGTCAAGCCCGCCAACTCGCATGTGGCCTTGAACACCATTACCGGTCCCGATGGCGAAGAGCGCCAGATCATACGGGACAACATGCCCTTCGGAACGGTGGGCAGCCGCGAATTCGGCACCTACTTCATCGGTTACTCCAGTACTCCCGATGTCACCGAGCAGATGCTGCGGAACATGTTCATCGGCGACCCGCCGGGCAACCACGACCGGATCCTCGACTTCTCCACCGCCGTCACCGGCAGCCTCTTCTACGTACCGACCGCCGATTTCCTCGACAACCTGCCCGATCCGGGAACCGTTGACTGTTCGCTGGGGATCGGCGGCCTGAAAGGCGTGAAGCAATGAACAACCTGCACCGCGAACTGGCCCCGATCTCAGCGGCCGCCTGGGCGGAGATCGAGACCGAGGTCGGCCGTACCTTCAAACTCCATGTGGCCGGCCGCCGGGTGGTCGACGTCAACGGTCCGGGCGGGCCCACCCTGTCCGCGGTCGGGGAAGGGCACCTCGACCCGATCAGCTCCCCGGCGGAGGGCATCACCTCCTGCGCCCGCCGGGTGCAGCCGGTCATCGAACTGCGGGTGCCGTTCACCGTGGACCGGCAGGCCATCGACGACGTCGAACGAGGCGCCAAGGACCCGGACTGGCAGCCGGTGAAGGACGCCGCGCGGCGGATGGCCTTCGCCGAGGACCGGGCGGTGTTCGAGGGGTACGCCGCCGCGCGCATCGCGGGCATCAGGGAGAGTTCCTCGAACCCCGCGCTCAGCCTTCCGGCCGAGGTCCGCGACTACCCGAACATCGTGAGCCAGGCGCTGAGCTCCCTACGCCTCGCGGGCGTCAACGGCCCGTACTCACTGCTGCTCAGCGCCGCCGCGTACACCGCCGTCAACGAGACCTCCGACCACGGCTACCCGATCCGCGAGCACCTGGTGCGGGTGATGGAGGGGGAGATCATCTGGGCCCCCGCCATCGACGGGGCGTTCGTCCTGTCCATCCGCGGCGGCGACTACGAACTGCACCTCGGCCAGGACCTGTCCATCGGCTACCTGTCGCACGACGCCGCCACCGTCCAGCTGTACCTCCAGGAGTCGATGACCTTCCTGATGTACACCAGCGAAGGCGCGGTGGCCCTCACCGCCTCCTGATGCGCAACCGCCGGGCGATGGCTTGGGCGAAGCGGTCGGCTGAGGCGGGGGCGTGGCGGAGGAAGAGGCAGGCTCGGTGAGCTCGATCTCCAGGACCACCGGGGCCCTGTCCGGCCCGGGGATGAGATCGACACGGGCGTAGAGGAGGTCGGTTCCCGGGAGGGCCTCCCGGACTGCGGCGAGGACCCGGTGAGCGACGGCGATCTCCTCGGGGGTCGCGGAGGCGGGGGCGATCTGGTCGCGGGTGTCCCGCATGCCCAGCGCGACCTGGATTCCCGAGCCCGCCGCCAGGATCGCGGACTTGCGAGCCGCGTGGCTGAACACCCCCTCACAGAACAGCAGCGCCGTCTCGCCGGCGGTGTCGACGGCGGACAGATAAGGCTGGACCATGACCGTGCGACCCGCAGCTCGCAGCGCGCTCAGGTGCGCGCGAGCGGCGGACGTCTCGCCCGGGCCCCAACGGGCCGTGTCGGCCGAACCGGCGGATACGGCGGGCTTGATGACGTACTCGTCCCAGTCGGACGGCACGTCGTCCAGGTCCCACCGGGTCTCCACCACTGGGACGCCGGCAGCGGCCAGGGAGCGCAGGTAACGCTTGTCGGTGTTCCAGCGCAACACCTCGGCCGGGTTGCACAGCCGGGGCACCCGCGCGGCCCAGGCCAGGAACTCCTCAAGCCGGGACGAGTAGTCCCAGGTGGAGCGGATCACCACCAGGTCATAGGAGTCCCAGTCGGCTGAGGGGTCATCCCAGCGGACCGGTTCCGCGGCGATCCCCAGACCGGCGAGGGCGGCCATCAGGGCGACGGCGTCCTCATCGCCGGCGGGCAGCCGGGCATATGTGGCGAAAGCGACAGACATGCACCAATAATCCCACCCGGGACCAGGACCAGGACGTGATCAACGGACCGGGTACCCCGCGGCACGGATCGAATCCTTCACAGACGAGATCGTCAAATCGCCGAAGTGGAAGACGCTGGCGG
>JAOPYM010000104.1 GCA_025964615.1 Actinomycetes bacterium
ACCTTCTCTTCAAAGAGTGCGGGAAACGCCACGACTCAACGGTGACCGGGTGGTCAGGTGAGGAGGCTACCTGACGGCGCGGCGGAGGGACGGGTCGGTCAGCGCGGGCGGGACGTGACCGGCGTCATCGGCGCTGAGGTTGGTGCCGGGCGCGACCAGTTTGTCCAGAGAGTCCAGAACATCCGGGTCGAGCCGTACCTCCGAGGCGCCGAGCTGGCTCTCCAGCTGGGCCAGAGTGCGCGGGCCGATGATCGCCGAGGTGACCGCCCGGTGCGCCAGCACGAAGCCGAGGGCCAGGTGGATCATGGACAGACCCGCCTCTGAGGCGAGATCGCGGACGGCCTCGGCGACGTCGAGCTTGCGGGACCGTACCTCCTGCGCCCGGAAGTCGAAGTGCTCGGCGTTGCGTTCCGCCCGCGAGTCGGCAGGGGCGGCCCCCGAACGGGTGTACTTGCCGGTCAGCCAGCCACCGTTCAGCGGGCTGAACACCAGCACCCCGAGCCCGTACTTCTCACAGGTCGGCAGCACGGAGGCCTCCGCCTGCCGGGCCAGCAGCGAGTACGGCGGCTGCTCGGTGCCGAACCGCTCCAGACCGCGCAGTGCCGAGGCCCACTGCGCCTCCACGAGCTGCTCGGCGGGGAATACCGAAGAGCCGATGGCCCGGACCTTTCCCTGCCGTACCAGATCCGACAGCGCGGACAGCGTCTCGTCGATCTCGACCGACGGGTCCGGTCGGTGCACCTGGTACAGGTCGATCCAGTCGGTGCCCAGGCGCCGCAGGCTGTCCTCGACCGCCCGGGTGATCCAGCGCCGGGAGTTCCCCTGCTGGTTCGGGTCGGCCCCCATCGGGTTGCCGAACTTGGTCGCGAGGACCACCTGGTCGCGCCGCCCGCGTAGCGCCCGGCCGACGATCTCCTCGGTCTCGCCGAACGCGTAGACGTCAGCGGTGTCGATCATGTTGACCCCTGCGTCCAGGGCCGTGTGGATCATGCGCACGCATTCGTCCTGGTCGGTGTTGCCCCATGCGCCGAACATCATCGTGCCCAGGCACAGCGGGCTGACCCGCATGCCCGTACGCCCCAGGGGCCGGTACTCGATAACCATTCCCGCAGCGTGCCACGGCGCCTGCCACGGGACCGATGTGGCGGGGGAGCAGCCGGACCGGCCGAGATTCGTGCCGCGGGCACATGTCACCGCCTTCGACCTCGGACATAGCGTCCTGAGCATCGCATTCATCGGTACGGAAGACGGGAGGCAGCGGTGCTGGCAGAACAGATGGCACGCGTTGAGCAGACCCTGTACGACCGGATCGTCCAGCGACAGCAGCGGTTGGCCCGGGAGTCGGACGGGCTCGTCGAGCCGCCGCTGCCCAGCGACATGCTGCAGCCCTGGGAGGTCTTCGATCAGGACCTGTTCGATCTGGAGATGGTGCGCGTCTTCGCGCGCTCCTGGGTATGGCTCGGCGACACGGAGGACCTGACCGAACCCGGTGACTACATCACCGGCAGGATCGGTGCCCAGCAGGTCTTCGCGGTACGGCAGGAGGACGGCTCCGTTCAGGGCTTCCTCAACAACTGCCGGCACCGTGCCTCCGGCGTGGCCTTCGGCGCGTCGGGGAACTGCAAGGCCTTCGCCTGCCCGTACCACGCCTGGACCTACGCCCCGGACGGGAAGCTGCTCAGCATCCCCGACATGGACCGGATGTACGGCTCGGACTTCCCCAAGGAGCAGTACGGGCTGGTACCGATCCGGATCAAGGTGGCGTTCGGCAAGCTGGTCTTCGGCTGCCTGTCGCACCGGGCACCGGCGTTCGAGGAGTGGATCGCTCCACTGCTGCCGAGGTACGAGCAGTACGGGATCAGTTCGTACCGCAGGTATCACCGCGAGCTCGACCAGACCTACCCGATCAACTGGAAGGTCTTCGTCGAGAACTCCAACGACGACTACCACGTGCGGTTCGTGCACCGGCGGCTCAACAAGGTCCGCAAGCAGATGGACACGATCGTGCGCTTCGAGGGCCGTACGACCAGCGGCTACAAGCCGCACTCCGACAGCTTCGACATGACGCAGGGCCGCACCGACCTGGCGGAGGAGGACCTGCGCGGCAGCTACGCCGAGTTCGTCTACCCGAACCTCACCCCGCTGCCGTACGCCTCCCAGCTGATCATGGTCCGGGCCGACCCCATCGCGCCCGGCCGGACCCGGCTGTTCTCCCGGATCTACGGCCTCACCGAGGACGTGGAGCTGCAGGAGCGTGAACTGGTCAACCTGGAGCAGACCAACAAGGAGGACACCGACATGGTGACCGTCCTGATGGAAAATCTTCGGTCGCCGTTCTACCGGGTCGGCCCGCCCAGCAAGTGGGAGGGCCGCGCACAGCACATGATGCGGCTCATCCGCCAGGACGCGGCGACGCCGCTCGCCGCCGACGAGTTCGACGGACCTGTCACTACCGAGTAACGGCCCGTACCCACAGGGAAAAGAGGAGAAGCCGTGCCGACCAAGCTCACCGAGGCGCGTTGGACGCACATCGCGCTGCCCTCGTGCGATCTGGACGCAGCCATCGAGTTCTACACCACCATGACCCCGCTCGTGGTCGTCGCGACCCACGCCGACGACGCCGGCCGTAACGCCTGGCTGTCCAACGACAAGCAGGTCGAGACGCCGTTCGTGCTGGTCCTGGTGGAGTTCGCCAAGGACAAGGGCAAGCAGCAGCCGCAGCTGTCGCCCTTCGCCCACCTCGGCATGGAGGTCCCCAACCGGGCCGACGTCGACGCGATCGCGGAGAAGGCCAGGGAACGGGGCTGCCTGCACTGGGAGCCGCAGGACGTACCGCCGCCCGTCGGCTACATCTGCGCGATCAAGGACCCCGACGGCAACGTCGTCGAGATCTCCCACAACCAGCAGGTCTTCGAGGAAGTGCGCTCCCTGTGGGGCAAGAGCTGACCCTCGGCGCGGTCGAACGCTACCTCGCGGCGCTCAACGGCGGTGACGTGGACACGATCGCCGGCTGCGTCACCCCCGGCTTCCACAACGAGCACACCTCGGCGGCGGGCCGGAGCCTGCGCGGCCGCGACGCGTACCGAGCTGCGCTCAAAGGGTTCCTCGGCGAGTTCGAGGAGCTCCGGTACGAGATCGAGGATCTCATCGTCGAGGGCGACCGGGCCGCCGTGGCGTACCGGATGAGCTTCCGCCTCAGCGGCACCCCGGTCGAGATCCGCGGGATGTTCCGGTTCCGCGTCGAGGGTGGCCTGATCGCGCACCGCGTCGACTACTGGGACGGTGCCGACTTCGCCCGGCAGACCGCCCCATCAACCTGATCATCGAAAGGAAACACGTGTCCCCCTCAGCAATCGGAGCGGCCAAGCTCCGCCGTATGCGTCACATGTTCGGCGCCGACGGACGCGCCCTCTTCGTGGCCATCGACCACGCCGCCTACATGGGAGGCGGGCCGCCCCTCGGCGAGCCGATGCACGAGATCGCCGCGGGCCGCCCGGACGCGATCCTGGCGACCTGGCACCTGGCCAGGCAGTACGCCGAGCCGTTCGCCGGTTCGGGCCTGGTCCTGCGGGTCGACGGCGGCTCCTCCGAGCTCGGCGACATGCCGGCCGGGGACCTCAACGACCTGCTCTACACCGCCGAGCACGCGGCCAGGATCGGCGCGGACTGCGTCGTCGTCCTGGCCTTCCCCGGCGCCCCCGACGAGGACCTGTCGCTCAAGCGCCTGGCCCGGCTCTGCGCCGAGTGTGAGCAGTACGGCCTGCCGGTGATGGCCGAGATGATCCCCGGCGGCTGGGGCCAGGCCGTGCCGTGGACCACCGATTCCGTCGCACGGGCAGCCCGGATGGGCGTCGAGCTCGGCGCCGACATCATCAAGACCGTCTGCCCTGGGCCCACCGAGGAGTTCGCCGCCGTCGTGCAGGCTTGCCCGGTACCGGTCGTGGCGCTCGGCGGCCCGAAGATGAAGACCGAGGACGACGTGGTCGCGGTCGCCGAGGGCATCGTCGCCGCCGGTGGCGCCGGGGTCGCCTTCGGCCGCAACGTCTGGGGCTCGGAGAAGCCGAGGCAGCTCGTCGAGCGGCTCCGCGCCGCCGTCCACGGGGGCACCGAATGACCGACTGGCGCCTTGCCGTCGACATCGGCGGCACCTTCACCGACGTCGTCCTGCTGGACGCCGATTCCGGGAACGTGGTGGTCGAAAAGACCCTGACCACCCCGTCCGCGCCGCTCGGCGGGGTCCGCGAGGGCGTGCTGTCCGCATTGGCGAAGGCGGGCATCGAGCCGGGCGACATCAAGCACCCGATCGTGCACGCCACCACACTGATCACCAACGCCCTCATCGAGGGCAAGACCGGCCGGGCCGCGCTGGTGACCACGCAGGGCTTCGGGGACACCCTGGAGATCCGCAGCGAGCACCGGTACGACATGTACGACCTGCAGATCGAGTTCCCGCCCGCGCCGATCCCGCGCGAGCTGGTCTTCGAGCTCGACGAGCGCACCACCGCCACCGGCAAGGTGCTCAAGGCCCCCGCAGAGGCCGATCTGGACGCCCTGGCGGCGTCGCTGTCGGCGGCCGGGGTCGAGGCGGTCGCGGTGTGCCTGCTCAACTCCTACGCGGACGCCTCCAACGAGCGCGCCACCGCCGAGGGGCTGGCCAAGCGGCTCGGCGTGCCGGTCTGCGCCTCGGCGGAGGTGACCCCGCAGCTGCGCGAGTACCCCCGGATGGTCACCACGGCCTGCAACGCCGCCACCATGCCGGTCATCGGCCCGTACCTCACCGAGCTCGAGGCCTGGCTGGCCGAGACCGGGTTCGGCGCGTCGGTGCTGATGATGCTCTCCAACGGTGGCGTCGTCTCGGCCGCCGACGCCCGCCGGGTCCCTATCCGGCTGGTCGAGTCCGGTCCGGCGGCCGGCGCGCTGGCCGGGGTCTGGTACGCCCGGCGGCTCGGCGAGGAGCGGCTCTTCTGCTTCGACCTGGGTGGTACGACGGCCAAGTCGTGCCTGATCGAGAACTACCAGCCCGAACTGACCACCGAGTTCGAGGTCGCCCGCGTCTACCGGTTCAAGAAGGGCTCCGGGTACCCGTGCTCGGTGCCTTCGGTGGACCTGGTCGAGATCGGCGCCGGTGGTGGCAGCCTGGCGAGGATCGACTCGCTCGGCCTGCTCAAGGTCGGCCCGGAGTCGTCCGGCGCAGCCCCGGGGCCGGTCAGCTACGGCCGTGGCGGCACGGTGCCCGCCACCACCGACGCCGACCTGGTCATGGGCCTGCTCGATCCCGCGTACTTCCTCGGCGGCGAGATGCCGCTGGACCTGGCCGCGGCCCGGGAGGCGTTCGCGCCGCTCGCCGAGGGCCTGGGCACCGGTGTGGACCAGGCGGCCGTCGGGGTCTACGAAGTGATCAACCAGAACATGGCGGCGGCGGCCCGCATGCACGCCGTGGAACGCGGCATCGACCTGCGCGGGGTCTGTCTGATCGCCTTCGGCGGCGCCGGTCCGGTGCACGCCTGCGCGGTGGCCGGGCTGCTCGAATCACCACGGGTGATCTTCCCGGTCAACGCGAGCGTGCTGTCGGCCTTCGGCACCCTGGTCAGCCCGGTCCGCATCGACCTGGCCCGCAGCATGGTCCGTACCCTCTCGCGCGACACCGTCGCCGACCGCGACGGGCTGCTCGACGAGATGCGCGAGGAGGGCCGGCGGATCCTCGCCGCCGCCGGCGCGGAGGTCTCCGGCGTCCAGTTCCGCTACGGCCTGGACGCCCGGTATGCCGGGCAGGGCAACGAGCTCACCGTGTGGGTGGGCGAGGGCGATGCGTGGCCGGTCACCCTGGAGGAGACCGTCGAGCTCTTCCAGCAGGCCTACGAGAAGGTCTATGGCCTGCGCATCCCCGGCATCGAGGTGGAGGTCGTCACCTGGCGGGTCGCCGCCTGGTCGGAGCCTCCCGGCTTCGAGGCCCCCAGCGTGGCCGAGGCCACCGGACCCGCGCTGCCCTACGGTTCGCGCGCCGCCCGGTTCGTCCGTGACGCGGACGCCGCGGGAGTGCCGGTCTACCGCCGGGCCGATCTGCGCGCCGGGCACACCTTCGCCGGGCCTGCCCTCGTCGAGGAGCGGGAGACCACCTCGGTGATCCTCGGCGGCTGGTCCTGTGCCGTCGCCGCGGACGGTTCCATCATCGCCACCAGGGAGGTCCAGTGAGCAGGGTGTTCGACTCCATCGAGCTTGAGGTGCTGTGGAGCTCGCTGATCTCCACGGTCAACGAGCAGGCGCGGGCGCTGCAGCGGTCGGCGTTCAGCCCGATCGTGCGGGAGGCCGGGGACCTGGCCAACGCGCTGTTCGACCGGCGGGCACGGATGGTCGCCCAGGCCGTCACCGGCACCCCCGGGCACATCAACTCACTCGCCATCGCGGTCGGGCACGTCCTGGACGTCTACCCGGTCGACACCCTCGAACCGGGCGACGTGCTGATCACCAACGACCCGTACAGGACCGCCGGGCAACTGCTCGACGTGACCGTTCTGGTGCCGGTCTTCCGGGGTGAGCGGGTCGTCGCGTTCTTCGGCTCGACGATCCACCACACCGACGTCGGCGGGTACGGCATCGGCGCCGGGGCCCGCGACGTGTTCGAGGAGGGGCTCTGGATCCCCATCACCAAGCTGATGGTGAAGGGCGAGCGGAACGCGCCGGTCTGGGAGTTCATCCTGGCCAACGTACGGCAGCCCACCCACATGGCCGGTGACCTGCACGCCCAGATCGCCTCCGGCGAGGTGGGCGCGCAGCGGCTGCGGCTGCTGCTCGACTCCTACCACCTCGACGACATCGAGGATCTCGCGGATGTGATCATCGAGCGGTCCGAGGAGGCCACTCGGCGCGCCATCCGCGAGCTGCCGGGCGGCCGCTACGAGGCCACCTCGGTGCTCGACCTCGCGGACGGCTCGGAGATCACCATCGCCGTGTCGGTGCAGGTCGACGCGGAGGCCGGGGAGATCCTCGTCGACTACGAGGGATCGTCGGGCCCCAGCCCGTACGGCATCAACGTGGTGAAGAACTACACCCACGCGTATACCACGTTCACGCTGCGCAGCCTGATCAACCCGGACGTCCCCAACAACGCCGGGTCGCTCGCCCCCATCAGGGTCGAGGCACCGCTCGGCAGTATCGTGAACGCGGTCACGCCGTCGCCGTGCACGGCCAGGCACGTGGTCGGCATGTTCCTGCCGATGCCGCTGCTGCGCGCCATGTCGGCCGTACTGCCGGACGCGGTCATGGCCGAGGGTTCGGCGGCGGTGTGGACGATGCAGGTCAGCGGGCACCACGACGACGGCAGGCCGTTCATCACCGCGATGTTCACCTACGCGGGCGGCGTCGGCGCGCGGGCCGCCAAGCCGGGCCTGTCGGCCACCTCGTACCCGACCGGCGTCGCAGCGGTGCCGGTCGAGGTGGTGGAGGCGTCGGCGCCCATCCGGTTCCTGCGCAAGGAACTGCGGCGCGGGTCCGGTGGCAGGGGGGAGCAGGAGGGCGGGCTCGGGCAGATCATCGAGTTCACCGTCGACTCGTCCTCGCCGTGGGTTCTCAACGCGGTGACGAGCCGGCTGGCCCTCGGGCCGCTCGGCATCTTCGGCGGCTTGCCCGGTGAGACCGGGAAGTTCCTGGTCAACGGCGAACCGGTCCGTACCCAGTCCCGCATCACCCTCCAGCCAGGCGATGTCGTACGGCTCGAACTGCCCGGCGGCGGAGGGTACGGGACCGCCGCATGATGAGCGCCACGTTCGACGCGCGGTGGCGGGAAACCGTCACCGCGCGGCCGGATGGTCTCTTCCTGCTCTTCGAGGGGCCGGACGGGGCGGTCACCCAGTGGACCTACGGTGAGTTCGACGCATTGGCCGCCCGGGTGGCCGGCGGGCTCGCCGAGCGCGGGGTCGGCCCGGGGGACCGGGTCGGCCTGGCGCTGCGCAACTCCCCGGCGTTCGTCGCGATCTGGCTGGCGTGCGCCCGGCTCGGCGCGGCCATGGTGCCCTCCGACCCGCAGGCGACGGCGCCGGAACTGGCCGGGCAGCTCATCCGTACCGGCGCCCGGCTGGGGGTGTGCGCACCCTCCCGCGCGGACGTCTACCGCAGTGCGGCGGCCGAGGCAGGGATGCCGGTCGTCGAGATGCTGGAGGACGACACCTCGCTGGAGGGCCTGTGCGGGCCTCCGCCTTCAGCGGCGATGCCGGGCCCGGACGATCTGCTCGGGCTGATGTTCACCTCGGGTACGACCTCGGCGCCCAAATGCGTGATGGTTACCCAGGCCAACTACGCGTTCGCGGGCGACGTCATGGCGGGAGCCTCGGCGATGCGGTCGTCGGACCGCTGCCTGGTGGTGCTGCCGCTGTTCCACGCGAACGCGCAGTACTACTCGTTCGCCCCAGCCATCGCGGTGGGCGCGAGCGTGGCGCTGATGCACACGTTCTCCGCGAGCGCCTTCCTCGTGCAGGCCGCCCGCCACCAGGCGACGCACGCCAGCCTGTTCGCCGCGCCGATGCGGATGATCCTCGCCCGCACCTCTGAACCCGTGCCCGTACGGCTGTCGCACTGCTGGTACGCGCAGAACCTCACTGACGAGCAGTACGACCAGTTCGCCGCCTTGGTCGGCTGCCGGCCGCGCCAGCTCTACGGGATGACCGAGACGATCGCGGCGGTGCTCACCAACCGGGCGGTGGCGCCGGTGCCCAGATCGATGGGACAGGTCACGCTCGGCTGCGAACTGCGCGTCACCGAGGGGGAGATCCTCGTCCGCGGCGTCCCAGGGCGGACCCTGTTCGCCGGGTATCTCGACGATGAGGAGACCACGCGCGCCGCCTTCCGCGGCGAGTGGTTCGTCACCGGGGACCGCGGCACGACCGACGCGGACGGCAGCGTCTTCTTCGCGGGCCGGGGCGGCGACGTCCTCAAGGTGGCGGGCGAGAACGTCTCGGTCGTGGAGATCGAGGCGGTGCTCGCCGACCATCCGGGGGTCTTCGAGGCCGCCGTGCTCGGCGAGCCCGACCCCGTCCGTGACGAGGTGCCCGTCGCCTATGTCGTGGCGCATCCCGGTGCGGACCTCGGCGATCTGGAGGAGTGGTGCGCCGCGCGGCTGGCCAAGTCCAAACGCCCGGTCCGTTTCGAGCGGGTCGAGCGGCTGCCGCGCACCTCTGTCGGAAAGATCCGGAAGTTCCTGCTCAGGGAGGCACCATGAGCGGTGTTCCGTCGACGGCCGTCGCGGACGTGCTGCAACTGCGAGGCGAGACCGGCTGGCTCAGCCCGCCGCTACGGCCCATGACGATCTGCGCCCCTGCCATGGGTACGGCGCGGACGGTCCGTCTCGCTCCCGGGCCGGGACCGTCCGGGCTCGGCCCGCTGCGCGAGCTCCTGGCGACGGACCTGGCCGGACGCGTCGTCGTGATCGCCGATGCGGGCCACGCGGCCGGTGCGGTCTGGGGCGAGATCCTCTCGCTCGCCGCCCGTGGCCGTGGTGCGGTCGGAGTCCTGGTGGACGGCGCGGTCCGGGACCTGCTCGCCCTGGACCGTATCGGCCTGCCCGTCTGGGCCCGGAAGCGGGCCACCGCCGGGCCGGGGCCCGAGGTGCATGTCGCCGAGATCGGGGGACCCTGCACGATCGGAGCGGTCAGCCTCAACGACGGAGATCGGATCGTCATGGACACCGGCGGTGTCGTCGCGCTCCGGATGCGCTCCAGCGCGGAGGTCCTCGCCGCCGCCGCCGCCTATGCCCGTGCGGAGGAGGAGGTCACCGCGGCCCTGGAGGCCGGACATGACCTCGGCACCGCCTACTCGCACAAGTCCGCGGTCGTGGCGCGGCTCCGCGCGGAACTGACCGCCACACCTCCCTCACCTTCTCCGTTGAGTCGTGGCGTTTCCCGCACCGTTTGAAGAAAAGGTGCGGGAAACGCCA
>JAOPYM010000151.1 GCA_025964615.1 Actinomycetes bacterium
GTCTACACCTGGCTGGTCATCATCTGGCTCTTCATGCCGATCGGCGTGATGATCCTGTTCGGGTTCAACAATCCCCGCGGTCGCTACAACAACACCTGGCAGGGCTTCACGCTCAAGTGGTACGGCAAGGTGTTCGACATTCCCGATCTGACGAACGCGCTTGTGACGTCACTGGTCATCGCGCTCCTCACGATGCTGATCGCGGGCACGATCGGCACCATGATCGGGATGGCGCTCGGCAGATACCGCTTCCGCGGGCAGGCCACCACCAACCTGGTGATGTTCGCTGCGATCTCCTCTCCGGAGATCGTGATGGGCGCGTCGCTGCTGTCGATGATCGTGTCGATCGGTCAGAACCCGGGATTCGTATGGATCCTGGTCGCGCACGTGATGTTCTCGGTCTCGTTCGTCGCGGTGACCGTCCGGGCGCGGGTCATGACCCTCGACCCCGCCTTGGAAGAGGCCGCACGTGACCTCGGCGCCGGGACCTGGACCACCTTCGGGTTGGTCACCCTGCCGATGATCTTCCCTGGTGTTATGGCCGGCGCGCTGCTCGCCTTCGTGCTGTCCGTGGACGACTTCGTCATCACCAATTTTGTGAGCGGAGGGACCACGACGTTCCCGCTGTGGATCTGGGGGGCCACCAAGGTCGGTATCCCGCCGCAGGTCAATGTGATGGGAACGCTGATCTTCGGCGGGGGGCTGCTGCTCGCCGTGGGCAACGCACTGGTGGCTCGCCGCCGTAACGCCTGACCCCTACACCTACACCATCCCCACCCTCCGTGATCATGTAACTGCATCGCATGATCACGGAGGGGTATTTTGGGAAAGATCCCAGATGAAGGAACGAAAGGAGCGGAAAGGTGCTTGTTCCAGAGAGCCGACGCGACGTGGTGATCATCGGTGCGGGGGTCATCGGGCTGGTGACCGCGTGGCGGGCCCTCCAGCGCGGGCTGACCGTCACGCTGGTGGATCCCGAGCCGGGGAGCAAAGCGTCGCATGTGGCGGCGGGGATGCTCGCCCCGGTCAGTGAGATCACCTACGGCGAGGAGCCGATGCTGCGGCTCGGTCTTGCCTCCCTGGATCGCTACCCGGCATTCGTGGCCGAGCTTGAGGAGGTCACCGGGCAGGACACCGGGTACCGGGCCGATGGGCTTCTTCACGTCGCCTTCGACGGCGGCGATCTCGCCTCCCTCGATGACCTGCGGCGTTTCCAGGAGTCCCTGGGCGTCCGCGCCGAGGCGTTGACGGGCCGTGAGTGCCGCACGCTGGAGCCGATGCTGGCCCCGTCGGTGCGCGGCGGGCTGCTCGCCCCCGACGACGGCTCGATCGACCCGCGACGGCTGACCGCCGCGCTGCTGACCGCGGTCGATCGTGCCGGTGGCGAGCTCGTACGGCTGCGCGCCACCGATGTGATCGTGGAGCGGGACACCGCTGTGGGGGTGCGGCTGGCCGGCGGCGGTGAGATCCGGGCCGACCGGGTCGTCCTGGCGGCCGGGCCGTGGATCGGCGACCTGGGCGGGCTGCCCCCGGACATCGTGCCGCCGGTCCGGCCCGTGAAGGGCCAGGTGCTGCGCCTCAAGACCACGGTGCCCTTCCTGACCCGGGCGACCTGGGGTCTGGTGCGCGGTTCGTCGATCTACCTGGTGCCGCGCGCCAACGGCGAGATCGTCGTGGGGGCGACCCAGGAGGAACTGGGTTACGACACCAGGATCACGGCGGGCGGGATCTGGGAGCTGCTGCGCGACGCCCGCGAGGTGCTGCCGGGCATCACCGAGCTGGAGTTCATCGAGGTGAACGCTAGTCTTCGCCCGAGGTCCCCGGACGACGTCCCGATCCTCGGCGCGGCCGCGCTGCCCGGCCTGTTCCTGGCCGCCGGGCACTTTCGTGACGGGGTGCTGCTGACCCCGGTGACCGGTGACGTGATGGCCGAGGTGCTGGCGGGTGGCGCGCTGCCCGCGTTGGCCGAGGCGTTCACCCCGGACCGATTCGACAAGAGAGCGCGAGCGTGACGGTGATCGTCAGGCGCTGCGCGGGCCCTCGGCCGGAGCCGCCCGCAGGGCTCGGGCATCGGGGACAGCGCCAACCAGTTCCACTACTACCGGCTCACCGCCGACAACCGGATCCTGTGGGCGGCTACGACGCCGTCTACCATCACGGCAACGGGCTGCGAGCCGAGTTGGAGCGGCGCCCGGAGACGTACTCGCTGCTCGCCCGGCACTTCTTCGACACCTTCCCGCAGCTGGACGGCTACGGTTCAGCCACGCCGAAAGTCAGGACGGCGGGTTCACCCCCGGCGCCGCATTGCGCGTCCACGCCGCCGGCCATCGCCTGTTCGTCAAGGCCATCGGCGGCGAGCACCCTCTCGCGGTCGCCTACGACAACGAAGCGCGGACGGTGGCGGCGCTGCCGGCCGCGGCGCTGCGCCCGGAACTGATCTGGGCCGGCCGGGTCGACGGCTGGATCGCGATGGTCCTGCAGGACATCCCGGGCCGTCACCCCGACCTGTCTCCAGGCTCAGCCGACATTCCGCTGGTGGTCGCTGCGGTGGCGGCCATGTCCAGCGCACTGGACCCCTCCCCGATCACCGGGGCGGCGCCGGCGGCGACGGCGCGCTGCGCACGACCACCCGGGTCATCCAGGACGGCCGGCTGGTCGGGCCCGGCGCGACGGCGGCGGGGCCGGTCACGTTGCCACGCAGAGTGAACCGGCTCAATAACGTGAACACGCCCCGCTCGCACGGCTCAATTCCGTGCGCAAGAGCCCCTTCAACCTGGCTCAATTCCGTGACCGCTGACACTGGCGGAGGATGCAACGTCAATGCTGGTCACAGCGCCTCGTCCAAACTGTGCCTGGACATCCTCAACTGAGGCTCTGACCTCAAGAGCGGTTTCATAAATCGGATCTCGTCCGAGGCCAGGTCAGCGCGCCGGGCCGGGTAGACCAGATAACCGGACCGGATCGGCCACTGGCGGTCTTGATTTACAGGAATCCGGGTTCCCGATGGTAGTAAACGGGCCCGTTTTGAGCCGTACCGACCGGGCCGGCGGCGCCTCCTCGAGGAGGGGGCGGATCTTCCGGTTCGCCCGGCTTGGGCGCCCCTGTCCCCCGTACGC
>JAOPYM010000165.1 GCA_025964615.1 Actinomycetes bacterium
ACACCCTGGCCCAGTGGCTGAAAGCCCACCCCGGAGTACAGGTGATCTGCCGCGACCGGGCCGGCGCCTACGCCGATGGCGCCCGCGAGGGCGCACCCAACGCGACCCAAGTGGCAGATCGCTGGCAGTGCGCCATGAGGCGCCTGGTCGTATCCCCGGCTGAGCCGGGGGGAACTGGAGGGAGGTTCTTGGGTCCGATGGCTTACTTGGATCCGAAAGGTGAAGGGGACAATAGCATGCCATTGAAGCGGCGGCCGTGCTCAGGCGTTGGAGACGGTGCGTCGTGGGACCCGCGTGATATGGCGAAAGCTGGATTGCCTGAATCCCAATTCCCAGTTGATGGAAGGTCGCATCCGTCGGAAACCAACGCCCGAAGCCGACGCCGCGCTCTGCCTGAGTTTAGTGCCATGACCTGGGCAACCTCCGGGCGCGGGGCGATGCCCAGTGAGGGCATTCAAGGGGATGAGTGGGACGCCTACGTCACGCTGTCACGTACGACCAGGACGAACATGGGATCGCCTACGGGACGCGAGTCCTATGGCGACGGAGGCCCCGTAGTAGTCGCCGGAGTCACGACCGGCCAAGGAGTCCGGGAGAGCCGGAATCAGGGCGAAGGGGGCCAGGTGATCGGACACCTCAGGAGCGGGAGGTATGCGTAATGCAGAGCGCCGAAACGGTGCTGGGTGTCCTGCGTGAGCGCGGCAGGCGCGGCCTGCCGCTGAATGAATTGTATCGGCAGCTGTTCAACCCGCAGATGTATCTGCTGGCCTATGGGCGGATCTACTCCAACAAGGGGGCGATGACGCCCGGGGTCACTGGGGAGACCGTGGACGGCATGTCGATCGGCAAGATCGAGACCATCATCGAGGCGCTGCGGTTCGAGCGTTACCGGTGGAGCCCGGTCAAGCGGATCCACATCCCGAAGAAGAACGGGAAGACCAGGCCCCTGGGTCTGCCGCCGTGGTCGGACAAACTGGTCGGCGAGGTGGTGCGCCTGCTGTTGGAGGCCTACTACGAGCCGTCCTTCTCCGGCCTGTCCCACGGTTTCCGTCCCCGCCGGGGCTGCCACACCGCGTTGCGGGATGTGGCCAACACCTGGACCGGGACGACCTGGTTCATCGAAGGAGACGTCGCCGACTGCTTCGGGAGCTTCGATCACCAGATCATGCTCTCGACGCTGGCGGAGCGGATCCACGACAACAGGTTCCTGCGGCTGATGCGTAACATGCTGGGGGCCGGATACCTGGAGGACTGGGTCTGGAACGCGACGTTGAGCGGGGTCCCGCAAGGCGGCGTCGTTTCACCGATCCTGTCGAACATCTATCTGCATCGGCTGGATGAGTTCGTCGAAACGGTTCTGATTCCGGAATACACCCGAGGGCGGATCCGCAAGCAGGACGCCGCCTATGCCAGAGTGCGCGCCGCCAGGGACCGGGCACACAAGCGCGGTGACCGTGCCGAAGCACGGAAACTACGCCAGCAATTGCGTGGCATGCCCAGCGGGGATCCCCGAGATCCCGGCTACCGGCGGCTGCGCTATGTCCGGTACTGCGACGACACTCTGCTCGGGTTCATCGGACCCAAGGCCGAAGCCGAGGAGATCAAACAGCGCCTGACGGCGTTCCTGCGCGACGAACTCGCATTGGAACTGTCGCGGGACAAGACGCTGATCACGCACGCCCGCACCCAGGCGGCGCGTTTCCTCGGCTATGAGATCACCGTGCTCCACAACGACCGGAAGGTTACCGGCGGCAAGCGCAGCGCCAACGGCACTGTCAGCCTCCGCGTTCCGGAATCGGTGATCAGGGCCAAGAAAGCCCCCTACCTGTCGCGCGGCAAACCCGAGCGCAGGCCCCATCTGGTCAACGAGGACGACCACACCATCGTCAACACCTATGGGGCCGAGTGGCGGGGCATCGTCCAGTACTACCTGCTGGCCGGGAACGTCCATCGTCTCTACCGGCTGCTTTGGGTCATGGAGACCTCGCTGCTGAAGACCCTGGCCAACAAGTACCGCTCGTCGGTGTCGAAGATGGCCCGTAAGTACGCGACCACCATCAGCACCCCCCACGGGCGACGCAAGTGCTTTGAGGCTCGGATCGAACGCAGTGGCAGGAAGCCACTGGTCGCACGGTTCGGAGGCATTCCCCTCAGACGGCAACGAGACGCGGCCATCACCGACCGCGTCCTGGTCCCGGGCGTCATCCGTCACAAGGAGCTGGTCACCCGGCTCCTGGCGGACCGGTGCGAACTCTGCGACAGCACGGACGGCATCTCGGTGCATCACGTCCGCCGCCTCGCAGTCCTCGACCGTCCGGGACGGCCACAACCGGCGTGGGCGGCAGAAATGGCGCGCCGACGGCGCAAGACCCTGGTGGTCTGCCGGACCTGCCACGACGCCATCCATACCGGGCAGCCAACACCGCAACTCACGCAGTAGTCACCGGAGAGCGACGTGCGGTGAAAGTCGCATGCGTCGTTCGGGCTGGGGGCCGCCGGAAAAGGACCCGCCTCACGGCGGGCACCTCGCTGGCGGCCCACCAGTGCCTTGTGGGACAACCTGGGCGGATACGTGGACAAGACCGTCGCCGCGCACCACCGGTGCGTCAAAGAAGCCTGGCCCGGGTCCAAGCCACCCAGCGCGGAGATCCTCGAGCAGCAGGCCGTCGATGCCCAGCAGGCCGCGGCGCAGGCCACTGCTGCTCATGCCGAGAACAGGTCGCGCGTGGTGCGGGCCCGGCAGTACTTCGAGCAGGTGCAAACGTTGAAGGCGGAAGGCAAGAAGATCACGGCGATCATCACCGAACTCGGCCTGGCCCCCATGACCGTCCGCAAGTACTACCACGCGGAGAACGTCGAGAGCCTGGTCGCGGTATCGCTCGCGGGATGGCCGAGCAAGCTCGATGAGTACAAACCGCACCTGCACCAGCGGTGGAACGCCGGCTGCACCAACATCCAGGAACTACACCGCGAGATCACCAAGCTCGGCTACCGCGGAAGCTACGGCACCGTCTACGCCCACCTGGCACCCTTCAAAGGCGCCGCCGCGCCACCTGCGGTCTGCGCGCCGCCCAAGGTCCGCCACGTCACCGGGTGGATCCGCCGCCGCCCCGACAACCTCGATACCGACGAGCAGCTCCAGCTCAAAGACGTTCTCGTGGCTTGCCCCCACCTCGCCACCCTGCACGGTCACGTCAAAACCTTCGCGGAGATGATGACCCAACGCCGCGGCGCTCAAGACCTCGACACCTGGCTCGCGGCCGTCCGAGCCGACGACCTGCCCTACCTGCACACCTTCGCCAACGGCATCCAACGCGACCACACCGCGGTCCTCAACGGGCTCACCCTGCCCTACAGCTCGGGCGCGGTCGAAGGCAACGTGAATCGCATCAAAATGCTCAAAAGGCAAATGTTTGGCCGAGCCAACTTCGACCTCCTGAGAGCCCGCATCCTCAACTACAACTGACACGGAATCAACGTTCCGTCACCGGCACCATCGAGAGTGGGCCAGAACCCTCAAGCTCCGAAAGTCACATGGGGCCTCGACACCTGGGCCCTGGATGGCGACCGTACGGCTGCCGTCAGGGAGGAACAGCTCACTTCTTGAAGTTGTACGTCTCGGCGTGGGCGCCGATCGCTTCC
>JAOPYM010000211.1 GCA_025964615.1 Actinomycetes bacterium
CGTCGCCGCCACCTGTGTCCGGCAATGCTTCGGCGGACTGTGTGGGGGTCGCCAACGATGCGGCGGAGTTCTCGTTGTGGCTGTCCCCGCACATCATGCGCAATATCGACCGCATCCTGTCCGAGCTGTTCAAATGGGAGCTCGCACAGATCGATGCCTACCTGACGGCGCTCACGCCGCCCTCGGCATGCGCTTCGGCTCCAAAGAGGCGCTCTGGGTCGCACATGTGGCGCCGTGAGCCAGGGCAGCGCGGGCGGCGTCACGGTTGAGGGTGGTCATGCTGGCGATGGCGTGCTCGAAAGTCTCTCCGGTGGCCTTGTGCCGGTTGTTGAGGACGCCGACGCCGAGGGGTTTGGTGAGGGTGAGTGGCAGCCCCGCGACTCCCGCGTCCATGCGCAGCAGCCGACCGGGATCGGCCAGGCCGGTGACGGCTAGCCCGTACTTCGGTTCGGGATCGTCGATGCTGTGCCCACCGGCGAGCAGGCAACCGGCCTCCTTGGCGATGTCGAGCCCGCCGCGTAGCACCTCGCCGGCAAGTTCCATGGGCAGCAAGTCCCGTGGCCAGCCGAGCAGGTTGACCGCGACCAGGGGTTCACCACCGACGGCGTACACATCAGAGAGGGCGTTGGCCGCGGCGATACGGCCGAAGTCATAGGCGTCGTCGACGACCGGGGCGGAGAAGTCGGCGGTGACCACGACGCCTCGGTCGCCAGCGATGCGCACGACCGCAGCGTCATCGCCGTGGTCCAGTCCGATGAGCAGATCCGGAGAGTCCGGGAAATTGAGCCCAGCGAGGATCGCTTCGAGTTCACTTGGAGGGATCTTGCAGGCGCAACCGCCGCCATGGGTGTACTGCATGAGCCTATAGACCATACCGGGCAATATCCATAAGATCCATTTGGAGGCGTATAGGTGCCTGGTGGCCCTCCCTGTCTTCAAAACAGGTGGCGCCGAGGATCTCGGCGCGGCGGGTTCGATTCCCGTCCGCCTCCGCTGTTCTCGACGAAAGGCCGATGGGATGGATCCGCGGCGCCGGATACCGAGGACTGACACCCTGCTGGCCGACCCACAGGTGGCCGCGGCGATCGAACAGCTGGGGCAGACCGCGGTGAAAGACGTCGTGGCGGCCGTACAGCAATCCGCCAGAGACGGACAGATCACCCCTGAGGAGGTCACCGAGGCGGTGGTGGCCGCACTGTCCTGGAGAAGGCCAGGGCTGCGACCGGTAATCAACGCGACCGGGGTGCTGTTGCACACCAATCTCGGACGTGCGCCCCTGTCGGCGACCGCCATCGAGGCGCTCACCGCGGCGGCTGGCTGCACCGACGTGGAGTTCGATCTCACGACAGGCAGACGAGCGCGCAGGGGGCGTACGGCGCTGGAGGCGCTGGCCGGCGCGGTGCCGGAGGCGGAGGCCGTGCAGGTGGTTAACAACAACGCGGCCGCACTCGTACTCGCTGCCACCGCGCTGGCGGCGGGCCGGGAGATCGTGATCGGCCGGGGTGAGCTCATCGAGATCGGTGACGGCTTCCGCATCCCGGATCTGCTGGTATCGACAGGCGCCCGGCTACGCGAGGTCGGCACGACCAACCGGACGACCCTGGCCGACTACGCCGATGCGATCGGCGCTGAAACCGGCTTCGTGCTCAAGGTGCACCCGTCCAACTTCCGGGTCGAGGGCTTCACCGCCGGCGTGGAAGTGGCCGAGCTGGCGGCTCTGGCCGTACCCGTGGTCGTCGACATCGGTTCGGGTCTGCTGAGGCCCGAACCGCTGCTGCCCGAGGAGCCGGACGCGGCCACCGTACTGCGGGCCGGCGCTGCGCTGGTCACCGCGAGCGGCGACAAGCTGCTGGGCGGACCGCAGGCCGGACTGCTGCTCGGCCGCGCGGACCTGGTGGAACGGCTGCGCCGACATCCGCTGTACCGGGCGCTTCGCGTGGACAAGCTCACCCTCGCCGCGCTGGAGGCGACGCTGCGCGATCCCCGGTCCCCGACCGTAGGGGCGCTGCACGCAGACGCCGGGGACCTGCGGGACCGCGCCGGGCGGATCGCCGATGAACTCGGCAGGCACGGCGTCCCAGCGGAGGCCGTCGACACGGTCGCGACGGTGGGCGGTGGTGGGGCGCCCGGAGTGACGTTGCCCAGCGCCGCGGTGGCGTTGCCGGAGCACTACGCGGTGCGTCTGCGAACGGGTGACCCTCCGGTGGTCGGGCGGATCGGGCAGAGCAGAGTCCTGCTGGACCTGCGTGCGGTGCCACCGGTTCACGATGCCGCGATCGTCACCGCGATACTCAGGGCGTGGCCGTGACCCATGTGATCGCCACGGCCGGCCACGTCGACCATGGAAAGTCCACCCTGATCCGGTTGCTCACCGGCATGGAACCCGACCGCCTGGCCGAGGAACGGCGCCGGGGCATGAGCATCGAGCTCGGCTTCGCCTGGGCCGCCCTTCCGTCCGGGCAGCAGATCGCGTTCGTCGACGTGCCCGGCCATGAACAATTCGTCACCACCATGCTCGCCGGGGTTGGGCCGGTGGCCGCGGTGATGTTCGTGGTCGCCGCCGACGAGGGCTGGATGCCCCAGTCAGCCGAGCATCTGGCCGCCCTGCACGCCCTCGAGGTACGGCACGGCCTCCTGGTGATCACGCGCAGCGACCTGGCCGATCCCGGACCCGCCGCGGAGCAGGCACGAGGCGAAATCTCCTCCACCACCCTGGCCGGCATCGAGACCGTGACCGTGAGCGGACACACCGGGCAGGGACTCCAGCATCTCAGGCACGCGCTGGACCGCCTGGTCGCCGCGATGCCCCGGCCCGAAAGCACCGCTCCCGTCCGGATGTGGATCGATCGTTCCTTCACCATCAACGGCGCGGGCACCGTGGTGACCGGCACCCTCGGCGCGGGTACGCTCCGCCCCGATGATCAGTTGATCATCGATGATCGTCAGGTGACCGTGCGACGGTTGCAGACACAGGGTGTCACGGTCGACGAGATAGGGCCGGTAGCCCGGGTGGCGATCAATCTTCGTGGGGTGGCCGCAGGCCGGCTGTCCCGTGGCGCCGCCCTGCTCACTCCCGGGCATTGGTTCAGCACCTCCCTGGTCGATGTGGAACTTCGCGGGCCGCCCGCCCCCTCGCTTCCCAGCGCCCTGACTCTCCACATCGGATCCGCCGCGGTCGCCGTGCAGGTCCGGCCCCTCGGCGACCAGCACGCGCGCCTCGCCCTAGCGCGACCCCTTCCGCTGCACATCGGCGATCAGGCCCTGCTGCGTGATCCCGGAGGCCACCGCGTCATCGCCGGCATCACCATGGCCGATGTACGGCCGCCCGCACTCCGACGGCGGGGTGCGGCCACTACCCGAGGCGACCAGCTGGCCTCAGCGGGAATCCCGGACGGCGCCGTACTGCTGTCCTGGAATGGGCTGATGCGCCGCGACGAACTGGCCGCGATGGGAGTCTTGGCACCATACGAGCCAGTGACGCGGAAATGGATCGCCGACCCAACACACTGGGCGAACCTGTCCCAGAGGCTCACGGCTCTCACGGCCGATCATGCGGCACGCCACCCGCTCGAACCTGGAATCCCCGCCGAGACCGCCCGCATCGCCCTCGGACTCCCCGATCAAGAGCTGATCAGAGCCCTGGTCCAGCCCCCGCTGGGCCTCACCGAGGGACGCATCGCCGGAGCGGCGACGACGACGTTGCCGCACGCCGTCTCGGCAGCCGTCGAGCAGATACGAAGCGAGCTCACCGACCACCCCTTCCATGCCCCCGACGTGGACCGGCTGGCGGAACTGGAACTCCACGGCAGGGCCCTGGCGGCCGTCGTACGCGCGGGCCTGCTCATCCGCATCGCGGAGGGTATCGTGCTCCTGCCTGGTGCGGACCACACCGCCGCCGCCATCCTGGCCAGACTCCCACAACCCTTCACCGTGAGCGACGCCCGCAAGGCACTCGACACCACTCGCCGCGTCGCCATCCCCCTACTGGAACACCTCGACCGACAAGGCCACACACGGCGAAACCAAGCCGGTCAGCGGGTTTGCGATGTCTCCTCAACCGACTGAAGAGCTCAATCGTAGATCGGCATTGCGCTACCGGCAGACTCCGTTGATTGAGTGGGGCTGCAGCACGCGGAGCCCGGCTTCTTGCCGGCTCCGGTCGACCGTGCGGGTGGGCAGAGGAACAGACCGGCGTCACCGGCACGCGAACTCCTGGTAGATCGGCTGTGTAGGAACCGTCCGGCTACCAGGAGTTCAGTGCCGCTCGCGCCGTGGATGAGCAGCGTGTCCCCGGCTCCGACCTTCAGCACGTCGAGACCGCGGGTCGCGGCGTCCATGGCGACCGGGAGTGTGACTACGGCCGGGAAATCCACGCCGTCGGGCAGCGCCGTGTACGTGCTGGCGAGGGCATACTCGGCGTACGACCCGGCGGGCGCGTCGGCCCAGCCGACGACCCGGTCACCTGGCCGGGTCCGGGAACCGGCTGCGGCACGTCGGCCCCGACTCACCCGCAGCCACCGGATTCTCGCCGGACGGCTCCTGCGGGAGGTTGGCCTGCACACGGGGCAGGAGGTGCTGATGATGCGATTGTGGGAGTCCGGCCCGCAGCGGCAGGCCGATCTGGCCGCGGAGTTCGGCACTGACTCGGCCAGAATGACCCGGACCGTGCAGCGCCTGGAGCGGGCCGGCTACGTACGGCGCGTCCCGGATCCCGACGACGGCCGGGCGACCCGCGTCGAGCCGACCCCGGCGAGCCTCGTCCTTCGCGCCCAGGTCGAGGAGATCTGGACGCGGCTGGAGCAGTTGACCGTCGGCGACCTCACGCCCGCACAGCGCACCGCCGCGCTACGAACCCTCCGCCGCCTCGAGGACAACCTGCTCGACCAATGAAGACGGTCCTACAGGTCGAAGACCGGGTCCGGGAAAACTAGCCTCCCAGTCCTGGGCCGTCAACCGCGGTTCGGTCCTGGCCGCGGTTGACCGACGAGGAACCTCGTGAAACAGTCCTTTGATGTCCCTGCGGGGACGCCCGGTTGGGCGTGAAAATCGGGAGTGGTTGCTCGCCGACGTCGTAGGTCTTTGGTGCCGGGTCGAGGCCGTGAAACAGTCTGACGCTGGGAGCGATCTGAGGGGCTCGGCTGTGTTGCTTCGAGCACGAGAGTGCGCCTCTGTTACCCCCGTACAGCTCCTGCGAGCAACCGTCTCACAGTCACTTCGAGACGAGAGCAGGTGCCGATGGAGGACATCACGCAAGAGCACACTGGGCTGGTCGGGCGGGTGTGCGCGATCGATCTGGGCAAGGAGACGCTGACGGCGTGTGTGCGGGTTCCGCACGAGACCATGCCGGGCCGGCGGGTTCAGGAGGTACGCGAGTACGGGACGGTGACGCCGGCGTTGCTGGAGCTGGCGGATTGGCTGCGCTGTCAGCAGGTTGAGCTGGTGGCGATGGAGGCGACCTCGACGTACTGGAAGCCGGTGTTCTACCTGCTGGAGGCCGAGGGGTTCACCTGCTGGCTGCTGAACGCCCAGCACGTCAAGCACGTCCCCGGCCGGCCGAAGACCGACAAACTCGACAGTGTCTGGCTGGCCAAGGTCGTCGAGCGCGGCATGTGCCGGCCCAGCCTGGTACACCCCAAGCCGATCCGCCAGCTGCGGGACGTCACCCGCTACCGGCGGGCTTTGGTCCGGGAGCGGACCCGGGAGAAGCAGCGGCTGGAGAAGTTCCTCGAGGACGCCCAGATCAAGCTGACCTCGGTCATCACCGACCTGTACGGGGTCTCAGGGCGGCAGATGCTGGCCGCGTTGATCGGCGGGGAACGTAACCCCAGGGTGCTGGCGCAGATGGCGCACAGTGTGATGCGCCGGAAGATCCCGGAGCTGGAAGAGGCGCTCACCGGCCACTTCGAGGACCATCACGCCTACCTGTGCGCACGGATGCTGGCTCATATCGACGCGCTCAGCGTCGACGTCGCCGA
>JAOPYM010000218.1 GCA_025964615.1 Actinomycetes bacterium
GGTCAAGGACCCGCCGGGGCAGGTACGGCTTGGCGCTGAAGTACCGCAACCGGCGGCTCTCCAGCGAACTACGCTCGTGCATGGCCCTGACCGCCTCGCCGTCGGAGCGGTCCAAGGGCCGTACAACGATCTCGGTGCCGTCCCGCAGCTGGATCCGCCGGGAGGTCGGCTCCAGGTCGCCGGGCGGCAGTACGGCCCGGACCAGCGCGTCCGCGCGGGCCGCCTCGGTCGCGGTGAAGGCCAGGCCGGGCCGGTGCAGCCGGACCGCCCGGTGCCCGACCGGCACGACGAGAACATCGGCCTGGTCCGCATCCGCCGGACCCGGGAGCCAGATGGCCTCATCGGCGCGCAGCAGCTCGGCCAGCGTCTCCGGCAGCGCACGCGGGTCGGACCGCAGCCGCGCGGCCAGGGTCAGCGCCCGGGTCGGCTCGTCGACCAGCTCACGGGCGCGGGCCGGGACCACGACGGTGCGCACCCCGCCGGCTGCGTCCAGGGCCGCGGCGAGTTCGGCGGGCCCGGTACGCGGCGGGCAGTCCACGATGAACTCGTCGACGACGCCCTCGGTGTCCACCTGGACCGAGAGATCCAGGATGTTGGCCCCCCGGGCGGCCAGGGCCCCGGTCAGGACGGCCAGCCGTCCGGGCCGGTCCTCGATCTCAGTACGTACGCGCAGCAGCGCCATGATCTCCTCCGAAGCGTCACGGCTAACACTTCCGCATGTCTGTTACGGAACCGCTACATCCTCGTGAGCGAACCGTTTCGGTGGGGCTTGCAGGATCTCGTTGTGGATTGTTGATCAGACAACGGATTTGCGGCTGATATGGCATTTCTGTGACGGATCCAGCAGGATGGCGGACATGAGCTCCACACCACTCTCGGCTGACTTCACCAATGGCCACGTCTCCCGCTGGTACGCCGACATCGGACTGCCCACTCCTGGACCCCGGCTGCCGGGCACCCGAGAGGCCGACGTGTGCATCGTCGGAGCCGGGTACACCGGCCTCTGGACCGCGTACTACCTCAAGCGTGAACAGCCCAGCCTTCGCATCGTCGTCCTTGAGAAGGAGTTCGCCGGGTTCGGAGCGTCCGGGCGCAACGGCGGCTGGATCATGGGGGAGATCGCGGGTTCCCGGGAGCGCTATGCCAGGCGGCACGGCAAGGAGGCCGCGATCGCCCTGCAGCGGGAGATGTTCGCCTCCGTGGGCGAGGTGGTCAGGACCGCCGAGGCCGAGGGGATCGACGCGGACATCGTGCACGGCGGGGCGCTCAGCGTCGCCACCAACCCGGCTCAGCTCGGGCGGCTGA
Source organism: Actinomycetes bacterium (assembly GCA_025964615.1). GTDB lineage: Bacteria > Actinomycetota > Actinomycetes > Streptosporangiales > Streptosporangiaceae > RYN-227. Next base: position 1,306 of record JAOPYM010000218.1, read on the forward strand.
AGAAGATGGTCGACCACGACCGGGAGTGGGGCTGGAGCGAGGCCGACATCCGGCTGCTCGACAGGCCCGAGCAGGACGACCGCCTTCTCGTGGACGGTGCACTGGGTACCGCCTGGAGCCCGCACTGCGCCCGGACCCAGCCGGCCAAGCTGGCCCGCGGGCTGGCCCGGGTGGTGGCCGGACTGGGCGTGGAGATCTTCGAGCAGACGCCCGTCACCGCGATCCGGCCCCGATCGGGGTCCGCGCCCGCCGCCGCCGAGACCCCCTACGGCACGGTCAGGGCCGAGTACGTGATCCGCGCGACTGAGGGCTTCACCGCTGGGCTGGCCGGTCACCACCGCGACTGGCTGCCGATGAACAGCTCCCTGATCGCCACGACGCCGTTGCCCGATGAGGTCTGGAAGCGCATCGGCTGGCAGAACGCCGAGCTCCTCGGCGACATGGCCCACTACTACATGTACGCCCAGCGGACGGCCGACGGCAGGATCGCCTTCGGCGGGAGGGGCAAGCCCTACCGGTACGGGTCGAAGGTCGACGACGCGGGGCTGACCCAGCAGTCGGTCGTGGACAGTCTCTGGAAGATGCTCACCACGATGTTCCCGGCCGTGGCGGAGGCCGGTGGCCAGGTGGCGCACGCGTGGTCCGGGGTCCTCGGCGTGCCCAGGGACTGGTGTTCCACGGTCGTCCTCGATCACACCACAGGCCTTGGTCATGCGGGCGGCTACACCGGCCACGGTGTCTCCACCACCAACCTGGCCGCCCGTACGCTGCGTGACCTGGTGCTGCGCCGGGACACCTCGCTGACGGCGCTGCCCTGGGTCGGCTGGAAGGTGCGCCGCTGGGAGCCCGAGCCGCTGCGCTGGCTGGGCGTCCAGACGATGTACGCCCTCTACCAGGCCGCCGACGCGGGCGAGGCCGGAGGCCGTACCACCACCCACCCCATCGCGACCTTCGCCGACAAGCTCTCCGGCCGCTGATCGTCATCGTTGAGTCGTGGCGTTTCCCGCACCTCGCACGTAAAAGGTGCGGGAAACGCCACGACTCAACGGGGTTAGGGGGAGGCGAGGCGGTCCATGCCGAGGGGGAGCTGGGCGGCGGCGGCGCGGTCCAGGAGGAACAGGGTGGCCTGGCGGCCGCGGGCTCCGGCGGACGGGACCTGGACGGGGCCCGCGTCGGACAAGGCCAGTCGGACGGCGCCGGCCTTCTCCGGGCCTGCGGCGATGATCCACACCTCTTTGGCTGCCCGGATCGACGGCAGGGTCAGCGAGAGCCGGGTCGGCGGCGGCTTGGGGGCGCCCCGTACCGCCACCACCGGGCGTTCGTCATAGAGCGCCGGCATCTCCGGGAAGAGCGAAGCCACATGGGCGTCCGGCCCGAGGCCGAGCATCAGGATGTCGAACGACGGCACCGGGCTGTGGTCCTCGGGGCGCGCGGCGGCCTTCAACCAGGCCGCGTAGCGGGCCGCCGCCGCCGCGGGATCGTCGCCGTCCGGGCCGTCGGGCCCGGGCATGGCATACACCCGGGACGGATCGACATCCACATGGTCGAGCAGTGCCTTGCGGGCGCCGGTCTCGTTGCGCTCCGGGTCGCCGGTCGGCAGGAACCGCTCATCCCCCCACCAGATGTCCAGTTTCCGCCAGTCCACGGCGTCCCGTGCTCCGGTGGAGGCCAGCTCGGCCAGCACGGCGGTGCCCACCCCGCCTCCGGTGAGCACGACCGAGGCCGTGCCACGGGCGGCCTGAGCGTCGACCAGCCTGGTGATCAACCGGGCGGCCACCGCCTTGGCGAGCAGGCCCTGATCCCGGTGGATCAGCACGGTGGGAGTGCTCATGAGGACTTCTTACGGCCGTGCGTCGCCGTCTTGTCCGCGGCAGGCGCGGCAGGCGCGACGGCGGGCGGGGCCTCAGGTGCGGTGGGAACCGCTGCGGCCGCGGCGTGGTCCTTGGCGAAACGGGCGACCGAGTCCTGGTAGACGTCGTCGGGGTCCAGCCTGCGCAGTTCCTCCGCGAGGAGCTCGGCCATCGGGCGCCGCAGCAGCGACACCTGCCGGTCCGGCTGACCTGGACGCGACAGGCTCGCCACCCGGCCGTCCGGCCTGGTCACCGAGAGTTCCCCCTCGACGGTCGTGAGCCGTACGGCCGTGACCCCGGGGCCATCGGACTCGGTCCGGGTCACCGGCACGGCGAGCCTGACCGACAGCCAGCTGGCCAGCAGTTCGGCACTCGGACTGTCCGGCTCGGCCTCGACGGCTCCGGACAGGATCTCGCCATGGGGCTGGTCGAGGGATGCCGCGAGCAGCGTGCGCCACGGTGTCAGCCGAGTCCAGCTGAAGTCGGTGTCGCCTGGCTGGTAGACGTTGCCGAGCCGGGCCAGCGTGCCAAGGCGGTCCCTGGCCGCATACGAGTCGGTGACCCGCCGCTGGGCGAGCCCGCCCAACGGGTCCTCGCGCGGGGACTTCGGGGCCTTGCCCGGCCACCAGGTGACCACCGGGGTGTCCGGCACGAGCAGCGGGATCACCACCGTGTCCGCATGCTCGGCGACCGGCCCGTACATCCGCAGCAGGACCGTCTCACCCGGACCGGTCTCGCCCATCCGGATCTCCGCGTCAAGGCGGGACGAGGCGCCGCGCGCGTCCCGCGAGATCACGGTGATCACTCGGCACGGGTGCTCCCTGGCGGCTTCGGTGGCAGCCCGTACCGCGTCGTACTGGGCCGATTCGTCGGTGACGATCACCAGCGTGAGGACCATGCCGATGGCCGGCCCGCCCATGAGATGCCGGGCTTGGCGCAGCTTCTCCTGGATCTGGCGTGTGGTGGTATCCGCAAGATCGATGTTCATGTCAGAGCCTTCTCCAGGCGCGGCCCTCACGGGCCATCAGCGTGTCCGCGGACTCGGGTCCGTAGCCGCCCGACTTGTAGGCGTCGGGCCTTCTGTTCTTGGCCCAGTACTCTTCGATCGGGTCGAGGATCATCCAGGAGAGCTCGACCTCCTCCTGCCGGGGGAACAGCGGCGGGTCCCCGATGAGGACGTCGAGGAGCAGCCGCTCGTACGCCTCCGGCGAGGATTCGGTGAACGACTCCCCGTAGGCGAAGTCCATGTTGACGTCCCGTACCTCCATCGAGGTGCCGGGCACCTTGGACCCGAACCGGACGGTGACGCCCTCGTCCGGCTGCACCCGGAACACCAGCGCGTTCTGGCCGAGTTCCTCGGTGTCGGTGGAGGCGAAGGGCAGGTGCGGGGCGCGCTGGAACTGCAGGGCGACCTCCGTGGCGCGGCGCGAGAGCCGCTTGCCGGTCCGCAGGTAGAACGGCACGCCCGCCCAGCGCCGGGAGTCGATCTCCAGGCGGATGGCGGCATAGGTCTCGGTGATGGAGGTGGCCGGAATGCCGTCCTCATCCAGATAGCCCTTGACCTGCTGGCCGCCCTGCCAGCCCGCGGCGTACTGCCCGCGCACGGTCGAGAGACCGAGATCACCGTGCAGCCGCACGGAGGAGAGAATCTTGATCTTCTCCTGGCGCACCGCCTCGGCGCTGAACGAGGTGGGCTCCTCCATCGCGGTCAGCGCGAGCAGTTGCAGCAGGTGGTTCTGGATCACGTCGCGGGCGGCGCCGATGCCGTCGTAGTAGCCGGCCCGGCCGCCGATGCCGATGTCCTCGGCCATGGTGATCTGCACGTGGTCGACGTACGAGCGGTTCCAGATCGGCTCGAACATCGTGTTGGCGAACCGCAGCGCGAGGATGTTCTGCACCGTCTCCTTGCCGAGATAGTGGTCGATCCGGAAGATCGACTCCTCGGGGAAGACTTCGTGCACGATCTTGTTCAGCTCCAGCGCGCTGGCCAGGTCATGGCCGAACGGCTTCTCGATCACGACCCGGCGCCACTGGTCGTCGGCGTGGTCGGCCAGGCCGGACCGCCGCAGCTGCTGCACCACCTGTGGAAAGGCCGAGGGTGGAATCGACAGGTAGAAGGCGTAGTTGCCGCCGGTGCCGCGGCTCTCGTCGAGCTCCTTGACCGCCATGGCCAGCGCGTCGAACGCGCCCGGATCGCCGAACTCGCCGGGCACGAAGTGCATGCCCTGTGACAGTTGCTGCCAGACGTCCTCCCGGAATGGGGTCCGGGCATGCTCCTTGACCGCCTCGTAGGCGACCTGACGGAAGTCCTGGTCCGCCCAGTCCCGGCGGGCGAAGCCGATCAGGGAGAAACCCGGCGGCAGCAGGCCGCGATTGGCCAGGTCATAGATCGCGGGCAGCAGCTTCTTGCGGGACAGGTCGCCCGTGACGCCGAAGAGGACGAGCACGCTCGGCCCGGCCACGCGGGGGAGCCGTTTGTCCCTTGGGTCGCGCAGCGGGTTGAGCAGCTGGGCGAGATCTGGCTGTGCGGGCGGCATCTAGCCCGTCCTTTCTGGCCGCTTTCCGGTAGGTGAGCAGCGAACAAGCAGGAGATTCCCGGTACGGATCAGGTATACCCCCAAGTCCGTGCCGTTTTCGGGGTCGCCGAAGCCGGTACGCACCGGCTGGTCCCCTCTGATCACTCTATCGGTGCCCCTGACTGTGGATCTCAAGTGGTCCAGACCAATTCAGCTGTTCTTCACCGCCTGGGTGAGCCGCCCGGCCCCTTCGATCGGGTTGCGCAGGTGCAGCCAGGCGACCGGGAGCCCGTGTGACCGTAGTGCGCGGACGTCCGCGAGGGCCCGCACCAGTTGCAGTTTTCCGAGGCTGTACGGCCGGCCCGGCACGTGCCGGTCCTCGAGTACGGCCCCGGTGATGACGAGGAACACCCCGCCGCGCGGCCCCTGCTGATGGTACGCGCCAGTGCCGTGCAGGTACCCGGGTCCGCAGCCGTAGGTGACCGGGCGTCCCGTCCGCCGGGCCAGCGCGGGCGCCAGGTAACGCCCGGAGAAGTCGCCGGACAGGTACGTCACGATCGACAGGTATCCCGCACTGGGGATGGCCTCCCCGATCACCGTCATCAGCCCGGACAGGTCCCTGGAGGCCAGGGACCCGTCGGCGTAGACCTCGATCCCGTCCTCCACGAAGGCCGGCTCGCCCACCAGGACCGGGCCGGTCCCGGCGTCCCGCAACATGATCGCCGCGTCGTTCTCGGTCTCCTCGACGACGTCCGCGGACGGCTCGAACGGGTCGACTCCCATCAGCCAGCCGGCCACCGCGGTCGCGTACTCCCAGATCATGAACTGGGCGCCGAGCGGTGCCCACAGTGAGGTGTCGGCATCCCCGACCCCCTGCGGGTTGATCGCGATCGCGTGCACGTCGTCGCACAGGCCGGGTCCCGGCCGGCCCGCCGGATCGAGCGGCAGGATGCCGCGCCCACGCTGCCCGGTGCCCGTCGCGACCAGCTGAGTGATCCACTCGGTGAGCGCCGGGGTACCGCTCAGCACCAGCTTGTCCTTCGCGGTCCCGCCCCGGTCGTGGTTCGCGCAGCCGCCGAGGATGGCCCCGAGCAGTAGCCCGGGGTTGTCGTCGGTGCCGGTCAGCGCGGGCAGCACCGCCGCCGCCTCGCGGAGCAGCCCGAGCACATCGGCGTCGGCGAGGCAGGCGGGTACGACGCCATACGCCGACAGGGCGCTGAAGTGGCAGGGCAGGGACGGGTCGGTGAGCCCGAGCCGGTAGCCGCACTCGCGGGCGAAGGCGTCCAGTGGGCTGCCGTGGTCGGTGATGACCAGGAACCGGCCGGAGATCTCCCGTTCGGACAGTCCGTGGTCGCGAAATGCCTGCTCGAAGATCCGCCGGTAGGCGTCACCCTCGATGGAGACGCCCCGCTTGCTCGACAGGACGACGAGGGTACGGTCGAGTTTGGCCATGGCGAGTTCGAGCGCGGCCGAGTCGGTGCCGTCCAGGATGGTCAGCCGGTCCGCGGCCATCGCCCGTGCCGCCAGCGCCTCGGGGCCCACTCCGATGAGCACTACCTGGTCGAGCCCCGAATGCCGCATCTCAGCGCGCAGCCCGTCGAGCCGGACCACCAGTTCCCTGGAGGTCGCCGGCAGGTCCAGCCAGCTCAGCGCGGTGGCCCGCCCCCAGAGGCGGGGATCCTTGGCCGCCAGCGCCTCGGGCACGCCAGAGGAGATCAGGTAGTCCCGGGCCTGCAGCGCCGACTCCAGGACGTCGCCCCGGGTGAGCACGTCGATGCCGTTCACCGTCACATCGTTTCAGGAGGAGGCGGGGAAAGGCGACCAGCTACGGCAAATCATCCCTTAAGGGCCTGCCGGAGCTGTTCCAGGCCGTCGGCACGGTGCCGTAGATGGATGCGGACAGCGGGACGGCCCAGGGACCGCAGCGCCCGCAGGTCCCCGAACGCCTGGGCGAGCTGCAGCGCCTTCAGCGTGTAGGGCCTGCCCGGTACCGGCACGTCCCGGGTCACCGCACCGGTGAGCTGCAGGAACACGCCGGTCTGCGGTCCGCCCTTGTGGTACTGGCCGGTGGAGTGCAGGCACCGAGGACCCCAGCCGAAGGTGACCGGCGCGGCCATCTTGCGGACCGCGGCGCTCCGGGCCGCCAGCAGCGGTCTGAGGGAGGCCGCGGAGGCGTCCCCGGCCTGGTCCAGGTAGGCCATCGCGGCGAGATAGCCCCGATCCGGCACCGCAGTGAGCAGCGCGTCGAACACCGCGGAGAGGTTCCTTGCGCCCTTGACCAGGTCTCCCCGAGCGTGCACCTCGACGGCGCCGTCGGTGAACGCGGGTTCACCGGCGATCAGCGTCGGCACCGTGCCCTCGTCACAACCACGCAACAGGGCGGCGGTGTTGTCCTTGGACTCCTGGACGTTCGGCTGGTCGAAGGGGTTGATCCCGATCACCCGGCCCGCCACGGCGGTGGCGTACTCCCAGAGCAGGAACTGGGCGCCGAGCGGCCCCGACACGCTCAGCCCGGCATCCCTGGCGGACCCGGCCTCGTCCGGCCGGGAACCGAGGATGACCCGGCGCAGATCGCGGGAGGTCTCGAAGCCGGGGGCGTCCACGCCCTCGACCACCACGGGCAGGATGCCCCTCCCCTGCTTCCCGGTGGACTCGGCGATGAGCTGCTCGGCCCAGCCGCCGAATCCGGTGAGACCCGACCCGTGGTCGGCGATCACCAGCTTGTCCCGGCCGACGAGGGCGGAGGCACCGAGCGCCGCGCCGAGCGCGAGCCCGGGGTTGTCGTAGGGCAGGCCGAGCGTGGGCGACAGGGTCGCGGCGTCGTCGAGCAGGCCGGTCACGTCCACCCCGGCCAGCGCGGCCGGGACCAGCCCGAACGCGGTCAGCGCGCTGTAACGCCCGCCCACGCGCGGGTCGGCCAGCACGGTCCGGTAGCCGGTGCCGGTCAGTGGCGAGCCCGGGTCGGTGACCACGATGATGCGGGAGCCGGGTTCGATCCCGGCCTCCCTGAACGCCTCTTCGAAGATCCGCCGGTGGCTGTCGGTCTCGATGGTGGTGCCGCTCTTGCTGGACACCACCAGGACTGTCCGGTCGAGCCGGTCGGCGACCACCCGGGCCACCTGATGCGGGTCCGTCGTGTCCAGTACGGTGAGGTCCGCCCCGGCCGTCGCCGTGATCACGGAGGCGGCGAGCGAGGCGCCGCCCATGCCGGCGAGCACGACGTGGTCGAGACCCTCCTGGTGCAGTCTCGCGAGCTGCGGCAGCAGGGCGCGCGAGGACTCGGGCGCCGTCAGCCAGCCGAGCCGCCTGCCCGCCTCGGCGGACGCGCGAGGCCCCCACAACTGCGCGCCCCCGCTGGAGAGCGTGCGAGGGACGCCGTCGCCGACCAGCCGGTCGAGGACCGACTGGACATCCGCGACGACGTCCCTTGTGGTCACCGAGACCCCCGCAGCGGTGACCACAGAAGTCACGCCTTGGCCGCCAGTTCGGTCGCGATCGTGTCGAGCAGCTCGATCCAGGAGACCTCGAACTTCTCGACGCCCTCGTCCTCAAGGACCTTCACGACGTCGTCGTAGGAGATTCCGAGCGCCTCGAGCGCCGCGAAGTGTGCGCGGGCGGCCGCGTAGGTGCCCCGTACCGCGTCGCCCGCCGGCCTGCCGTGGTCGGCCTCGGCATCGAGGGTCGCCTCGGGCATCGTGTTGACAGTGCCCGGCGCGATCAGCTCGTCGACGTACATCGTGTCGACGTACGACGGGTCCTTGACGCCGGTGGAGGCCCAGAGCGGCCGCTGCGGACGCGCACCGGAGTCGGTCAGCGCCTTCCAGCGGTCGGAGGCGAACTTCTCCTCGTACAGCTCGTAGGCGAGCCGGGCGTTGGCCACGCCCGCCTTGCCCTTGAGCTCCACGCCCGTGCCGAGCTTGTCGAGCCGCTTGTCGATCTCGGTGTCCACCCGGCTGACGAAGAACGACGCCACCGAGGCGATCTTGGCCAGGTCGTGGCCGTTGGCCTTGGCCTGCTCAAGACCTGCGAAGAACGCGTCGATGACGTCCCCGTACCGCTCCAGGGAGAAGATCAGCGTCACGTTCACGCTGATGCCCTCGGCCAGCACGGCGGTGATCGCGGGCAGCCCTTCCTGGGTCGCCGGGATCTTGATCAGCGCGTTCGGCCGGTCGACCATCCACCACAGGGCCTTGGCCTCGGCGATGGTCGGCGCGGTCTTGCGGGCCAGGCGGGGGTCGACCTCGATCGACACCCGGCCGTCGAGGCCCTCGGTGCGGTCGTAGACGGGCCGCAGCACGTCACAGCCCCACCGGATGTCGAAGGTGGTGAGGGCACGGGAGGCCTCCTCGACGCCGACACCGCGGACCGCGAGGTCCCGGATCTGCTCGTCGTAGGCGGACCCCTTGGACAGTGCCTTGGCGAAGATCGTCGGGTTGGAGGTGACCCCGGTGACGTTCTTCTCCTTGACCAGCTGTTCGAGGTTGCCCGTGCGGAGGCGTTCCCGGCTGATGTCGTCGAGCCAGATGGACACGCCCTCGGCGGAGAGCTTCTTCAGGGTGCTCATGATTTTCCTCCTGCTCTGGCCAGGCTCCTGCGGGCGGCCTCGACGACATGCTCGGCGGTCAGGCCGAACTCGCGGTACAGGGTCTGGTAGTCGGCCGACGCACCGAAGTGCTCAAGGCTCACCGACTCGCCCATATCTCCAACGAACGACCGCCAGCCCAGCGCGATTCCCGCCTCGATGGAGACGCGCGCCCGGACCGCGGAGGGCAGCACCGACTCGCGGTAGGCCGGGGTCTGTGCCTCGAACCACTCGACGCACGGCATCGACACCACACGGGCGGGAGTGCCGGCCTCCTCCAGGAGCGCACGCCCGGCCACGGCGATCTCCACCTCGCTGCCGGTGGCGATGATGATCACCTCGGGGGTGCCGGTGGACGCCTCGGCCATGACGTACCCGCCCTGCGCGGTGCCCTCGGCGGACGCGAAGACGTCCCGGTCGAAGACCGGGAGCTTCTGCCGGGTCAGGGCCAGGCCGGCGGGCCGGTCCTTGTGCTCCAGGATGGTCCGCCAGGCGACCGCCGTCTCGTTGCCGTCGGCGGGCCGTACGACATCCAGGCCGGGGATGGCGCGCAGGGCCCACAGGTGCTCGACCGGCTGGTGCGTCGGGCCGTCCTCGCCCAGGCCGATCGAGTCGTGCGTCCACACGTAGGTGACCGGCAGCTTCATCAGCGCGGCGAGCCGGACGGCCGGGCGCATGTAGTCGCTGAACACCAGGAACGTGCCGCCGTACGGGCGGGTGCCGCCGTGCACGGCGATGCCGTTGCAGATGGCGCCCATCGCGTGCTCCCGGATGCCGAAGTGCAGCGTCCGGCCGTACGGGCCGCCGCTCCACTCCTTGGTCTGGAACTCGGTGGGGATGAAGGACGGCTCGCCCTTGATCGTGGTGTTGTTCGATTCGGCCAGGTCGGCGGAGCCGCCCCACAGCTCCGGCAGTTCCGGGCCGATCGCGTTCAGTACCGCGCCGGAGGCCGCCCGGGTGGCGATCCCCTCACCGGCGGGGAACGACGGAAGCTTGGCCTGCCAGCCGTCCGGCAGCTCCCGCGCGGAGATGCGGTCGAACTCGGCCGCCCGCTCCGGGTTGGCCGTACGCCACGCCGCGTACTCCACGTCCCATGCGGAGCGCAGTGCCGCGCCACGGGCCATGACCTCGCGGGCGTGGGCCAGCACGTCGGCCGGGACCTGGAAGGTCTGCTCCGGGTCCAGGCCAATGATCGCCTTGGTGGCGGCCACCTCGTCGGCGCCGAGCGCCGAACCGTGGATCTTGCCGGTGTTCTGCTTGTTCGGCGCGGGCCAGCCGATGATGGTGCGCAGTGAGATGAACGAAGGCCGGTCGGTCTCCGCCTTCGCGGCCTCCAGGGCGGCGGCGAGCGCGGCGACGTCCTCGTGGTACTCGCCGGTGACGGTCCAGTCGACGCGCTGCACGTGCCAGCCGTACGCCTCGTACCGCTTCCCGACGTCCTCGGACAGCGCGATCGCGGTGTCATCCTCGATCGAGATGTGGTTGTGGTCGTAGAGCAGGGTCAGGTTGCCGAGGCGCTGGTGGGCGGCGATCGAGCTCGCCTCGTGGCTGATGCCCTCCTCGATGTCACCGTCGGAGCAGAACGCCCAGATGTGGTGGTCGAAGACGGAGGTGCCGGGGGCGGCGTCCGGGTCGAACAGGCCCCGCTCACGGCGGGCGGCCATGGCCATGCCGACCGCGTTGGCGATGCCCTGGCCGAGCGGCCCCGTGGTGGTCTCCACCCCGGCGGTGTGCCCGTACTCGGGGTGCGCCGGAGTCAGGCTGCCCCAGGTGCGAAGGGCCTTGAGGTCGTCCAGCTTCAAGGGATACCCGGACAGGTACAGCTGGATGTACAAGGTCAGGCTCGAATGCCCGCACGAGAGCACGAACCGGTCCCGGCCGGCCCAGTTCGGGTCGGCGGGGTCGTGACGGAGGAAGCGCTGGAAGAGCAGGTAGGCGGCAGGTGCCAGGCTCATCGCCGTTCCCGGGTGCCCGTTGCCCACCTTCTCGACGGCGTCCATGGCCAGCCCGCGGATCACGTCCACGGTGCGCCGGTCCAGTTCGGACCACTCAAAAGCGTTGATTTCGGACTGCATAGTCACCGGAAGCCTCAGGCTCCTTCCGAACCGGATCTTCAAATCGATCTTCAACTCGCGCGATCATGCCGGTCGCGTCGCCGCGAGGCGATCAAGCCCCGACAGGTCGAGCCTACTAACAAGCGCGGCCTCCCGCCCTGCGGCGCATTCCACAGTTGCCCGAGGCCGGCGCCGAGTAACCCCCCGAGCGGGTGACGTTCGGGGTTAAGGGCCTCAAGTCGCCCCGCAGACAGGCGGTTGGAGGCTGCCGCTACGATGTCGATGAATCCGCGGTCACCGCCACATGGGTGATGAAGGGCCGCATGACGATCCGAGGACAGGTGCCTATGCGCCTCGCCCGAGAAACGCTTAGGTGATGGTCCCGTTGTGACGGTGCTCAGTAACAGGCTCGGCGAAGAGCTGGACGAAGAGACGCTGCCAGAGGCTCCTGCGGGCCCCCGGCCCATAGGCGCGCTCGTCCGCGCCTGTGTGGCACTCACCAAACCACGGGTCATCGAACTACTGCTGATCACCACGCTACCTGTGATGTTCCTCGCGGCCAAGGGCCTGCCCCCCCTGGGCACCGCCCTGGCGACGATGGCCTTCGGGACGATGTCGGCGGCCAGCGCCAACGCCATCAACTGCTACATCGACCGTGACATCGACGCCGTGATGCGCCGGACCCGGCGCCGCCCCCTGGCCAGGGCGCAGGTCAGCCCGGTCGAGGCGCTGGTGTTCGGGATCACACTGGGCGTGCTGTCCACCGCCGGCTTCCTGGTGACGGTGAACACACTCGCCGCGGTGCTGTCGGTGTTCGCGATCCTGTTCTACATCTTCGTGTACTCGCTGCTGCTGAAGCGGCGTACGTCGCAGAACGTCGTGTGGGGCGGCATCGCGGGCTGCATGCCCGTCCTGATCGGCTGGGCGGCCATCACGGACTCACTGGCGTGGACCCCGTTCGTGCTGTTCGGCGTGGTGTTCCTCTGGACGCCACCGCACACCTGGACCCTGGCGATGCGGTACAAGGAGGACTACGCGCTCGCGAAGGTCCCGATGCTGCCTGTGGTCGCCACCGAACGCCGGGTGATCCTGGAGAGCACGGTCTACAGCTGGGCCACCGTGCTCTGCTCACTGCTGCTCTGGCCGGTGGCCGGGATGAGCCTGCTGTACGGCACGGTCGCGGTGGTTCTCGGCGCGGTCCTGCTGGTCGAGGTGCACCGGCTGCTGATCCGGGTCGACCGGGGGTCCACCGGGGTCGCGCTCCGGCCGATGCGGTTCTTCCACCTGTCCAATGTGTACCTCGCCCTGTTGTTCACCGTGGTGGCGGCTGACCCGTTCCTGCAGGGCTACGCGATCTTCCAGGGCCGCTGAGACGGCCAGGTCCGGCCGACTGGTGCGGTCTGTCCGAACTGGGCGGAATCGTTCGGCTACGCTCGCGGCATGGCGAGCGTAGATCCCAAAGCGGTCCTTGAAGGACGGACCCCCGGGCGGGTACCGATCGGCCTGATCATCGGCTTGGCGCTCTCGTCGGCCTGTGCGCTCGTGGCACTCATCCTGTACGCCGCGAACGGGCAGTCGGCGGGGTTCGTGGTCGGCCTGATCATGGCGGTACTGCCCGTACCGCTGCTCGTCTCGCTGGTGCAGCTGCTCGACCGGCTTGAGCCTGAGCCCTGGCACGACCTGCTGTTCGCGTTCATGTGGGGTGCCGGGGTGGCGGTGCTCGGGGCGCTGATCCTCAACACCCTGGGGTATGAGTACCTGACCCAGCCGAAGTTCGGCAGTGAGCAGGGGCACTGGGTCACCGCGGTCGTGGGCGCCCCGGTGATCGAGGAGTCCTTCAAGGGCGCCGTGCTCTTCGGGTTCCTGTGGTTCCGCCGGGACGAGATCGACGGCCTCACCGACGGGATCGTGTACGCCTGCATGGTGGCGCTCGGGTTCGCGATGATGGAGAACGTCGCCTACTACATGCGGGCGTTCAACAGCGGTGGAGCCCACCAGCTGGAGCTGGTGTTCATCCTGCGCAGCGTGCTCGCTCCGTTCGGGCACCCGCTGTTCACCTCGATGACCGGGCTCGGGGTGGCCTACGCGGCCATGAACCGCGGCGCCGGCCGGTTGTTCGCACCCCTCGCCGGCCTGCTGTGCGCGATGGGGCTGCACGCGGCGTGGAACGCCTCGACGTCGTACGGCATGCGCGGCCTGCTCGTGGTCTACGTCTTCGACCTGTGCATCCTGGCCGGCCTGATCGGCATTGTCGTCTGGGAGCGCAAGCGCCTCGTCCAGCTGATCGGCGACTATCTGCCGCAGTACTCCCACCTGGGCCTGGTCACCCCGCAGGACGTCTACATGCTGGGCGGCATGTCCAGACGGCGGCAGGCCCGTGCCTGGGCCCGGCGGATCGGCGGTACGAGGGCCTCCCGGGCGATGGCCGACTACCAGCTGGCCGCCACCGAGGTCGCCCTCGTGCATGAGCGGTACAGGCGGGGCATCGCGAACCAGGCCTGGTTCGAGCAGCGCCGCAACTCCCTGCTCGGCCTGATGGGCTTCGCGCGCGCCCAGTTCGTGGTCCGCCCTTCGCAGCCGGTCGTGCCGCCCTGGACCGCCGGCGGCCCCTCGGTCTTCGGCCCCGCGGGGTCGTACGAGACGCCGCCCCGCTCGTAGACTCCCCGTATGGCACGGGCGAACGACGAGGTGGCGGAGCTCCTGCAGGAGCTGGCGGATCTACTGTCGATCACCGGCGGTGAGGGCTTCAAGATCCGGGCGTACGAGAAGGCCGCGAAGGCCATCGCGGGTCATCCGGAGGACGTCTCGACACTGAGCCTGACCGCGCTCAAGAAGATCCCGAACATCGGCGACGCCATCGCCAAGAAGATCGTCGACTACAACGAGACGGGGACTATCCGGCAGGTCGAGGCCCTCCGCACCCAGATCCCCGCCGGGGTGCGGGCGCTCACCGAGATCCCGGGTCTGGGACCGCGCAAGGCCCTCCAGCTGCACCAGGACCTCGGCATCGCCTCAGTGGACGAGCTGGTCGCCGCGATCGGTGAGGGACGCCTGCGCGACCTCAAGGGCTTCGGGGCGAAGTCCGAGGAGAACCTGCTGCGCGGCATCGCGGTACTCCGCGAGTCGGGCGGGCGGGTCCTCATCGACACCGCCACCGAGCTGGCCGAGGAGATCGTCGCCACCCTGTCCCCGCTGGCTCTCCGCTGTACCTGCGCAGGGTCGCTGCGCCGAGGAAAAGAGACCATCGGCGACATCGACATCCTGGCCGCCGCACCGTCCTCCACCGAGCTGATGGAGACCTTCGCCACCCTGCCGTTCGTCACCGAAGTGATCGCGCGTGGTGAGAAGAAGACCTCCGTGCGCACCACCAAGGGCCTGCAGGTGGACCTGCGGGTCGTGCCGCTGGACTCGTGGGGCGCCGCGCTGCAGTACTTCACCGGTTCCAAGGAGCACAATGTCGCCGTCCGCGAGATCGCCGTTCGCGCCGGGTTGAAACTCTCGGAGTACGGGCTGTTCGACACCGGCACTGACGAGCTGGTCGTCTCCTCCACCGAGGAGGAGGTGTACGCCCGGCTCGGCCTGTCCTGGGTGCCGCCGACCCTCCGTGAGGACGCTGGCGAGGTCCAGGCCGCCCTGCGCGGCGAGCTGCCCCGGCTCGTACAACTCGAAGATCTCCGTGGTGACCTGCACAGCCACACCGACCTGACGGACGGGATCGCCTCACTGGAGGAGATGGTCGCAGCCGCGGCCGCCCTCGGGTACGCGTACTACGCGATCACCGACCACGCGCCCGACCTGGTCATGCAGCGGATGACCGATGAGAAGATGCTCGCCCAGCGTGCTCAGATCCAGGCGCTCCAGGCGTCCTACCCGGACCTCGTCCTGCTGCACGGCACCGAGCTGAACATCGACGCCGACGGCCGGGTCGACTGGGACGGGGACTTCCTGTCCGGCTTCGACGTGTGTGTGGCCTCGATCCACTCGTACTTCACCGAGGACGCGACCGCCCGGCTGATCGCCGCCTGCGAGAACCCGCACGTCAACATCATCGGGCATCCCACCGCCCGCCGGATCGGATCCCGTCCCCAGGTCGAGGCGGACTGGGACGAGGTCTTCAAGGCCTGCGCCCGCACCGGCACCGCCCTGGAGGTCGACTCCTTCCCGAGCCGCCTCGACCTGCCCGACAGCCTGATCCGCAGGGCCCTGCGGCACGGTGTGAAGTTCTCCATCGACAGCGACGCGCACGCCATCGTGCACATGAAGAACCTCCGCTACGGCATGTGCACCGCGCAGCGCGGCTGGCTCACCCCCGACGACGTCATCAACACCTGGCCCCTTGACCGCCTCCGCGAATTCCTCCGCAAGGGGCGCTAGTTTGCTGGCGCTCGCTCCGCCCGCGCGGCTACGCGGGCTGCGGGCGTTCGGTGGCGAGGACGGCGGCGGGGTACGGGTCGGTGGTGGGGACGGGACCGCGGTCGCGCATCGTGAACAGGAGGCGGAGGGCGGCGATCCAGACCAGCGAGGCGCCGAGCATGTGCATCCCGACCAGCACGGACGGGTCGTTCGACCAGTACTGCGTATAGCCGATGACGCCCTGGCCGAGCTCTACAAGGAGCAGGGTGAGCGCCCACTTCTGTACCGTGGCGGGAACGTTGGTGAGCCGGGCGCCGAGCAGCAGGGCGAAGGTCAGGCCCACGGTGAGCCAGACCAGATCCGCGTGCAGCTGGGCGATGTGCTCGATGCTGAACGGGTAGCGCTTGGCCTGGTCGTCCCCGGCGTGCGGGCCGCTGCCGGTCACCAGGGTGCCGACCAGGAGCAGGACGGCGATCACGCCGAGCAGGCAGGTGCCCAGCCAGAAGAGCTCCTTGCGGACGCTGAACGCGGGAGCCTGGTCGCCCTCGAGCGTCCGGACGTACAGCCAGACGGCCGCGCCGAGAAGGGCGATCGAGAGCATGAAGTGCGCGGAGACAGTGGCCGGGTTCAGCTTGGTCAGCACGGTGATCCCGCCCATGATCGCCTGTGCGACGACGCTGAGCGGCTGGACCGTGGCGAGCCTGAGCACCACACGGCGACGGGGCCGCAGGCGCAGTGCGGCGACGAAGACCGCGATGCCGACCGCGAGGACGAGAAAGGTCAGCATCCGGTTGCTGAACTCGATCGCCTGGTTCAGAGCACCGTGGGTGCTGTGCGCGGTCGGGATGAGGCTGTTGCCGTTGCACCTGGGCCAGGTCGGGCAGCCCAGGCCGGACTTGGTGAGCCGTACCGCCCCGCCGGTGACGATGATCCCCGTGTTGACGATCACCCCGAGCAGCGCGAGGAACCGCAGGGACGCGGAGGTCGGGCGCCAGACGGCATCCCACATCTTTACCAGCTGAGAAGGCACGGCAAACATGGTATGGCCGGTGGTGGCCGGTCAGACTTCGGGTGCTTGGTTCGCCGAGCGGGTGGCCCCCAAGCAGGCGAAGATCACGCAGCTGATGGCCGCCCACTCCCGCAGGCTGAGCACCTCCCCGAGCACGACCACGCCGACCAGCGCGGCCACCGCGGGCTCCAGGCTCATCAAGATCCCGAAGACCCGGGCCGGCATCCGGCGGAGGGCCTCCAGCTCCAGGGTGTACGGGATCACCGAGGACAGCACGCCGACTCCGGCGCCGATCAGGAGCAGCTGCGGGTCGATCAGCGCGCTTCCCCCGGCCATGATGCCTACCGGCAGTACGGCGAAGGTGCCGACCACGCTGGCCAGCGCCAGGCCCGAGGACCCGGCGAACCTGCGCCCGGTGGCGGCGCTGAGATAGATGTACGCGGCCCAGCCCGCGCCTGCCAGCAGCGCGAACCCGATGCCCACCAGGTTCACGTTTCCGCCGCCCTTGGCCAGCAGGACCACCCCGGCGAGGGCCAGCCCGGCCCAGGCCAGGTCGAGAAGCCGCCTGGACGCCGCGATCGAGACCACCAGGGGGCCGAAGAACTCGATGGTCACCGCGATGCCCAGCGGGATCCGGGAGAACGACTGGTAGAACGAGAAGTTCATCAGTGCCAGCGAGAGGCCGAACCCGGCGGCGACCGCGAAGTCCCGCCGGGTATGGGTGCGCAGAATGCCGCGCAGCGCCTTGCGGCTCACCAGGCAGAGCACGATCGACGAGGTGAGCAGCCGCAGCAGCACCACCGCGCTGGGCGGCAACCGGTCGAACAGATGCTTGGCGACGCCGGCGCCCACCTGGACCGAGACGATCCCGAGCAAGATCAGCGCGGGTGGAGGCACCGCCCCCAGCGAGAACAGGCTCACCCGCCGGAAGAACCGCCGTTCGTACGGCTGCGGGACGTCCGCCGGCGCCATGCCCCGACCCGTCCCTCTCGTGCCGAACCCAAGATCCTTAAGGATCCCGGCTGTCGCAGATCCTTCAGGATCTTGAAGGGCTATTCCCATCGGAAGAAACGGACTGCCAGGAGCAGTGCGGCGATCGCCCAGGCGGCCAGGACCAGCAGGTCCCCGCCGGGCAGGGCCGTGCCGTGCTGCAGGATCTGGCGGAGCCCGTCCGCCAGCGCCGAGATGGGCAGGAGCTCCAGGACGGACCGTACTCCCGCAGGGAACTTGGTCAGCGGGAACACGACCCCGCCGAGCACCAGCAGGAGCAGGTAGACCAGGTTCGCGGCGGCCAGCGTCGCCTCGGCGCGCAGCGTGCCGGCCATCAGCAGCCCGAACCCGCTGAACGCGGCCGTGCCCAAGAGCAGGAACAGCAGCACCGAGAGCGGGTTGCCGTGCGGGTGCCAGCCCAGGGCCAACGCCACCAGGACGATCACCACGGCCTGCAGCAGTTCGACGAGGACCACGCACAGGGTCTTGGCCAGGATCAGCCCGGACCGGGGCAGCGGGGTCGCTCCGAGCCGCTTGAGCACCCCGTAGCGGCGTTCGAACCCGGTCCCGATGGCCTGACCGGTGAAGGCCGTGGACAGGACCGCAAGCGCCAGGATGCCGGGCGTCAGGAAGTCGACGCGGCTGCTCGCTCCGACGTCGAGCAGCGAGGTCGCACTGAACAGCACGAGCAGGACCACCGGGATGATCAAGGTCAGTAGCAGCTGCTCCCCGTTGCGCAGCAGCGAACGCACCTCGTAGGAGGTCTGCGCGGAGACCATCTTCGACAGGGGCGCGGCACCGGGCGAGGGTGTGAAGGTCGTCACGAGCGCAGTTCCCTTCCGGTCAGTTCCAGGAAGACGTCCTCCAGCGTGCGGCGTTCGATGCGCAGGTCTTCGGCCAGCACGCCGTGGGAGGCGCACCACGCGGTCACGGTGGCCAGCAGTTCGGGCCGCACCTCGCCCTCGATCAGGTAGTGGCCGCTCGGGGACTCCTTCGCCGCACTCCCCGCAGGCAGCGCGGACAGCAGCTCCTCCAGGCCGAGCCCGGGGCGGGCGCGGAACCTGAGCTGCCGCTCGGCCCCGGTCAGCTCGGCAGGGGTGCCCTCGGCCACCATCCGGCCACCGTCGATCACCACGACCCGGTCGGCGAGCCGCTCGGCCTCGTCCATGTAGTGCGTGGTCAGCACGATCGCCACCCCCCCGGCGCGCAGCTCCTCGATCAGTTCCCAGGTGGCGTGCCTGGCCTGCGGGTCCAGGCCGGCCGTGGGCTCGTCCAGGAACACCAGCTCGGGGCGGCCGACGACGGCGGTGGCCAGCGAGAGCCGCTGCTGCTGCCCCCCGGACAGGCGCTTGTACGGCGTTGCGGCGTGCTCGGTCAGGCCGAGGCGTTCCAGCAGGACGCCGGGTGCGACGGGATCGGCGTAGAAGGAGGCGACCAGGCGCAGGAACTCGCCTGCCCGCGCGGTGGTGGGCACGCCCCCGGACTGCAGCATCACCCCGATGCGCGCCCGCAGATTGCGATCGCCCGGGTCGAGGCCGAGCACCCGTACGGTGCCGCCGTCGGCGCGGCGGAAGCCCTCGCAGATCTCGATCGTGGTCGTCTTGCCTGCGCCGTTGGGCCCGAGCAGTGCGGTGACCTGCCCTCGCTCAGCGGTCAGCGAGAGCCCGTCCACGGCGGTGGTCGCGCCATATCGCTTGACCAGCGCGTCGATCACCACTGCGCTCATGGCCGAACTCGCCGTATCGGGGGGCATGCGATCGAGTCTAAGCGGGCAGGGGCGCCGGGCAGGAGGCGACCTGCCTGGGACGGGATCGCAAAGAGTCGGCAGCGGCAGGGCGAAGAGCGGTCACGCCCGTGGGAAGCGGATCGCGGAGGCGCCCGTGTCTGGCAGCGTCCTGGGACATGGGGGCCCAACTGCGCGCGCTGCGCTCACGGATTCGCTCGATCAAGTCCACCGCCAAGATCACGCGGGCGCAGGAACTCATCGCCGCGTCCCAGATCTCGAAGGCCCAGGAACGGCTCGCTGCCGCCAAACCGTACGCCCGCGAGGTCACCCAGGCGGTCTCGGCGGTGATCAGCCACCACGTGAACCTCAAGCACGCTCTGCTGAACGAGAACCCGGACACGTCGCGGGTGGCGATCCTGTTGATCACCAGCGACCGGGGCTTCTGCGGCGGTTAC
Organism: Actinomycetes bacterium; assembly: GCA_025964615.1. Lineage (GTDB taxonomy): Bacteria > Actinomycetota > Actinomycetes > Streptosporangiales > Streptosporangiaceae > RYN-227. The sequence continues at coordinate 20,841 of JAOPYM010000218.1, forward strand.
AACCACAACGTGATCAAGCAGGCCGACGCGCTGGCGGAACTGGTCAGGGAGCGGGGCGGAGAGCCGGTCTTCTACGTCACCGGCAGCAAGGGCATCGCCTCGTTCCGGTTCGAGAAGCGTCCGATGGCGGGGGAGTGGAGCGGGTTCTCCGGCCACCCGCACTATGCGGTCGCCGCGGAGATCGGGGAGGTCCTCGTGGAGGCGTTCTCGACGCCCACCAGGGACGGCGGGGTCGGTGAGGTGCACGTCGTCTACACCGAGATGATCTCCATGCTGACCCAGACCCTCACGGTCCGGCGCATCCTGCCGCTCGCCATCGAGGAGTCACGATTGCGCAGCGGAGAGCGGCCGCCGCCCTCCTACGAGTTCGAGCCGACGGCTTCGCAGGTGCTGGACGGGCTGCTGAAGCAGTACGTCAACGGCCGGATCTGGCACATGCTGCTCGACTCGGCGGCCTCCGAGCACGCGGCCAGGCGGCAGGCCATGATGTCGGCGACGGACAACGCCAACGACCTGATCTCCAACCTCACCCGGCAGGCCAACATGGCCCGTCAGGACGAGGTCACCACGGAACTGACCGAGATCGTCGCAGGCGCCAACGCCCTTGCCGAACACCGCTGATCTGGACGAACGTTTCACCTCGCCCCTCTCCGGGCACTTCCCACCATGGTCATCCGCGATGACCCAGTGGGCTCAGCGTCTACCGGGGGGCGACATGAGCGAGCCACGCGCTCCTGCTGTTCCAACGGCGGAACCGGGCGCTGCGGGGACAGCCATGACATTCCATGTCGATTCCGAAGTCGGCAGGCTCAAGCAGGTCTTGCTGCACAAGCCCGAACTGGCACTCAAGCGGCTGACCCCGTCCAACAAGGACGAACTGCTCTTCGACGACGTGCTCTGGGTGCAGCGCGCACTCGAGGAGCACGAGGCCTTCCAGCAGGTCATCAGGGACCGCGGCATCAAGGTCCACATGCTGAGCGACCTGCTCGTCGAGACGCTCGGTATCCCCGAGGCCAGGAAGCACATTCTCGACTCCATCATCGACGAGCGCTGGTTCGGCCCGCTGGCCACCGACGCGATCCGCAACGCGCTGCAGGCGATGGACGCGGTGACGCTGGCACCGTTCATGACGGGCGGCATCACCAAGCGGGAAGTGCTGGAGCGGATCTCCGAGCCGAAGTCCATCGCCTTCCACTCGATGGACTCCGACGACTTCATCCTGCCGCCGCTGCCCAACCACCTGTTCACCCGCGACACCTCGTGCTGGGTGTACGGCGGCGTCTCCATCAACGCCATGCGCAAGAAGGCCCGCATGCGGGAGACGGTGAACATGGAGGCCATCTACAAGTGGCACCCGCTGTTCGCCTCCGGCTACGGCAGGCCTGAGCAGGGCGGCTTCAACATCTGGTACGCGGGCACCAAGATGGCCCCGGCCACCATCGAGGGCGGCGACGTGCTGGTCATCGGCAAGGGTGCGGTGCTCATCGGGATGAGCGAGCGCACCCAGCCGCAGGCCGTGGAGATGCTCGCCAGGACGCTGTTCGCCAAGGGCGCCGCGAGCAGGATCGTGGCGCTGAACATGCCGAAGGCGCGGGCGTTCATGCACCTGGACACGGTGATGACCAACGTCGACTACGGCGTCTACAGCAAGTTCGCCGGGATGGGCATGCTCGCGTCGTACACGATCGAGCCCGGCGACAACGAGAAGGAACTCAAGATCACCGACCATGCCCCGGAGGACATGCACAAGGCCATCGGCCGGGCGATCGGACTGGATGACATCAAGGTCCTGGTCGCCACCCAGGACGTGTTCGCCGCCGAGCGCGAGCAGTGGGACGACGGGTGCAACGTGCTCGCCCTGGAGCCCGGCGTGGTCATGGCGTACGAGCGCAACACCACCACCAACAACCACCTCCGCAAGAACGGCATCGAGGTCATCACCATCCGCGGCAACGAACTCGGCCGTGGCAGGGGCGGACCGCGCTGCATGAGCTGCCCACTGGAACGAGAGGCGTGACCATATGGCATTCAACCTGCACGGGCGCAGTTTCCTCCGAGAGCTGGACTTCACGCCGCACACCATCAAGGCGATCATGGTCGCCACGCTGGGGGCCTAATGCGCGTCGTAGTTGCTCTGGGGGGGAACGCGCTGCTCGAGCGCGGTCAGAAGCCCGACGCCGACATCCAGCGGGTCAACGCCATGAAGGCGGTCAAATCGCTGGCGCCGCTCGCCGAGCGGCACGAGCTGCTGGTCACGCACGGGAACGGCCCGCAGGTCGGGATGCTCGCGCTGCAGAGCGCAAGCGACCCGAACCTTCCGCGGCCGTACTCGTTCGACACGCTCGGCGCGCAGACCCAGGGCATGATCGGGTACTGGCTGCTGCAGGCCGTGCAGAACGCGCTGCCGGGGCGGCAGGTCGTCGCGATGGTCAACCAGACCTTGGTCTCGGCGGTCGATCCGGCCTTCGAGAACCCGGCCAAGTTCGTCGGGCAGGTCTACGACCAGGCCGAGGCGCACAAGCTGGCCAGGGAGAACTCCTGGACCGTCCGGCAGGACGGCGACTACTGGAGGCGGGTCGTCCCGTCGCCGAAGCCCCAGCGGGTGATCGAGACCCGGCTGATCCGGCAGCTGCTCCGCAGCGGCACGGTGGTGATCTGCGCCGGGGGCGGCGGGATTCCGGTGGTCCGTAACGACATCGGCCAGTTGGAGGGGGTCGAGGCCGTCATCGACAAGGACCTGACGGGGGCCTTGCTCGCCGAGACCCTGGAGGCCGACGTGTACCTGATCCTGACCGACGTCCCGAGGGTGATGCGCAACTTCGGCACGCCGATGCAGGAGGAGATCACGCACACCACTCCCTACGAGCTGCGGGCCGAGGACTTCCCGGCAGGTTCGATGGGGCCGAAGATCGAGGCGGTGTGCGGGTTCGTGGAGCGGAC
>JAOPYM010000226.1 GCA_025964615.1 Actinomycetes bacterium
TCCTTCAGAGTCCGAGTTGGGCGAGCGCGCGTGCCGCGATGTGCTCTCCGATGACGATGGAGGCGGTCGCCGCGGGGGAGGGCGCGTTGATGACGTGGATGATGCCGGGGGATTCCTCGATGAGGAAGTCGTCGACGAGTGATCCGCTCCGGCTCAGGCACTGGGCGCGGATTCCGGACGGTCCGAAGGTGACGTCGCCGGATCGGATGCCGGGCAGGTAGCGGCGCATCTGGGCGAGGAAGGCCGGCTTCACCAGGTCCCTGAAGATCTCCTTCGCACCGGTGCCGGCGTAGGCTCGCGCGAGGCGGTGCATGCCGGGAAAGCGCAGGCTGTCGAGCAGGTCTCTGCGGTTGACCGAGAGCCGGCCGTAGCCTTCTCTGGCCAGCGCGGGGACCGCGTTGGGCCCCGCCCGCAGTGTTCCGTCGACGCCGCGGGTGAAATGGACACCAAGGAACGGGAAGGCCGGGTCGGGTACGGGATAGATGAGCCCGTGCACGAGGTCGGCGGCATGCGGGCGGAAGGTGTAGAAGTCGCCGCGGAACGGGATGATGCGGTATTCGCCGGTGGCGTGGCCCGTCATGGCGGCGATGCGGTCGGCCTGGAGGCCGGCGCAGGTGACCACGGTCCGGGCCGCGAACGAGCCGGCGTCGGTCTCGACCGTCCAGCCGTGACCGCTCCGCGTGACGCTGCGTACGGCGCGTCCGCAGAGCACGGCGCCGCCGCGGTCGGCGATCACCTTGGCGTAGGCGGCGGCGACCTTGGTGAAGTCGATGACGCCGGTCTCGGGGACGTACAGTGCGCGGATGCCTCGGACGTTGGGCTCTATCTCGGTGAACTCGGCGGGCTCGAGTTCGCGCAGGGCCAGCCCGTTGGTGCGGCCGCGGTCGGCCAGGTCGGCCAGGCGGGGCAGTTCCGCGGGGCCCGTGGCGACGACGAGCTTGCCGGTCAGCCGGTAGGGGATCTCGTGCTCGTCGGCGAAGGCGAGCAGCCGCTCGCGGCCTTCGCGGCAGTAGGTGGCCTTCAGGCTTCCGGGTGTGTAGTAGAGACCAGAGTGGATGACGCCGGAGTTGTGGCCGCTCTGGTGCGGCGCGATCGCGGTCTCCTTTTCGAGTACCGCGATTCGCAGCGAGGGCCGGGCTTCGAGCAGGGCCATCGCGGCGCCGAGCCCTAGCAGTCCCGCACCGATGACGACCACATCGAGTGGGCTGTCCGCGCGGCCGGCCGGGTCGAGTTCAAATGGCATGGCCGGCCCTTTCCACGATCCGGTTCCGGAGCACCCCGAGGCCTTCGACTTCGAGTTCGACCACGTCGCCTGGGCGCAGCCATCGGCCGTCGTCGTGTTCGAGGATGCAGCCGGTCCCGACCGTCCCCGACCCGATGACGTCTCCGGGCCGGAGTGTGGTGTTCTCGGAGGCCCGCGCGATCATCGCCTCCCATGAGTGGTAGAGGTCGGCCAAGTTCCCGCGGGAGCGCTCTTCACCGTTGACACGGGCGACCATCTCGCCGTGCGAACCGTCGAATTCCTCGGGTGTCACGAGAACGGGGCCGATACTGGTGGCGAAGTCCTTGCCCTTCGCGGGGCCGAGCCCCACGCGGGTCTCCTTTCGCTGCAGATCCCGGGCCGACCAGTCGTTCATTATGGTGAAGCCGCCGATCTCACCGCCCTCTTTGATGACGGCCGCCACTTCCAACTCGTAGTCCAGCATCGTGGTCCCCGAAGGGTAGGGAATATCCTCATCCGGCCCATAGATCGCGGCGGGATTGGTGAAGTAGAAGACCGGTATCTCGTACCACTCATCGGGTACCGACGCGCCTCTGTTGCCGCGGGTCGTCGCCACGTGCTGTTCGAATGCGAAGAAGTCACGGACGGCGGGAGGCTGAGGTACGGGCGCCAGCAGCTCGACGGCGGAGAGGGGGAAGGCGGGACCGTCGGGCACGCGCCCGGAGACGGCGAGGACCGCTTGGAGGGTCGGCGCCTCAAGGCGCACGACATGATCCTCCTCGACCCGGCCGGGCCGGGCGTCAGTCGGGTCGCCGCCCTTCGGCTTGAACGTGCACAGGTGCACCGAACCCCCAGAGTGCCACGATACGGGAAGGAGTTAGCGATGGTAACCGAACCCGCCACCGGGCTCGCCTTCGTGGAGTTGAGCCACGATCCTCAAGCGGACGGGAGGTCGATTAGCCTGGTGAGGTTTTCCCCTTCCCGCACTGGCGATGGTTGATGTGAAGCATGACCGGCTGACTTTCGACGCGGCCGCCCTCCTCGACATGCTGGAGCGGTCCTTTTCGTCCCGGCTCCGTCAGGTCTCGCTGGTGACAGAGGTCGACGTTTCCGAGGTGATGATCGACGCGGCCGCCGACGCTCTGGGCAGGGTCTACCGCCGCTCAGGGGACCGGGAGCTCGCCCGGCGCTGGCCTGGCTGTGTGGCGGTGGCTCTGACCGGGGTGGCGTCCGCCAGGTGCGAGCCCGGCCACCGGCAGGGAACCTACTGGAGGCACTGGTGGGCGGCCTGCCACGTCAGGGGCCGGGCGCAGGACGGCACGGCCTTCGGTGAGACCTTCCTCGCCGCGCTTCGCGTTTTCGGCCTGCCCACCTTCCCCGAGCTGGGGGAGACGCAGAAGTACCTCGGTCCGATCATGATGCACGCCGGAATCCCCACGCATTGTCTGGCGGACTTCTTCCGGTTCCTGTTGAGCAGCCGGGCCCAGGAAAGCGGACTGGATCTGGAAGCCGTACTCGCCCGGGTGTCCGGCGGACGGCGGATCGGCGGGGTGAGCGAGCCGGTCCGCCGGTTCCTCCAGTACGGCGGCGACTACGCGCAGGATGTGATCGACCGCTGCATGGAGTTGCTCGAGCGGCTCGGCGCGGAGGGCGAGCCTGATCTGGCGGGACTCGGGCTGCCCGCCCGGATCGTCGAGCAGGCCCAGGCCCTCGCCCGTGACGGGCTCCTGGAGATCGGGTGGCAGGTCGCCTCAGCCGAGCGGCCGCGCATCGCTCTGGACCCCTTCGGGCAGGGCATTCACCTCGTCCTCCCGCGAACACAGTCCGGCTCGGGCCCGCATGATCCCGGCCGGGCCGCGGACGGCTGGACGGTCACCATCGGCGGCGTCACCACCGAGGTCCGAAGCCACCCGCTCGGGCCGGTCACGCCGTGCGTCCTCCCACTGCCGCGCCCCGCCCCCCGCGTACAGGTGACACAGGACGGATCGGCCGGGCAGACGGAACTGGATCTGGTGGATCCGGCGGACCCGCTGCTGATCTTCACCGAGGGCGGCCGGTTCGTCCCACCGCACCAGGCCCTGCCGCCGGAGGCCGTCTGGGTGGCGCATCCAGGCGACCGTGAACCGGCCACGGGTGCCGGAGGGCCTGCGCGCGTCATCGCAGAGAGCCGGCTTCCGCTCGGCTGGGAGGGCTGGCGGCTGACGCAGATCTCGCTGGACGGAGCGGCCTGGCTCGCGCTCAGCGGTGACGGTGCGCCGCGCCGCGCCGTCCGCGGACAGCACACGCCGCGGCTGCTCACCGGCGAGCCGCTCCCCGGTGTCAGCACCCCGGACGGATCGCCCGTGCTGTCGGGTCTGCCCGCCGTCTGGCTGCCCGGCGGGTCGGAGGCCTGCTGGCTGATCAGCGTCAGGCGGAGCACGGGCGGTCCGCCCGTCTTCACCGGTTCCCGCACGGCGCTCCAACCCGTCGAGGTCACCGGCCTGTGGGCGGGAGCGCTGCGGCCGGTCCTGGGCACCTTCGTCATCACGGTCCGCGGCCCGATCGGCCGGGGCATCCGCCGTACGGTCACCATCGCCGAGGGGCTCGGCGTGCGGTGCGACCCGCCGGTCCGGCTCTTTCGCGCCGACGGGCTGGCCCCCGCGCGGGCCTGGCTCTCCGCGGGGCCCGGCATGGCGGTCACGCCGCAGACCCCGGTCTTGTCCCCGCAGGAGCCGGACCGGACCGTGACCTGCGCGACCCACGGCGAGAGCATGCCGCTCGTCGTGACGCCGCCGCACATGCGGGTATTCGCGGAACGGGCCGCCGGGCAGGGAGAGTGGAGCGCGGGCCCGCTCCGGCTGGACACCGGCGAGCTCGACGAGATCGAGGCGCTGCGGATCGAGATCCCGGGAGTCACGACGGCGTTCCCGCTCGGCGTCGTCGTGGGCGGCTGCACCGTACAGGAGGTCGGCCGGTCCGTGCGGGGCCGCTACAGCCTCTGGCGGGTCCGGGACACGGTGACCGCGCACGGCGGCGCCGACCTGGTGGTGCCTGCCGGAGTGGTCTGCGCGGAGGCGGTGCCGGTGGCGTCCATCTACGCCGCAGCGGCCGGTGATCCGTGGCTGAGTGTCGAGTGGAGTCCACGGCGTACGCCATGATTTGGTCGTGGATCCCCTCGAGACCAGCGCGCTCATCACCGGCACCTACCGGCGGTATCTGCGTTCGCTGCTGCCAGTGCGGGATCCGGGGATCGCCGGGGCGCTGGCGGCGGAGATCGGGGCGAGCCCTCTGCTCACCAAGGGCCCGCTGCTGGAGGTCACCCCGCCGTACCTGACTGGGGCGACCCTCCGGGAGCTGATCGGCGAGGGGGTGCTCGATCCGGCGTTCGCCCGGCTGGGCAGTGCCGCGCTGCCGCTGGACCGGCCGCTCTACCTGCACCAGGAGCGGGCGCTGCGCAAGGCGGCGGCGGGCCGGAATCTGGTGGTGGCCACCGGTACCGGATCGGGCAAGACCGAGAGCTTCCTGCTGCCGATCCTGTCCGCGCTAACCAGCGAGCATGCCGCCGGAGATCTCACCCCCGGCGTGCGGGCGCTGCTGCTCTACCCGATGAACGCCCTGGCCAACGACCAGTTGAAGCGGCTGCGGGAGTTGCTGGCCGCCGTACCCTCCATCACGTTCGGCCGCTACACCGGCGATACGCCCGAGCGGGCGAGCCAGGGCGCTGCCCTGTTCGACGAGCTCAACCCCGGCAGGGACCGCCTGCCGAACGAGTTGCTCAGCCGGGAGGAGATGCGCGCCCGCCCGCCGCACCTGCTGCTCACCAACTACGCCATGCTGGAGTATCTGCTGCTCCGCCCGGCGGACATGGACCTGTTCGAGGGGGTCCACGGCGGGCACTGGCGGTTCCTGGTCCTGGACGAGGCCCATGTGTACGACGGCGCCAAGGCCGAGGAGCTCGGCATGCTGCTGCGCCGGCTGCACGACCGGGTGGCCCGGGACAGCACACTGCAGGCCATCGCGACCAGCGCCACGGTCGGCGACGACCCGGCCGCGGTCATGGACTTCGCCGGCAAGCTGTTCGACACCCCTTTCGAGTGGGAGCCGGGCGATCCAGACCGCCAGGACCTGGTCGGCGCGGCCCGGGTGGAGATGCCGGAAGGCCCGTTCTGGGGACCGCTCACCGCACGGGAGTACCAGGAGCTGGCACGCAGCGACGATCCGGGCGCGGACCTGGTCAAGCGCGTCGGCGGCGAGCCAGGCGCGGCCCTCGCTCACGAGCACGCGATGGCCACCCTGCGCGGGACCCTGTCGGGCGGCCCGCGCGGCTTCACCGACCTGGCCCCCGTCATCTTCGGGGAGCAGGAGGGCGCGGAAGCCGGGCTGGCCGCGCTGGTGGCGGTGGGCAGCCGGATCAGCGACACGTCCGGGCGGCCGGTGCTGTCGGCCCGCTATCACCTGTTCGCCCGCGCGACCGAGGGCGCGTTCACGTGCCTGACTCCGCAAGGGCCGCACGTCTCGCTCGGCCGCCATGAGGTCTGTACGGCGTGTTCCGGCGCGATGTTCGAGTTCGGGGCCTGCAAGCGGTGCGGAGCGGTCCACCTGATCGGCGCGGTGGAACTGTCGGCCGGCGGTGCCCATTTCTCGCCGCGGGTCAAGCGGGACGATTCCCGGGTCTGGCTGCTGCTCGGCGACGGGCCGGAGGCCACCGACGAGGACGACGAGACGCTGGAGAGCGTCGCGGAGACCGGGGCGGAGGACGCCTTCCTCTGCGGCCGGTGCGGAGCGTTGCATGCCCTACGGCCCGACAGATGCGGGCGGGACGGCTGCCCGGAGACCCAGCTGCGCCCGGTACGGCGGCTGAAGACCAGGGCCAGTGCCCCGAGCGGCTGCCTGGCCTGCGGGGCGCGCGGCGCGGGCATGATCCGGCTGTTCGAGAGCGGCAACGAGGCGGCGGCGGCCGTACTGGCCACCACGCTGTATCAGGCGCTGCCACCCGCCGAGGAGTACGCGGACCGGCCCGGCGGCGGCCGCAAGCTGCTGACCTTCAGCGACAGCCGGCAGGCCGCCGCGTTCTTCGCCCCCTACCTGGAGTCCAGTTACGCCGTCATCCAGCAGCGTGGGCTGATCCTCCACGGTCTGCGCCGGGCGACCCGCAGGGAGGAGACGGCCAGTGTTGACGACCTGGTGGACGAGGTGGCAGCCGCGGCCGGTGCGGCTGGAGTCTTCGAGCGGCGCGCCTCCCGCCAGCAGCGCCGCCGCGAGGTCGCGCTCTGGGTGATGCGGGAGCTGGTCGCGATGGACGAGCGGCAGTCCCTGGAAGGTCTCGGTCTGCTGCGGGTGAGGCTCGACCGAGAGCCCGGCTGGCGGCTGCCCGCGCCACTGCTGGAGCTCGGCCTGACCGAGGAGGAGTGCTGGCTGCTGCTCGGCGAGCTGGTCCGCTCGCTCCGCCTCCAGGGCGCGCTGACCATGCCGGAAGAGGTCGATCCCCGGGACGAGCACTTCGATCCGCGGCGCGGCCCGATCTACCTGCGAGGGGACGGCGCGGAGGCCAAGCTGAAGGTGCTGAGCTGGCTGCCCACGCGGGGGGTGAACCGGCGCCTCGACTACCTGAAGCGGGTCCTCGCGACGCTCGACTCGACGGCGGGGGCCCGCGACGTGCTGGAGGGCTGCTGGAAGTTGCTCAGCTCGCAGCGGGAGGGCTGGCTGGCCTCGGCCGCCCTGCCCCGGCTCGGGCAGGTCTTTCAGCTGGACCACACCTGGCTGCAGCTGGCACCCGGGACCGATGAGCTGCACCAGTGCGACCTGTGCCGCCGGATCACCTCGGTCGTGCTCCGCGGGGTCTGCCCGACGCTCGGCTGCGCCGGGACCCTGCGGCCCGCCGCGCCCGACCCCGCCGACCACTACCGGACGCTGTACCAGGCGATGGCGCCGGTGCCGCTGGTCGCCAAGGAGCACACCGCCCAGTGGACCGGGCTGGAGGCCGCCGAGATCCAGCAGCGGTTCCTGCGCGGCGAGGTGAACGTGCTGTCCTGCTCGACCACGTTCGAGCTCGGCGTGGACGTCGGCGAGCTCCGCGCGGTGATGCTGCGGAACATGCCGCCGACCACCGCCAACTACATCCAGCGGGCCGGGCGGGCCGGGCGCCGCGCCGACTCGGCCGCGCTGGTGCTCACCTACGCCCAGCGCCGCTCCCACGACCTGTCCCGCTACCAGGAGCCGGAGACCATGATCGCCGGTCAGGTACGGGCGCCGTATGTGCCGCTCGGCAACGCCAGGATCGACCGGCGGCACGCCCACTCGGTGGCCCTGGCCGCCTTCTTCCGGTACGCCAAGGAGACCAGCGGGGCGGTGTGGAAGACCGCCGGGGACTTCTTCCTGTCCCCGCAGGCGCCCTGCTCCCAGGTGCGGGGCTTCCTCACCCCGGTCCCTCCGGGCGTGCTGGCCTCGCTGCGCCGGGTGCTGCCCGCCGAGGTCCACGCCGAGCTCGGGCTGGAGTCCGGTGCGTGGGTGACCGAGCTCTGCGACCACCTGGAGAAGGTACGGCTGGAACTCGCCCAGGACGTGGAGACCTTCGAGGAGCGGCGGGTGACCGCCTTCGAGCAGCGCCGCAGCGATCTGGCCGCCCGGTGTGAGCGGAC
>JAOPYM010000236.1 GCA_025964615.1 Actinomycetes bacterium
TTCCCCGGCATGACCTTGTGCGGGACGATGTTCTCCGGGACGCCCTCCGCCTCGATCTCCTGGGCCGTACGGCCGAAGGCGAGCACCGCGGTCTGGGCGAGCAGGTTGGCCACCAGCAGGTCGTGCAGTCCGTCGGCGTCCCGGAAGGGTTCGGCGAACCCGATGAAGTCGGCAGGGACCAGCCGGGTGCCCTGGTGCAGCAGCTGGTGGAAGGCGTGCTGGCCGTTGGTGCCGGGCTCGCCCCACCAGATCTCGCCGGTATTGGTAGTGACCGGCGTCCCGTCCGCCTTGACCGACTTGCCGTTGCTCTCCATGGTGAGCTGCTGCAGGTAGGCGGGGAAGCGCGCCATGCGCTGGCTGTACGGGAGTACGGCCCGGGTCTGCGCATCGAAGAACTCGTTGTACCAGATCCCGAGGAGCCCCATCAGGACCGGCAGGTTCCGCTCGAACGGCGCGGTCCTGAAGTGCTCGTCGATGGTGTGGAAGCCGTCCAGCATCTCCCTGAACCGGCCGGACCCGATGGCGATCATCAACGAAAGACCGATCGCGGCGTCGAAGGAGTACCGTCCCCCGACCCAGTCCCAGAAGCCGAACATGTTGGCGGTGTCGATGCCGAAGTCGGCGACCCGCTCGGCGTTGGTGGAGACGGCCACGAAGTGCTTGGACACCGCGTCGTCGCCGAGCGCACCGGTCAGCCAGTCCCTGCCCACCTTCGCGTTGGTGAGGGTCTCCAGGGTGGTGAAGGTCTTGGAGCTGATCACGAACAGGGTCTGTTCGGGGTCGAGGTCTTCGAGCGTGGTGAGTAGGTCGCCCGGGTCGATGTTGGAGACGAACCGGCACTCGATGCCGCGGTCCGCGTAGTTGCGGAGCGCCTCATACGCCATCACCGGGCCCAGGTCGGAGCCGCCGATACCGATGTTGACCACGGTCTTGATGGCCTGGCCGGTGTGCCCGCGCCACTGCCCCGAAGCGACCCGGTCCGCGAAGTCCGCCATCCGGTCCAGTACCTCGTGCACGTCGGCCACCACGTCCTGCCCGTCGACGACCAGATGTGCGTCCCTGGGCATCCGGAGTGCCACGTGCAGGACCGCCCGGTCCTCGCTGACATTGATGTGCTCGCCGGCGAACATCGCGTCGATCCGCTCGCGCAGCCCCGCCCGCTCGGCCAGTGCGACCAGCAGCCGGAGCGTCTCGTCGGTGACCCGGTGCTTGGCGTAGTCGAGGAACACGTCGCCGGCCTGGGCGGTCAGCCGCGTACCCCGTCCCGGATCCTCGGCGAACAGGTCGCGCAGGTGCCGACCGGCGATCTCGCCATGATGGACCGCCAGGTCCTTCCACTCGCCGGTCGCGGTGATATCGCTCATCAAGATCCCCTAGCTCGGTCCGACACCGAACCGAAGTCTTCCACTTCCCACGCGTTTCGGGCGCTACCTCGGGATGAGCCTCGCGAGCGGGATCTGCCGGGTGGCCTTGGCCTGGTAGTCGTTGAAGAAGGCGCCATGCTTGACGAGCTCGGCCCAGAGGCCGGCATGCTCCGCATCGCCCACGACGTCGACGGTCACGGCGAGGCGGCGGTCACCGACCTCGACGACGGCGGTATTGGTGGCCCGCAGGTTACGAAACCAGTTGGGTTCGGCCGGCTGCCCGCCGGCCGACCCGGTCACGACGTAGGCGTCGCCCTCCATGAAGTAGGCCACCGGCGTCGTGCGGAGTGTGCCGGTGTTGCGGCCCTTGACGTTCAGCAGCAAGATCGGCATGCCCTTCACCTTGCCGCCGAGCCGGCCCTTGGAGGCCCGGTACAACGCCGTGTTCACGTTTCCGGCTGCGCGCATGAGTGCGTTCATCACATCTCCTGTGGGTGCGGAATGGCTCAGCGCGAGGCGAACCGGCGCCAAGGGTCCCGGGTGCCGTCGTACCCGCCTAAGCCCGAGGCATTCCTGGCCCGGGGCCGGTTAGGCGTGGTCGGCGCAGCAAGGGGTCGGGTTGGGCACCTCGTAGGGGGCGACGAGACCGGGTCCCGCCGGCATGGTGAGCAGGGTCAGCCTCCCGTCCCGCCACTCCGGCCGTACATGATCCCTGGTGTCCACCAATGCCTCGAGCGGCGGCTCCTTGGCCATCAGGACCAGTACCCGGTCGATGGCCGTACCTTCCAGGATGTCCCGCACGGTCAGCCTGCCGGTCAGCCGTTCGATCCCGGGAAAGCGGACCGCGCGACCGGACCGTACATGCTCAGAAACGGCCAGAACCGCGCCCTCGGCAAGCCGGGCAGGTCCCGCGGGATGCGAGCCGAGGGCGAGGCCCACGTCGCCGACGATCTCACGTACTACCTGAAAGAACCCTGAAGTGCTGGGGGGCGCAGGAACCGCCAACGAGACCGCCACGTGCGGGAGGCCCGTTCTGATGAGGTGTGTGCATCCGACGAAGCCCTCCGGGAGGCCGAGCCCGTCCGCCAGTTCGGCGAGCAGATGGTCGGCCTCCCGGACGCTGCCGGATCCGGCATCGACGCCGAGTACGGCAATGGTGGTCATCGGCGCGGCAGTATGTGGGTGTGCGGATGTGGGTGGTGGCCGTGGCCCATGCTGTGAATCCCCCCGTCCCGCCGGTCGCTCCCGGCTACGAACGGCACCTTTCACCCATCACATGTACGGCCCATGACGATCAGGGATCCACCGGCATGAACGGCTGGGAACCGGTAAAACCGCTATTCGACTACCGGCCCCTTTCGCCGAACCGCCGAGCCGGTCCACACCTACGCGCCGTCAGCACGTACGATCGAAGCTCAAGAATGCATGTGGAGCAGGCTGCTCACCCACGGCGAAATCGTGATCTACCGGCACAATGCGTGACTTTTCGTGTAGTGTCCGCCTGATCTCTACCCCACCGTCATCATGATGAGGTAACCATTGGCGTCTCCGACGCGGCGGCCGCAGCTGGCCTCCGGGACCCCCACCTGGCTGCTCCCCGCAGCCGTGGCGAGCGTGGCCGCGGGTTGGCTGGCCCGCCGGTCCACGATCGGGCGGGTCCTGACCCTGCCTGCGATGGCGGTGGCCGGTGGTGCGCTCTGGTTCTTCCGTGACCCCGAGCGCTCCACCGACGAAGCCGGAGTGATCTCTTCCGCCGATGGCGTGGTGCAGAGCATCGACGTCTGCCCCGACGGCAGGACCCGGGTCGCGGTGTTCATGAATCCGCTCAACGTTCATGTGAACCGCGCGCCACTGAAGGGGACTGTGACGTCGCTCACACACCGGCCCGGCGGCTATCTGCCCGCATTCAACAAGGACAGCGAGCGCAACGAGCGGATGGTGTGGCACTTCGACACCGAGATCGGTGACGTCGAAGTGATCCAGATCGCCGGCGTCCTGGTCCGCCGGATCGTGCCGTACCTCAGTGTGGGCGACGCGGTAGAGCGCGGCCAGCGGATCGGCCTCATCCAGTTCGGCTCACGGGTGGACATCTACCTGCCCGAGGGGGTCGAACCCGCCGTGAAGGTGGGCGACAAGACCCTGGCCGGCGTCACGAGGCTCGATCGTGGCTGATCTGGTGGCCGGCGCACCGGCAGTCCCGGACACCGGGCAGCGCTCGTCGCAGCAGGCACCGCCCGGCAGCAGGCTGTCGCTGGCGGACCTGTTCACGCTCGGCAACGCCACCTGCGGGTTCCTGGCGATCTGCAGCATCGCCGCCCTGCTGCACGAGCCCGGCGGGGAGCTGGCGAGCAACGCCGGCCGTCCGAGCACCGCCATTCTGCTACTGCTCCTGGGCGCGGCCTTCGACCTGATCGACGGCAAGGTCGCCCGGCGCCGGGGCGGGTCGGCCATGGGTGCGCATCTCGACAACCTGGCCGACGCGATCAGTTTCGGCCTGGCCCCGGCGTTCCTGGTGGGCGCCTGGGCCTCCAGGAACGCCACCAACCCGGCTGAGCGCTCGCTCGCCATCGGGGCCGCCACGGTGTGCCTGCTCGCGGTGGTGGTACGGCTCGCCCGGTTCGCCGTGATGCCGAGCCAGTGCGGGGTCTTCATGGGGCTGCCGTGCCCGATGGGCGCGCTGACCGTGGTGTCGATCGTCCTGCTCGATCCGCCGGTCGTGCCGGCCGCCCTGGCGATCATGGTGGTCGCGCTGCTGATGGTCAGCCGGATCACCTACCCCAAGCCGCACGGCCCCAGCGCGATCCTGGTCCTGCTCTGGATCGCTCTTAACGTCAGCTGCCTGGGCGCCTATGCGGTACGGCTGCCCGGTGCCGACGGGCTCGTCCAGACCTGCGCCTCCGTACAGATCGTGCTGACCCTGGTGATCCCACTCGGTCTGCGCCGCATCGGCCGCGACTGACCCGTCCGTTCCCCGTTCACAAATCGGCCACAGGTCGGCCACAACGGTCACGCATGCCCCTCCTTCTCCGGTAGGAAGAGGGATTGCAAAAAGTCCCTTAACCCCCGATAAGGACTGTACGTGGTCGCTCGGTCGCTCAACGCCATGTCGATTCGCACACGCGCGTTGATCGCGATCCTGCTGATCCTCCCGTTCGTCGTGGTCATCACGGTGACGACGACGACCACGGCCAGAGCCGTTCAGGTGCCCAACGACTTCCGGTTGCGGAACCTGCCGTTCCAGGGCCTCGTCAGGCCGGAGAACGTGGCCTTCGCGCCCGACGGCAAGGTGTTCGTGGCGGAGAAGAGCGGCGTGATCAAGGTCTTCTCCAGCGTCGACGATCCGTCCGAGGGCACGGTCTATGCCGACCTGTCGAGCGAGGTGCACGACTTCTGGGACCGCGGCTTGAGCGGACTGGCACTGAGCCCGACCTACGCCACCGACCACAAGATCTACGTCCTGTACGTCGCCAACGCGCCGATCGGCGGTACGACACCCACCTGGAACAGCACGAACTGTCCCTCTTCGCTGGCGACCACCGATGGTTGTGTCGTCAGCGGCCGGCTCTCGGTGCTGACGCCGAACAACGGCGCACGCGCGGTCGGTGCCACCCCCAACCCGATCACCGAGAAGATCCTGGTCGAGGACTGGTGCAACCAGTTCCCGAGCCACATGGTCGGCACGATCGCGTTCGGCCGCGACGGCATGCTGTACGCGGGCAGCGGTGACGGCGCGAGCTGGATCGGCATCGACTACGGGCAGCACAACAACAGCTGTGGCGACCCGGGCGGCCCGAAGGGCACCCCGCTGACGGCGACGTCCACCGAGGGCGGGTCGCTCCGCGCCCAGCGGGAGCGCGTCCAGAAGGCGCCCGGCACGCTGGACGGCAGCATCATCCGGATCGATCCGAACACCGGGCTGGCCGCTGCCGGCAATCCCTACTTCACGACCGGTCACGACGAGAACGACAAGCGGATCATCGCCGAGGGCGTCCGCAACCCCTTCCGATTCACGGTACGGCCGGGTACCAACGAAATCTGGTTCGGCGATGTCGGGCACAACACCTGGGAAGAGATCAACAAGATCGCGGACCCGAAGAAGTTCGGCAACTACGGCTGGCCCTGCTACGAGGGCGTCGCATCGCATCCGATCTGGAGGGCGTTGAACACCGCCTCCTGCAACAAGCTCTACGCGGCCGGTGCCGGTGCCGTCGTCAAACCGGTCTTCCAGTACAAGCACTCCCAGCATGTGGTGGCCAATGACGGATGCTCACCCGGCAGTTCCTCGACCAGCGGAGTGGCCTTCTACCAGGGCACCTCGTACCCGGCCCTCTACAAGGGCGCGCTGTTCTTCACCGACTACAGCCGGAACTGCACCTGGATCATGCCGCTGACCAAGGGCCAGCCGGATCCGACGAGGATCCAGCTGTTCGCCAACACCGGCTCGGGCCACGGCCTGGCGAACCTGGTCTCCGGCCCCGGCGGCGACATCTACGGGGTGGACATCGCGGGCGGCAAGATCGTCCGTTTCGTCTACACCGCAGGGGACAACCCGCCCGCCGCCGCGCTCAAGGCCGACCCCACCTACGGGCCGCTGCCACTGACGGTGAACTTCGACGCCACCGCCTCAACCGACGCGGACAAGGGCGACAAGCTCACATACGCATGGGACTTCGGCGACGGATTCACGGCCAAAGGCCCGAAGGCGCCGCACATCTACACCACGAAGGGCGTTTTCCACGCCAGCGTCAAGGTGACCGATGTCAAGGGCTTCAGCGACGTCACCGAGGCACTGATCGCTCCGGGTAACGCCCCGCCCGTACCGACGATCACTACCCCCACCAAGGACCTGACCTGGAAGGTCGGCGACCCGATCGCCTACTCCGGGAGTGCGCTGGACGGCGAGGGCAACCCGATGGACCCCTCCAACCTCAAGTGGCAGCTGATCATCCATCACTGCCCGAGCAACTGCCACCTGCACTACGACATCTACAGCGCCACAGGGGCGAGCGGGACCTTCAACGCACCCAACCACGACTACCCGTCCTGGCTGGAACTGCAGCTGACCGCGACCGACCCGAACAACCACCTGTCCACCACCACCAGCGTGGAACTCCACCCGCAGACCGCCACGGTCAAGGTGCAGACCAGCCCCGCCGGTCTCAACGTCGGGTTCGCGGACACTCTCGGCCCTTCTCCCCTCAGCATCCCGTGGATCGTCGGGTCCCAGACCCCGGTGGTCGCACCGACCGTGAAGCAGATCCTGAACAACCAGGTCTATGACTTCGTGGGCTGGTCGGACGGCGGGGCCGCCACCCATCCGATCACGGTCCCCGCGGCCGGTATCACCCTCACGGCGAACTACAAGCTCAAACCCGATCTGGCCCTCAAGCGGCCGGTGACGGCCAGCGGCACCAGGGGTGCCCAGTGGCCGGCGGCGGGCGCGGTCGACGGCAAACCCTCGACCCGCTGGCTGAGCACGTACAAGGACCCGTCCTGGCTCCAGGTGGACCTGGGTGCCCGGAAGAACATCGGCCGGGTGATCATTCACTGGCACTGGGCGTACGGCAAGGCGTACAAGATCCAGGTCTCCAATGACGCGAAGACCTGGACCACCGTCTTCGCCACCGCCAAGGGCACCGGCGGGGTCAGCGACATCGCCTTCCCGCAGAGGCAGGCCCGCTACGTCCGGTTCTACGGCACCCAGCGAGCCACCACCTACGGCTACTCCTTCTACTCCTTCGAGGTCTACGACAGCTGACCGCCTCCGTTGAGTCGTGGCGTGGTCGGAGATCCATTCGCGGAACGGGCGGGCCGGTGTTCCGGTGATCCCGCGAACCGTGGACGTGACCGGTTCCGGGTCCGCCACCATCGCGGCCCAGCCGGCGAGCACACCGTCGGCGAACGAGGCCGGCCAGCCTTCGGCGAGCATCCGCTCCCGTGCCTCCGCAGGCGGGATCTCCTCGAAGCGGGCAGGGCGGCCGATCACCTCGCCGATGGCGCGGACCTGCTCTGCCTGGGTCAGCGCCTGCGGTCCCGACAGGAAGTACGTCGCCCCGGCGTGCCCGTCGCCGGTGAGCACCCGTACTGCGACCGCCGCGATGTCCCGCTCGTGGATCAGCGGCCGGGTCAGGTCCGCGAACGGCTGCCGGACCACACCGCCGTCGCGAATCTGCGCGCCGAACAGCCACAGGGCGTTGATCGCGAATCCACTGGGGCGCAGGAAGGTCCATTCGAGTCCGGACTTCTCGATCAGGCCTTCA
>JAOPYM010000247.1 GCA_025964615.1 Actinomycetes bacterium
TCATGAACCTCAACCCAGCACGCGAGTCCTCCGGGATCTCGGAGGGCGACGTCCGGTTCGCCATCGAGGCGGCCGTATGGGCGCCCTCGGTCCACAACACCCAGCCGTGGTGGTTCGGCACTCGTGATCTCGGTGCCGGCCCGGTGATCAGCCTGCACGCGGATGTCGAGCGGCGCCTCAACGTCGCCGACCCCGACGGCAGGGAGATGCTGATCGGCTGCGGTGCCGCACTGCTGACGCTTCGGCTGGCGATGCAGTTCCTCGGGTACGGGCCCGAGGTGCGCCTGCTCCCCGATCCGGACCGGCCGGCCCTGCTGGCCGACATCCGCTTCGGCCCGCGAGCCGAGGTGACCGAGGAGATCCGGCGGCTGTACGGGGAGGTCCGCCGGCGCCGCACGCACCGCGGAGCCTTCCTGGACACCGTGGTCGGCACCGACGTCGAATCGGTCCTGAGCGACCACGCGCGCCGGGAGAACGCCCGCTTGGACGTCGCGGGCACACCTGAACGGGTGGCACTCGGAGCCCTCACCGACGCGGCGGAGCAGGTGCAGCGAATGAACCCGGCCCATGTGTCGGAGGCCGCCCGCTGGGCCCCCGCACCCGGAAGCCTCCGCCAGGACGGGGTGCATCAGCAGGCCTATCCCCGGGCGCCCGGGCACACCGACCCGCACTTCGCGATGCGCGATTTCGCACGCGGCCAGGGCTGGGGGACAGCAGCGTCCGACACGGGGACCGGCGAACCCGGCGTCACCGGGGTGGTCGCGGTTCTGACGACCGCCGGCGACACCCGCCTGGACTGGCTCGCCGCGGGGCAGGCCCTGCAGCGGGTCCTGCTGTGGGCTTCGGCCGCGAACCTTTCCGCCGCCTTCCACACGCAGGCTCTCGAAGTGCCGGAGCTGCGCGAGTTCATCCGTACCCGATTCTGCGACGGCGCCCACCCGCAGATGCTGCTGCGGCTTGGCGAGACCGGCGACGAGCCGGGCACGGTACGACGGCCGACCGACGATGTGATCAACGAGGAGTATTCCTGAACCCGATCGAACGGCAGGGCCCCGGCGTTGTGGGGTTTTGTCTGGTTTGGACGCGATGCCGGGTGTCTCATTTACTCGGTTGCGGAGTCTTGCAGGAGATCTTCGGGTTCACGCCGATGTAGTTGAGCGGACCCGCGGCGATCGTCACCACGATGGTCCCGAGCTTGGCGCAGTTCGGGTCGGAGCTGTTGTAGTAGTGACGTTGGCCTGCGGCGATGGCGCCGATGATTAGCCAAACGATGAGCACTCCGGATCCGATACGCATTGTGGCCTCCAGGAAACGGCTATGTCTACTTATCAGTAAAGGCCGTCCGCGAGATGTCGGACACGAGCAAATCGAGCAAGCCTCATCGTCAGGGCCGATCACGGATCAGGCCGTGCTGATCGGCTGCGATGGGTGCAGGTCAGACGAGACGCTCATGCACGTAGCACCAGCGTCGCGGTGATCCCGGTTCTTGGCTGCGGGTGAGGGGATGGTCGGTCTCCTCATAGTGGGCCTTGGCGTGCCGGTTGGGCGAGTCGTCACCGCAGGCCACCCAGCCGCAGGTCAGGCAGACCGACAGAGTCGCCCACCGGTCGCCGGTCGCCTGGCAGGCCAGGCAGCCGCCCGGCTGGTCAGCGACTGGCTTGAGCACGTCGAGGTGCTCGCAGTGCGGCGCCGTCCCGTTCGGGTTCGTCGCGGGTGTGTCCACGGACCTGCTCTGGTCGGGGTTCATGGAAGGGACCGCCTCACCGTGCGGAATTGCCTGGTCCCGCTCAGTCAAGCTGGTGCCGGTACGGCTGGAAAGGAGCAACCTGCGCAAGGCACATCACCAGGGCCGATCACCCCTGGGCTGATGGCCTGCGCGTTGCTGGTGGCCGGGCAGGTATCAGCCGATGGAAGTCGCAATCGATCAGCTGTACTCTTCCGGATGAGATCTCCTGTCCCAGGCCGGGTCCGTGTCCGGGAGGGTGGTGGGCATGGAGTTGCGTCAGCTGCGCTATTTCGTGACCGTGGCCGAGGAGCTGCATTTCGGCCGCGCGGCCGCCCGTGAGCACATCGTGCAATCGGCGTTGAGCCAGCAGGTACAGCGGCTTGAGCGCGAGCTGGGTGTGCGCCTCCTGGACCGGACCACGCATCACGTCCGGCTGACGGCACCCGGGGTGGTGTTCCTGGTCGAGGCGCGGCAGATCCTCGCGCATGTGGAGCGGGCCACCGAGGTCGTCCGCGGTGCCGCCGGCGCCGCTCCCACCCTGCGGGTGGGCATCATCGATGCCAGCTACGACTCGATGCCGCAGATTCTGCACGAGGTCCAGGCCCGCTACCCCGACCTGATCATCCACCAGGTCGAGGTCGGGGTTCCCGAGCAGTACCAGCAGCTCATCGACGGCCGCTTGGACGTGGGCATCGGCCGAGCCGCGCTCGCTCCGCCGCAGATCGCCTCACACCTGTTCCGCCGGGACCCGCTGGGCGTCCTGGTACCTGGCGGGCACCGATTCGCGGCGATGGACGACATCCCGGTCGCCGTCCTGGCCGACGAGCCGCTGCTGCTCGCCGAGGAGATGCGGGCGCCGGAGTTCAACCAGTTCACGGTGGAGATGTGCCGGTCGGCAGGGTTCATTCCCACCGTGTACGAAGGCACCGTCGAGAGCATCCGCGCCGCCGCCGCGCTCGTCGCCCAGGGCCGCTGCCTGTACTGCGTACCGGCCTCGTGCATCTCGGCGCTGCCCGGGACGATCTGGCGGCCGCTCACCGAACCCGCATCGTATTATCCGTGGTCGGTGCTGTGGCGCGCCAGCGACGGCTCCGACCAGGTTCAGGCCATCGTCAGCTGTGCCCGTACCATGGCCGACCGGCTCGGTTGGCTGGTCCCCACTCAGCAGCCGGCCGGGTGATCGCCAGGCGAAGGAGGCCGTCATGTTCAAACTCGCCCTGCCGACGCTCACGCTGGTGGTCCTCGCGGCGGCCGCGTGCGGGCAGGCCGGCACACCAGCCACTCAGCCTGCCGATTCCGCAGGCCGCACGTCCCAGCCGTAGTCGGAGAACGTACATGGGGACTGTGCGGCCCGGCTGTTCGTGCGCCCAGCGGGACGGGCTGAGCGCACGAACGGTGTGCGGTTAGTGTGCTCTGGCCCAGTCGATGACGACCGAGTTCGGGTTCTCGACCAGCATCTTCACCGGCACCCTCGAACCGGGGAACAGCAGCGGCAGCGCCGACTTCGGCACCGGGTTGCCGACCTGGATCTGGTACGGGTCGCGGCCGTCGGAGGGGATGACGGTGAGGTGGAACGCGTACATGTCGAGGCCGTCGGGGTTGGTGCGGCCGAGCGGCTGGTTGGCGACGATCACGGCCTGCCCGGATTCGCCGTTCTGCAGGATGTAGGCCGCGGTGTGGGCCGGGTCGTTCGTGCGCGCCATCCGGACGTTGGGTGCCGGTGAGTTGAAGTCGAGGGCGATCCGGTTCGGGTCGCCCGGGTGCACCTTCGCGGCCACGATCGTCAGGCCCTGCAGCTGCGGGATGTAGATCTCCGGGATGCGCTGCTTGACCTGCGCCGTGTACGGTGCCACGTCGTCCATGGCGATCTTGACGTTGAACACGCAGACGCGCTCGACGAGTCCGCCGCCCATCTGCACGGTGGTGCCCGCTGCGTTGAATCCGAGGATCTCGGCTTGCGCTGGGCGGCCGATCTGCATCACCTCCGCGTCGACGCCGCCGACCATCGAGCTGAATCCTTTGGTGATCTTGTTGAACAGTCCCATGTGATTTGGTCCTTGCTCGGCCGCACCAATGCGGCGGTGGGGGGATTTCTCAACACATCGGACGCTAACCGGCACCATTAGGTTCGCTCCTGTTCGGCACGGCGTCGCGCTTCCTGGGCGTGGCCGCGGGTCACCTCAGCGGCTTGGGCGGCCCGGCCGTACTCAACCCCGGCCGCCTCGACCCGCTCCAGCGCGACGGCCTCGCGCGCGATGGCGGCGTCCAGGTCGCTGCGCAGCCGCTCCACCTCGGCCCTGACCTGGTCCAGCTCCCGCTGTGCCACCTCAACGTCGTGTTCGCGATCGCGCAGGCCCTTTGCTCAGCAAACCGTGCGTCGCGGTAAAAGTCGCTTGGCAGGTTTATGAAACTCTCTGCGTTGACGGCCATGCGCATCGAGTAGCGCAATGGTTACTATGCGTGAGTCTGTTGTGGGGGTAGGTCCGCCAGTCAGCGTTGGGACGGCCATCCGCGATGCCTTCGTCCGGCGTGAGCAAGCCGCCGGCGAGCTCGCCGCGGATGCCGTGCGGATGGCGATCATCTGCCGGGACATGGCCGCCCGGTTCGCTCGCGGTGGAAAGCTGATCGTCTTCGGTAACGGCGGGGCGGGCACCGACGCCGGGCACATCGCTGTCGAGTTCATGCATCCGGTGATCGTCGGGAAGCGGGCTCTACCCGCCCTGGCTCTGGCCAACGACGGTGCGACGGTCACCGGTATCGGGGCGCGCGAGGGGTTCGCCGAGGTGTTCGCCTATCAGCTGCGGCATTTCGCCGACCCTGAGGACATCGCGCTCGCCGTTTCGCCTGATGGGCGGGAGGCCAGTGTCGGCCGGGGGCTGGAGGCCGCACGGGAGGCGGGATTGCTCACTGTCGCGTTGCTCGGCGGCGATGGTGGCGATCTCGCGGAGGCCGCCACTGTGGACCATGCGCTGGTGGTGCGTTCGGCCGACCCCCTGGTGGTGAAGGAGGTCCATGTCACTACCTACCACGTGCTGTGGGAACTGGTCCATGTGTTCCTGGAGCAGCCCGGACTCCTCAGCCCGGCGTTGATCGCGTGAGCACGCCCGACGGTCAGTGTCATGGTGAGGTCTGCATCACCTGCTCGGACCAGGCCGTGTCTGCACAGATCGTGCGCATGCTCTCCGGTGACCTTGCTCTGGTCGACACCGGTGGTTGCGTTGAGGAGGTCAGCGTGGCGCTGGTCGACGCCGCAGTGGGCGCGACCATCCTGGTCCACGCCAAGGAGGCGATCGCTGTGATCGTCGATGTCGATGACTGAGGTCTCCGAGCTCCCTGGGGTGCCGGCCTGCATGCGGGAGCTCTATCCGTTCCTCTACGCCCAGGAGACCGCGCCCGACGCGGTACTCGCTGAGGTCGCCCGCTCGACCGCGGAGAAGGCCGACGAGATCGTGCGGCTTCGCCGGGAGGTCGCCGCACTCTATGCGAACGACCTGTCGGCGTGCGCGTACGCCATGGCCGGCAGGTTCGCCGGCGGAGGCCGCCTGTTCACCTTCGGGAACGGGGGGAGCAGTACCGACGCGCAGGACGTGGCCACCACGTTCGTGCATCCGCCGACGGGGCGGCCGCTGCCGGCCCTGTCCCTCACCTGTGATGTCGCCGTCGTCACCGCCCTGTCCAACGACGTCGGATTCGAGGTCGTCTTCGCCCGCCAGATCGCGGCGTTCGGGCGGCGCTGCGACATCGCTCTCGGGCTGTCCACCAGCGGGGGGTCCGCGAACGTCGTGCAGGCGTTCGAGGAGGCCGCCGGTCGTGGCCTGCTCACCATCGGTATGGCCGGCTACCACGGTGGCCGGCTGGCCGAACTCGATTCGATCGACCACCTTTTCGTCATCCCGTCGTCGTCGGTGCACCGCATTCAGGAGGCGCAGACGACCGTCTACCACGTGCTGTGGGAGTTGACGTTGCGAGCGATGGCGGAGCTGGAGGTCACAGCCGCCGGATGTCCGGCGTTGGAATTGGAAGGTGACATGTCATGACGCAGGCAACAGCGCATGCCGGGAGCGCCGAGGACGACGAACCCCTGGTCCACCTTCTGTGGATCAACGCAGGGCTGAGCTGCGACGGGGACTCCGTGGCCCTCACGGCGGCCACCCAGCCCAGCATCGAGGAGATCGCAATGGGCGGCCTGCCCGGACTGCCCAAGCTCGCGGTGCTCTGGCCGCTGATCGACTTCGATAGCGGGCCACAGACCGGGGTCGACAGCTTCATCGAATGGTTCCACAAGGCCGACCGTGGCGAGCTGGAGCCGTTCGTCCTGGTGATCGAGGGTTCGATTCCCAACGAGTCGATCAAGGAGGAGGGTTACTGGGCGGCGTTCGGCAACAACCCGGAGACCGGGCAGCCGATGACCACCAGTGAGTGGCTGGACCGCCTGGCGCCCAAGGCGACAGCCGTCGTCGCGGCGGGCACGTGCGCGACGTACGGCGGAATCCATGCGATGGCGGGCAACCCGACCGGCGCGATGGGCGTACCGGACTACCTCGGCTGGGACTGGAAGTCCAAGGCCGGGCTGCCGATCGTCTGCGTGCCGGGCTGCCCGATCCAGCCCGACAACCTGTCGGAGACCTTCGTCTACCTGCTCTACCAGCTCACCGGCCAGGCGCCGATGATCCCGCTTGATGAGAACCTGCGGCCGACCTGGCTGTTCGGCGCCACCGTCCACGAGGGCTGTGACCGGGCCGGGTACTACGAGCAGGGTGACTTCGCGAAGGAGTACGGCTCGCCGAAGTGCCTGGTCAAGCTGGGCTGCTGGGGTCCTGTCGTGAAGTGCAATGTGCCCAAGCGCGGCTGGATGAACGGAATCGGCGGCTGCCCGAATGTCGGCGGTATCTGTATCGCCTGCACCATGCCGGGGTTCCCCGACAAGTTCATGCCGTTCATGGACGAGCCGCCTGGCGCGCGGGTCTCCACGGGCATCAGCGGCCTGTACGGCGGGCTCATTCGCACCCTGCGGGGCGTCACGGCCAGGACCGTGGACAAGGAACCCAAGTGGCGCGCCAAGGGCGAACTCAAGACCGGCTATGAGCCCACGTGGCAGATGGAGGAGAAGCGATGACCGCGGAGCCCGGGACGCAGGGTGACGGTCTGGTCGAGATGGCGTGGGATCCGATCACCCGGATCGTGGGCAGCCTCGGCATCTACACGAAGATCGACTTCAAGCAGAAGATCGTCGCGGAGTGTTACAGCACCTCGTCGGTGTTCCGCGGCTACAGCATCTTCATGAAGGGCAAGGACCCTCGGGATGCGCACTTCATCACCAGCCGGATCTGCGGGATCTGCGGTGACAACCACGCGACGTGCTCGGTGTACACGCAGAACATGGCATATGGGGTACGGCCGCCACCGCTGGGGGAGTGGATCCTCAACCTCGGTGAGGCGGCGGAGTACATGTTCGACCACAACATCTACCAGGAGAACCTGGTCGGTGTGGACTACTGCGAGCGTATGGTCCGCGAGACCAACCCGGCCGTGTGGGAGAAGGCCAAGCGCACGCAGGCCCCGCACGCGGCCGAGCACGGGTACAAGTTCATCTCCGACATCATGACGTCGCTGAACCCTCTGGAGGGTGAGTTCTACCGGGAGGCCCTGCAGGTCAGCCGGTCCACCAGGGAGATGTTCTGCTTGATGGAGGGCCGGCACGTACACCCGTCCACGCTCTATCCGGGCGGTGTCGGGACGGTGGCGACCGTGCAGCTGTTCACCGACTACCTCACCCGGCTCATGCGGTACGTGGAGTTCATGAAGCGGGTCGTGCCGATGCACGACGACCTGTTCGACTTCTTCTACGACGCGCTGCCCGGGTACGAGCAGGTCGGTAAACGCCGGGTGCTGCTTGGCTGCTGGGGCAGCCTGAACGACCCCGCGCACTGCGACTACGACTACCGGAACATGTCGGAGTGGGGCCGCAAGATGTTCGTCACCCCGGGCATCGTGGTCGACGGCCGCCTCGTGACCAACGACCTCGTCGACATCAACCTGGGCATCCGCATCCTGCTCGGCAGCTCCTACTACCAGGACTGGGAGGAGCAGGAGATGTTCGTGACCAGGGACCCGCTCGGGAACCCGGTCGACAAGCGGCACCCGTGGAACCAGCACACCATTCCCCGGCCCGCCAAACGAGACTTCGACGGCAACTACAGCTGGGTCATGTCGCCGCGCTGGTTCGACGGCACCGATCATCTCCCCCTCGACACCGGCGGCGGCCCGATCGCCAGACTCTGGTCCACGGCCCTGTCGGGCCTGGTCGACATCGGATACGTGAAGTCCACCGGGCACAGCGTGGTCATCAACCTGCCACGCACCCTCACCAAGCCGGAGGCCACCTTCGAGTGGCATATTCCCGAGCGCAACGGTGAGTTGCTCAGCAACGCGCTCGAACGCAACCGGGCCAGAACCTACTTCCAGGCCTACGCTGCGGCGTCCGCCCTGTACTTCGTCGAGCAGGCGCTCGCCGAGCTGCGCGCCGGCAACTCCGAGACCTGGACGCCCTTCACGGTCCCGGACGAGGCCGTCAGCTGCGGTTTCACCGAGGCCGTCCGGGGTGTCCTGTCCCACCACATGGTGATCAAGGATGGGAAGATCGCCAACTACCACCCGTACCCGCCGACCCCATGGAACGCCAGCGTCCGCGACGCCTTCGGAACGCCCGGCCCCTACGAGGACGCGGTGCAGAACACACCGATCTTCGAGGAGAACCCGCCGGACAGCTTCAAGGGCATCGACATCATGCGCACGGTCCGCAGCTTCGACCCGTGCCTGCCCTGCGGCGTCCACATGTACCTCGGCGAGGGCACGACGCTGCAGAAGATCCACAACCCGACCGCCTACGGCGAGGTGACCTGATCCGATGGCGGATTTGCGCGCGACCGAATCGCGCATCGAGGAGCTGGTGGCCGAGCTCGGCGGACGGGCCGAAGAGCTGGTCGGGCTGCTCGTCGAGCTGTACGGGGAGGGCCTGGACCGGATCACCGGGCTGCTACCGCCCGATGAGCTCGACCGGCTGGCCGCCGATGATCTCGTGGGCAGCCTGCTGATCCTGCACGACCTTCATCCGGTCTCGACGATGGACCGGGTCCACCAGGCGTTGGAGGGGGTCCGCCCCTATCTGGGTTCGCACGCCGGTGGCGTCGAGCTGCTCGGTCTCGACGACGACGGGGCCGTACGGATCCGGCTGCAGGGCAGCTGCAGGGGCTGCCCCTCCTCGACGGTGACGGTGAAGCTCGCCATCGAGCGGGCCATCCTGGCGGCCGCGCCCGAGGTGACCGGGGTCCGGGTGCAGGAGCCCGAGCCGGAACCCGAGCTGCTCCAGATCCAGCCACGCCCGCCACTGGAGTGCCCGGCCCAGTTGCAGGATGGCGCCCGCACATGAACGCCCCTTCGGGCCTGCGAGGGTACCGGGCCCGGCCTGTCCGCCCCGTACCGGCAGAAGAGCTCTGTGAGATGTGCGGAGTCTTGATCGCCGCCTCGCACAGCCACGTCGTCAACGTGGAGGTCCGCGGGCTGATGTGCGTGTGCCGGCCCTGCTGTCTGCTGTTCGCTCAGGACGGGGCGGGACGAGGGCGGTTCCGCGCCGTACCCGGCCGGTATCTGTACGACTCGGCCTTCACCCTCACCGACGCCCAGTGGGACCGGCTGCAGATCCCCGTCGGCATGGCCTTCTTCTTCCGCAACTCGGCGCTCGGCAGATTCGCCGCCTTCTATCCCAGCCCGGCGGGGGCCACCGAGTCGCTACTGCCCGCAGACACCTGGGAGGAGATCCTCGCAGCCAACCCGGCGGTCCCCGAGGCGGCGCCGGACGTCGAGGCACTCCTGCTGCGCAGGCGGGACGACCGGGTGGAGTGCTATCTGGTGCCGATCGACGCCTGTTACGACCTGGTCGGCCGGGTCCGGCTGCACTGGCGGGGATTCGAGGGCGGCGGCGCGGTGTGGGAGGAGCTCGGGGACTTCTTCACCCGGCTCCAGGATCGGAGCCGCAGACCATGAGCGACTTCAGCTTCGACTGCCGCGGCGTTCGGGCCGAGCCGTACGCCGCCGCCCCGACCCTGCTGTTCCGGTTGCGGATCAGCGAGTCCTCGGGGCGGCGGATCCAGGCCATCGGGCTCCGCTGCCAGCTGCGGATCGAGCCGATCCGCCGCAGCTACTCGGATGCGGAGGCCGCACGGCTGGCCGACCTGTTCGGTGAGCGGCACCGCTGGGGGGACACCCTCAAACCGATGCAACTCGCCACCCTGTCGATGACGGTGCCGTCCTTCACCGGCTCGACCGAGATCGATGTTCCGATGCCGTGCTCCTACGACCTGGAGGTCGCCTCCGGGCAGTACTTCCACGCGCTCGACGATGGTGAGATCCCGCTGCTGATGCTCTTCAGCGGCACCGTCTTCAGCACCGCCGGCATCACGCAGATTCCGTGGGACCGCGAGTGCGAGTACCGCATGCCCGTGGCGGTGTGGCGCGAGCTCATGGACCTCTATTTCCCGGGCGGCGGCTGGCTGCGGCTCAGCCGGGAGACCCTGGACGCCCTGCGGGACTTCAAGCATCGCAAGGCCATCGCCACCTGGGACGCGGCGATCACGGCACTGCTGAAGGAGGCCACGGTCGATGGGATTTGAGGCCGCGCGCAGAGTCGCCGACGCCGTGCTCTTCGAGGGGTACGTGCTCTATCCCTACCGGGCCTCCGCGCCGAAGAACCAGGTGCGCTGGCAGTTCGGGGTACTCGCACCGCCCGGGGCGGATCCGTCGGAGACCACGTTCGCGCAGACCGAGATCCTCGTCGAGCACCGGGCCGAACCGGTGCTCGACCTCCGGGTCCGGTTTCTGCAGGTCCAGGCCCGCGACGGCGACCCGCCCTGGGACGAGGGGGCCGTACGGGAGGTCGACGCCCGGCTTGCGCTGGTGCCGGGCGTCGAACGACAGGTCCCGTTCGACGTGCCCGGGGGTACGGACGGGACTCGCCGGACCTGGGCGCTGTCGGGTGCCATCACGGTCGCGACCGAACCCGTACCCGGCCCGTACCCCCTGCTGCGAGTCCGGATCAGGGTGGAGAACCACACCGCCTGGGCCGGTGGGGCGCGGGCCGAGATGCTGCGGCACTCGCTGATCGCGGCGCACACCCTGCTCGGGATCGCCGGCGGTGAGTTCCTCTCGCTGCTCGACCCGCCCGAATGGGCGCGCGGCGCGGTCGCGGGCTGCCGGAACCTGCACACCTGGCCGGTGCTGATCGGTGCGGACACCATGCTGTCCTCACCGATCATCCTGTACGACCAGCCGGAGATCGCCGCGGAGAGCACCGCCGAGTTCTGCGACGCCACCGAGATCGACGAACTCCTCGTGCTCCGCACGATGACCCTGACCGACGAGGAGAAACGGCAGGCCAGGGCCACCGACGACCGGGCCGCGGCGATCATCGATCATGCGGACACGATCCCACCCGAGATCTTCGAGCGGCTGCACGGCGCGATCCGTTCGGTCCGGCCGGCCGCACAGCGGCCCCCGGAGCCGGTCACGGAACCGGCCGCCCCCTGGTGGGATCCGGGCGCGGACCGTTCGGTGTCGCCGCATACCGATGGCGTCGAGGTCCGCGGCGGTATCGCGGCCGGGGGTACGAAGGTGCGCATCCGGCCCGGACAGCGCCGAACCGACGTCCAGGACATGTTCCTGCACGGCCGGACCGCGACCGTCGCGGCCGTCCTGCACGACGTCGACGGCGGAACGCACCTGGCTGTGACCATCGACGACGACCCCGCCGCCGACCTTCAGGCCTCCATGGGCAGGTTCCTGTACTTCGCACCCGATGAGGTGGAACTGCTGTGAAGACACTGGTGGCGGGGGTGGGCAACATCTTCCTCGGCGACGACGGCTTCGGCGTCGAGGTGGCTCGGAGGCTGGCCGGGGACGCGGCCCGCGAAGGGGTGCGGATCGCCGACTACGGCATCCGCGGCCTGCATCTGGCCTACGAGTTGATGGACGGGTACGACGCGCTCATCCTGGTCGACGCGGTGAGCAGGGGCGGCGACGCGGGAACCGTGTACGTCATCGAACCCGAGGTCGACGGGGCGGACGCCGCGCCGATGGACGCTCACGGCATGAACCCCGAAGCCGTCCTCACCGCGCTCGCGTCGCTCGGTGGCACGCTCGACCGGGTCGTCGTGGTCGGGTGTGAGGCCGCCGACGTGAGTGAGGGCATCGGGCTCAGCCCGCCCGTCGCCAGTGCCGTCGACGGCGCGGCGAGCATCGTACGTGACCTGCTGGACGACTTCCAACGCGAGACAACTAGAAAGGCCGGATGACCGTGTACAAGAAGCTGCTGATGGCCGCCCTGCTGGCAGGGCTGGTCTTCCTGGTGGTCGAGGCACTGCCCGACATCCGCCGGTATCTGCGGATGAGGAGCATGTAATGCACGAGATCGGATTCTGCGAGGCGCTCCTGGACGCCGTCGAGAAACGCGCGGCCGGGCGCCTGGTCACCCATGTGAAGGTACGGATCGGCACGTGGCACCACGTGGCCGAGCCGGCCCTCGCCCAGGGCTTCGAACTGGTCTCGGCCGGCAGCGTCGCCGACGGTGCCGCCATCGAACTCGTCACCGTTCCCGGTGACGACTTCATCCTCGAATCGATCACGGTGGGAGACGGCGATGTGCCTCGGGATCCCCGGTGAGATCATCGAGCTCCTCACCGGCCAGCCCGATCTGGCGAGGGTGAGTGTCAGCGGCGTCAAACGCGCGATCAACATCGGGCTGCTCTCCGAGGAGGACCTCCAGCCGGGCGACTGGATCCTGATCCACGTCGGCTTCGCCCTGTCCAAGATCGATGAGGCGGAGGCGAAGGCCGCGATGGAGTTTCTCGAGGGGATCGGCCTGGCCTACGAGGAAGAGATCGCCGCACTGCGGGAATCGAGGATCGACTGATGCGTTTCGTTGACGAGTACCGCGACGCCGACAAGGCCCAGGTGCTGGCGGCCCAGATCGCCGGCCTGTGCGAGCCGGGCCGGCACTACAAGTTCATGGAGGTCTGCGGCGGCCACACCCACACCATCTACAAGCACGGCCTTGAGGACTACCTGCCCGAGAACATCACCCTCGTGCACGGTCCCGGCTGCCCGGTCTGCGTGATCCCGATGGGCAGGGTGGACGACGCGATCCACATCGCGTCCCAGCCGGACGTGATCATGACGTCGTTCGGCGACATGATGCGGGTACCGGGCGGCAACGGTTCCTTCCTCGACGCGAACGCGGCGGGCGCCGACATCCGGATGGTCTACTCGCCGCTGGACGCCCTGAAGATCGCGCGGGACAACCCGTCCAAGCGGGTGGTCTTCATGGCCATCGGCTTCGAGACGACCGCACCGTCCACCGCGATGACCGTCCTGCGGGCAGCCGCCGAGGGCATGGAGAACTTCTCGATCTTCTGCAACCACGTCACGATCATCCCGGCGGTCAAGGCCATCCTGGACTCGCCCGACCTGCGACTTGACGGGTTCATCGGCCCCGGTCACGTGTCCACGGTGATCGGCTGCAGGCCGTACGACTTCATCGCGAGTCAGTACGGCAAGCCGCTGGTGGTCGCGGGCTTCGAGCCGCTGGACATCCTGCAGTCGATCTACATGATCCTGCTGCAGCTCAAGGAGGGCCGCTGCGAGATCGAGAACCAGTACGCCCGGGTGGTCCCCTGGGACGGGAATCACAAGGCGCTCCAGGTCATCAGCGAAACGATGGAACTGCGGCCGTACTTCGAATGGCGCGGGCTGGGGGTCATCTCGCACTCCGCGCTGCGGGTTCGCGAGTCGTATGCGACCTTCGACGCGGAACGGCTCTTCGCCCTGCCGGGGGTACGGGTCGCCGACCCGAAGGCGTGCCAGTGCGGCGAGGTGCTCAAGGGAGTGCTCAAGCCGTGGGAGTGCAAGGTCTTCGGGACCGCGTGCACCCCGGAGACGCCGATCGGAACCTGCATGGTGTCCTCGGAGGGCGCGTGCGCGGCGTACTACAACTTCGGCCGCTTCACCCGGACCCGGGTGGAGCAGGCGGTGAAGGGCGCGATCTCATGAGCACCCGTGAACAGCAGGTGCTGGACCGGATCGACCGGGCCCGGCGCAGCAGGGCGCGCGTCAAGGACGAGCTCATCACCATGGCGCACGGGGCCGGCGGTAAGGCCACCCACACCCTCATCGAGGCGATCTTCCTGGAGGCCTTCCGCAACCCGCTGCTCGAACCGCTGGACGACCAGGCCGTGTTCGCCGTCACTGCGCCCCGGCTTGCGTTCACGACCGACTCCTATGTGGTCTCGCCCTTGTTCTTTCCAGGCGGCGACATCGGCGACCTGGCTGTCAACGGGACCGTCAACGACCTGGCCATGTCCGGTGCCCGGCCGCTCTACCTGTCAGCGGCCTTCATCCTGGAAGAGGGCTTCCCGGTCGCCGATCTGACCCGGATCACCCGTTCCATGGCCCGGGCCGCCGCCACCGCCGGCGTGCAGATCGTCACCGGCGACACCAAGGTCGTGGAGCGCGGCAAGGCCGACGGCTGCTACATCAACACCGCGGGGGTCGGTGCGCTCGAGCATCCCTTCACACTGGGGGCGGCACAGGCCCGGCCCGGTGACGCCGTCCTGGTCTCCGGGCCGATCGGCGATCACGGCACCACGATCATGCTGGCCCGCGGCGAGCTCGGCATCGAGAGCGACGTCGTGTCCGACACCGCCCCGCTGGGCGGCCTGGTTGCGACTCTGCTCGCCGCGGCCGACGGTGTGCGATGCCTGCGCGATGCCACCAGGGGCGGAGTCGCCACAATCCTCAACGAGGTCGCCCGCGCCTCCGACGTCGCCATCGTCATCGACGAGACGGCCATCCCGGTCCGGCCGGAGGTGCGAGGTGCCGCGGAGATCCTGGGCATCGACCCGCTCTACGTGGCGTGCGAGGGCCGGATGGTCGTCGTCGTGGACGGCGCCCAGGCCGATACCGCGCTGACGGCGTTGCGCTCGCACCCGCTGGGGGACCAGGCGGCGATCATCGGCCGGATCGCGGTGGACCCACCTGGGCTCGTACTGCTCAGGACGGAATTCGGCGGCACCCGCATCGTCGACGTCCTCATCGGCGACCCGCTGCCGCGCATCTGCTGAGCGCCTCACGGTACGGGGTGGTCGCGGGCGGCGGCGATGGCGACCTGGCCGAGGCTGAGGCCTCCGTCATTGGGTGGTACGTGGCGGTGGGTCAATACCTGGAAGCCATGTTCCTCCAGAGCCGGGACCGCCCGGCCGAGAAGGAACTGGTTCTGGAAGACCCCACCCGACAGGGCGACCACGTCGATCCCCGCGCAGGCGCGCAGCCGCACGCACGCCGTCACGATCAGTTCGGCCACACCGTTGTGAAAGCGTGCGGCGATCACCGGCACCGGCACGCGGGCGCCGAGGTCGGCCAGCACGGCCCGCACCAGATCGGTGCCGTGGACGAGGAACGGCTCATTGCCCGAGATCCGTACCGGATAGGCGTCCAACACCGACGGGTCGGCGCACTGCTCCAGTTCGATCGCGGCCTGCCCCTCGAAGGTGACGGCGTCGCGGATGCCGAGGATCGCGGCCACCGCGTCGAAGAGCCGCCCGGCGCTCGAAGTCAACGGTGCGTTCAGCCCGCAGCGGGCCATCGTGACGACCGCCGCCCAGCGGTCGCCGTGCCGGGCCGTGAGCATGGGGAACTCCGCATGTCCGGCCGCGTCGAGGTAGGCGGCGGCCATCCGCCACGGCTCACGGATCGCGGCCGTGCCGCCCGGCAGCGGCACCGGCGCGAGATGCCCGGCCCGGGTGGAGTCCCGCAGGTCTGCGAGGAGGAACTCACCGCCCCACAACGTGCCGTCGGTCCCGTACCCGAGCCCGTCGAAGGCCACTCCGATGACGCGGTCGTCGACGCCGTTGTCGGCCAGGCAGGAGGCGATGTGGGCATGGTGGTGCTGGACCCCGAGGAGCTCGACGCCCTCGAGACCGAGCGCGTACTTGGTGGAGAGATACTCCGGGTGCAGGTCATGGACGGCCACCTGGGGGGAGATCCCGAAAAGCCGCCGCAGGTGCTCGATGCCGCCTGTGAAGGAACGCAGAGTCTCGTAGTTCTCCAGGTCCCCGATGTGCTGGGAGACGAAGGCGTGCCGGCCGTCGGCCAGGCAGAAGGTGTTCTTCAGCTCCGCCCCGCAGCCCAGTACCGCCCGCTTCGCCGCCACTGGAAGGGTCAGCGGCCGGGGAGCGAGTCCCCTGGATCGCCGCAGGGGGATGAGCCGGCCGCGACCGGCCCGGATCACCGAGTCGTCGGTGCGCATGTGGATCGGACGATCATGAGTGAGGAACGCGTCGGCGATCCCTCCCAGCCTGGCGAAGGCCTCCTCGTCGGTGAACGCGATCGGTTCATCGGAGACGTTGCCGCTGGTCAGGACGTATTGCGGAACCTCAGCGGCGAGGAGATGGTGCAGTGGTGTGTACGGCAGGACCAGCCCCAGATCGTGGTTGCCCGGCGCCACCGACGCTGCGATGGGGGAGTGGCCCCGCCGGGGCAGCAGCGTGATCGGGCGGCTGGAGCCGGTCAGCAGGTCGCGTGCCGGGCCGCTGATCTCGCAGAGCCGCGCGGCCCCGGTCAGGTCGGCGACCATCACCGCGAACGGCTTGTCCTCGCGATGCTTGCGCGCCCGCAGCCTGGCGGCGCCCTCCTCGCTGGTGGCGTCCACGGCCAGGTGATAGCCGCCCAGGCCCTTGATCGCGACGATACGGCCCGT
This sequence comes from Actinomycetes bacterium, assembly GCA_025964615.1. Taxonomy (GTDB): domain Bacteria; phylum Actinomycetota; class Actinomycetes; order Streptosporangiales; family Streptosporangiaceae; genus RYN-227. The sequence goes on from JAOPYM010000247.1 coordinate 16,530, forward strand.
CTGTAGCAACCGGGCGGCGGCCGCGATCGGCTCGCCGGGAAGGGGGTTCCCGCCGGGGTCGGTGAGACGCAGAACAGGGCCGCACTCCGGGCAGCAGATCGGCTGAGCATGGAAACGCCGGTCCGCCGGGTCGCGGTACTCGGCAGCGCACCGCGCACACATCGGGAATCCCGCCATCGTGGTGAAGGGCCGGTCATAGGGGACCCCGCGAACGATCGTGAAGCGCGGCCCGCAGTTCGTGCAGTTCACGAACGGGTAGCGGTACCGCCGGTCACCCGGATCGGCAAGCTCACTCAAGCAGTCGTCGCAGGTCGCGATATCCGGGGAGATGAACGTGCGGGCCTGTCCGTCGCACACGCTCTCGGCGATGAAGAAGCCTTGACCGCCGGTGGGGGGCACCGGCCGGGCGGAGATGCCCTCGATCACGGCAAGCGGTGGCGCCTCTCGCGCCAGTGCCTCCTGGAACCGGCCGACCAGCGCCGCTGGGCCCTCGACCTCGATGAAGACCCCAGTGTCATCGTTGCCCACCATCCCCGACAGCCCGAGCCGGTGCGCGATGGCGTGCACGAAAGGCCGGAACCCGACCCCCTGCACGATGCCCTCAACCTGTA
>JAOPYM010000283.1 GCA_025964615.1 Actinomycetes bacterium
CCCCCCGGAGGTGCGGCATGGCGCTCTCGATGGAAGAGCAGCGGCGGTTGTCGGAGATCGCATCCCGGCTCGGTGAGGACGACCCCCGTCTCGCCGAGCGGCTGTCGACCTTTGGCCGGACTCGGCGCCGGCGCAGGGTGCGGCTGATCGTGGCCATCGTGGTCGCGGTGGTCGTCATCGTGACGGGGATCGCGGCGGCGGTGGCTGCAGCGATCTCCTAGCATCCCGATGGCCCGTCCGGCAGCCTCCGGCTGGGCCACCGGGATCCTGACAGGTCTTGGGAGTGAGGCACGCCCCGGTGAGATCGCTCTCTCGCCGGGGCGTGACGTTCGGGCCGGTGTGGTGGTCGCCTCCTCGGCGAAAGGCACAACGCGGCTCCGGCCTCGGCGAGGCCGAGCGGTATTCCGCGAAGGCTATGGTTACGGCCCGGGGGACACATGCCACACCGGCACCATCTACCCTAATGGCCGGCGGGGGGTGCCTGTCGCATCGCCGGGGTGAGGGCCGGGTGGTGAGGGTCGGGTGGCGGCGGCGCAAGGGGTGTGTCGCCGTGGCCGCGGGGGGTGCCGTCACATGCGTCCCAGTGGCTGCCGGCAGCCACACCCGTGCCTCGGCGCTACTGCGCCGGCCTGGGCGGATGTCGTCCGGCGGTGCACCGATCCCGCCGCAGCGGCGTCCCTTTCAGGTAGGGAAATCCGGTACGCACCAGTGCCCTTACCAGCGTCGGACCTTCTGCGGGATGGCCGCCCGGCCGGACCTTGCGCCCGGAACCGGGACAGGCGGCTGACCGGGGCGCCAGAAGTCACGGCGCGGCAGTATCTCCGGCTCACGGAGGGAAACATGCCTGGGTGAGGGGCACTGGCTGTGGCGACCGGTGAGTGTGAGGAGTCGGGGCATTGGCACTACGGCGGCTTGGAACCGGCGGGCGGACACGGGACGCGATGCTGGAGGCCTCGTGGAGGCTGCCTGCGGAGATCTCCACGGCAGCGCGGGCTCGTGCCCTGACCCGGCAGACGCTGCGCGGCTGGGGGGTGCCGGAGGGGTCCGGTGCTGAGGACGTGGTGCTGCTGGTCGACGAGCTGGTGACCAATGCGGTGGTGCATGGTGGCGGCCGGGTGCGGTTGCTGCTGCGGGTCGAACCGGTGGCGGGCGGGTGGTGGCTGACCGGTGAGGTCGGGGACGGGAGCCCGGTGGTGCCGGCCGGTGGGGTGCGGGTGGTGGAGCTGTCGGCTGAGGCGGGGCGCGGTCTGTGGCTGGTGGCGATGCTGGCCGCCGAGCATGGGGTACGGCCGGTTCCGGGCGGGAAGACCCTGTGGTTCTGTGTGCCGTTGAGCACCTCGAACGGGGAGCTTTAGGGCCGCTGCGGGCAGCGCGCCGAGGGGTTGCCGGCGGGGCGGTCCAGGTGCCATTCGATGTGGGAGACGGGGCTGTGCGGGCCGGTCGGCAGGTCGGCGAGGGTCCGGTGCCGGCCGGGTGCGCCCGGGTCGGGGATCACGCTGGTCCACAGGGCGGCGTCGCAGTCGGCGGCCCGTGCGGGCAGTGCGCCCGGTGCGGTGGCCCGTAGCTCGGCCACCAGCCTCAGCAGCCTTTCGGTCCGCGTCGCTCTTTCATCATGCTCGGCGGCCGGTCAGCGGGGCAGGTCCTCGGCGGTGAGACCGGTGAGCTGCGCGGCGGACATGGTAGCGCCGTCGCCGGCGATCCGCAGGGACTGGTGGGCGATGGTGTCGTCGAACAGGCGGCGGACGGACCGGCCCGCGGCGAAGCCGGGGGCGGCCCGCAGTGCGCGGAGCCGGCCGGGAAGGGCGGCCAGGAGGGCGTCGTCGAGCACGTACTGCTGCTGGTGGGCGCAGGAGGCGAAGATGGCGGTGAGGTCGTCGTCGGACGGGTCGGGGAAGACCAGGACGTCGTTGACGCGGCGGCCGAGGGCGGGTTGCGCGCCGACCAGGTGCCGGAGCCGGTCGGTCTGGTCGGTGCAGATGACGATCAGCTCGTCGCGGTGCTCGTCCATGACTTTGGTGAGTTCGCCGAGGGCGGTTTCGGAACCGGGTTCGCCGAGGGCGGCGGCCCTGTCGACGACCAGGATCCCTCCGGTGGCCTGCGCGGCGGTGGTGCGGACCGTGGCGGGGGCCTGCGCGAGGTCGGTGGCGGTGCATTCGACGACGTGGCCGTGCTCGAGCAGGCCGATCGCGGCGTACAGGTGGCCGAGGAGGCGGGCGACGGTGGATTTGCCGGTGCCGGGGTTCCCGGCGAACGCCAGGTGCTGGGGGCCGGTGGTGACGGGCAGCCCGGCGCCGCGGCGGGCGGCGGCGACCCGGGTCTCGGCGATCATCCGGTCGATGGTGGTCTTGACGGAGGTCAGCCCGGCGAGGGCGTGCAGGTCGGCGCGGTACCCGTCGGCGTCCTTGACGTCGCGTAGCGCCGGTTCCAGTTCCTCGGCGATGCCGTCGAAGTCGGCGGCGGTCAGTTCCAGGTCGCCGCCCGCGGCGTGGGTCTGGTCGGCGTGGCCGAGGTGGCGGGTGGCGGCCCGGTCGAGGTACGCCTCGACCATGCGGGCCCCGGCGAGGGCGCCGCGGCCTCTGATCCGGCTCAGGTCGCGGCGCGCGGTCTCCCACGCGGGCGGGTCCAGGGTCAGGTGCCGTTCGGTGGCCAGGACGTTCAGGAGTGCGGTGCGGGCGGCCGGGCCGGTCAGGTCCGGTAGCCGGATGACCCGGAACCCGGTGATCAGCTCGGGGTGGGCGGCGGTGAGCTGGTCGAGGCGGCCGGGGGTGCAGGTGGTGATGAGGGCGGCGTCGGTGACGCCTTCGGCGCGGGCCCGGGCGAGGGCGGCGGCGAACGCCGGGCCGCGGCTGTCGTCGAGGATCAGGGTGTCGAGGCCGTCGAGGAGGACGGTGTGGCCGGCGTGTTCGGTGAAGACGGTGCGGAGCGCGTCGGTGCCGTGCCCGGCGAGTTCGGTGGCGTGCACGCTGCGGAGCTCACCGGTGCCGGTGCCGGCGTCGGCGAGGGCCCGGCCGATCATGCGCGACAGGCGGCGCTGCCCGGTGGAGGGTGCGCCGACCAGCAGCACCGCGGGTGCGGATGCGCTGGACAGGTCCCGGCCGCGCAGGCCCTGCGCCCACTGGCCGCGGCGGCGGATCTCGGTGAGGACCTGGCCGATGTCGTCGGGGCCGCACAGGAACCTGGTGCCGTAGGCCTCGGTGACGGTGCCGGGAGCCCACACCTGGCCGGTGGTGAGCGGGGGCGCGTAGCGGGGCGGGGCGCCCGGCAGGGGGACCTGCCCGGTGGGCGGCGGCGGGTACCCGGCCGTCTCCTGCGCACGGGGCACGGCGGGCGCCGGTGGTTGCGGGGTCCCGGAGTGGGTGGCGCGTTCGGCGGCCAGGTGCGCGCGCGCCGCGTCGATGATCTCCCAGGGGGTGAGTTCGCCGGTGGAGCGCAGCGGTGCCGGCCGCGGCTGGGTGAGTTCGGCGGCGGCGGCGGCCGGGACGGTGAAGCCGGGCGCGGGTGGGCCGGTGCGGGCCAGCCTGCACCAGGTGAGGGCGGCCGCGTAGGAGGTGGACAGCAGGTCCGTGACCGGTTCGGGGTCGGTGGTGTTCAGCACCCCGGGCAGCCGGCCTTCGAGGGGCCACAGGTCGCGGAGCGGGTGGCCGGGTTGCGACAGGACGTCGTGGACGGTGCGGGCGCTGTCGGGGTCCAGCCAGGGCAGGACGGCGGGGATCGCGGCGGGGACGGCCTGCAGGTCCGCGGCGAGGAGCGCGGCGGCGGCACGGCGCCGGTCGGCCGGGGTGACGGCCTGGTCATAGAGGGCGGGGAGGGTTTCGGCGAGGTCGTACAGGGCCAGGCGCAGGTACTCGCCGGGGGCGACCTCCCGCAGGATGGGGGTGGCGAACTCGGCGGGGCAGCGGCGCTGCCATTCCTGGGTGATCGCGGCGGGCCCGTACCGGGCGGTGGCCTGGTCGGCGGCGAGCTGCTGCAGGGTGGTGGCGGTGATGGCGGCCAGGGCGCCGGCTCCGGGCTGGAACCGGGGGTCCTCGCGAAGTGCCACGGCGACCTCTGCGATGGTGCGGGTCACGTAGGACGCGCCGACCTGGTCGCCGGCCAGGAGCCGGTCGGTGTAGTAGGCCGACAGGTGCGACAGGTCCGGGGGGACCATCCAGCGGAGCCGGTCGGCGCCGGCGCTGAGGTAGGGGGCGAACAGGTCGATGAGGGGGTGCCGGTCGAGGACGACGGGGGACCCGGCGCACCACAGCAGCGCCCCCCACGCGGCGGCGACGGTGCTGGGGGTGCCGGGTACGAACGCCGGGTCGCGCAGGGCGAACTGGGCGGGGTCGACGGACAGGGCGGTGATCAGGGACTGCTGGAGGCGGGCCACCAGGGTGGTGCCGGGCGGGTCCCCGATGAGGCCGGCGGAGGCGACACGGCCTGCGGTGAGGTCGGGCCCGGTGGGGACCAGGGCCGGCGGCACGGGCGGGTTGCCGGCGCCGGGCGGGGTGGGGAGCACCGAGCCGCGGGCGGCGGGATCGGTGGGCGGCGGGCACGGGTGCCAGTGACCGTCGAGGCCGCACCGGTACCAGCGGCCCCAGGCGCCGAACAGCCACCATTCGGCGCCGCCGGACAGCATCCGGGAGGAGATCGCCTCCCCGCGCTGCCGGGGGGCCGCGGTCGGCCACCAGGTGGCGCCCGCCATGGCGCGTACCTCGTCCTCGGCCTTGCTGAAGGGGTCTGCTCCGGCCTGCGCGTTCACTCGGGGAATAGTAGCCGCACCTGGTGCGGGGGACCTGACCACGTTTCTTGAAGTAAGGAGCGTTATGCCCTTATGCTCATGGCCCGGTACTGGGAGCTGGGAGCGGGCATGGGTGGCGGGGTCGGTTCCCGGAGGCGGTCGCAGGGGATCGGGCTGGCGGTGGTCTCCTCGCTGTGCTTCAGCACGTCCGGGGTGTTCGGCAAGGCCCTGATCGGTGCGGGGTTCGGGCCGATGCAGGCGGTGTGGCTGAGGATGGCCGGTTCGGCGCTGGTCCTGGTGCCGCTGGTCCTGGTGGTACGCGGCCCCGCCGCGGTGGCGGCCGCCCGCCCGCACTGGCGGCCCCTGGTCGCCTACGGGCTGACCGGGGTGGCGGGCTGCCAGGCGCTGTACTTCCTGGCCGCGTCCCGGTTGCCGGTCGGCATCGCGATCCTCCTGGAGTATCTGGGACCGGTGCTGGTCCTGGGGTGGATCCGGTTCGCCCGGCGGATGCCGGTACGGCGCGGCGCCGCCGCCGGTGTCGTCGTGGCGCTGGCCGGGCTGGCGTGCGTGGTGCGGATCTGGTCGGGCGTGCACCTGGACGCGGTGGGCCTGGCCGCCGGCCTCGGGGCGGCCGCCTGCCAGGCGGCGTACTTCCTGATCGTGGAACGGCTCGTCGTCGACCCGCTGGTGCTGACGGCCGCCGGCAGCGTCATCGGGACTGTGTCACTGACGGTCCTGGCCGCTCCGTGGGCGATGCCGTGGGGGGTACTGGCAGGCCAGGTGGGCCTGGCCGGCGGGGACGCCCCGGCGTGGGCGCTGCTGATCTGGCTGGTCCTGATCAGCACTGTCGTGGCCTACCTGGCGGGGGTGGCGTCGGTGCAGCGGCTGAACGCGCAGGTGGCCGCGGCGATCTGCTACAGCGAGGCGGTGGCGGCGATCGGGGTGGCGTGGCTGGTGCTGGGGGAGCGGCTGGCGGCGGTGCAGCTCGCCGGTGGGGCGATCGTGCTGGCCGGCGCGTACATCGCGCAGCGGGCCGCGGCCCGGCCGGTGGCCGCACTGGTCCCCCAGGCCGCCGTGCCGGTCCCGGCCGGGGTGGGCTGAACGCCTCCCCGCCCAGGGCGTCGGGCCGGTGGCCGAACGTGACAGCTCGGAACAGGCCGCTGACGGCCACGCCCTGGTGGTCGCCTTCGCTGTAGGGGACCCGGGAGCCGGTGCGCGAAGTCCATGCGGGCCGGCCTGGGCGGGCCGCCGCCGTGTCGGTCCCGGCGGCGGCCGCGGGCGGGTAGCTTTCTGGCATGCCCGAACCCGCCTCCCCGTCCATGCCGCCGTGGCTGCCGCGGGCGTTCCTGCTGGCGGCGGCGACGGTCTTGCTGTTCATCGCCGGGGTGTGGCTGCTGCTGCGCCTGCGGACTCTGATCGTCTTGCTGTTCGTGTCGCTGTTCGTGGCGTTCGCGATCGAGCCGGCCGTCAACCGGATGGCCGCGCACGGGTGGCGGCGCGGGCCCGCGACGGCGGTGATGTTCGTCGCGGTGGCGGTCTTCACCGGCGGGTTCTTCGTGCTGCTCGGGTCGTTGCTGGCCGACCAGATCACCCTCATCGTCAACGGGTTCCCCGGGTACGTCGACCACGCGGTGACGTGGCTGAACTCCACGTTCGGCACTCACCTGTCGCGGGCCGACATCGCCCGGCGGCTCGCCGACGCCACCAGCGTGATCTCCAACCACCTCGCGGACGTGGCGAGCAACGTGTGGGGGATCGGCGCGACCGCGCTCGGCGTGACGTTCCAGGCCTTGACGGTGGCGTTGTTCACGTTCTACTTCTCCGCGGACGGGCCGCGGTTCCGGCGGGCGGTGTGCTCGCTGCTGCCGCCCCGCCGCCAGCGTGACGTGCTGCGGGCCTGGGAGATCGCCGTGGACAAGACCGGCGCGTACATCTACTCGCGGGTGCTGCTGGCGGCGGTGTCGGCGGTCGCGCACGGGGTCGCGTTCCAGCTGCTCGGGGTGCCGTTCGCCATCACCCTTGCGTTGTGGGTGGGGGTGGTGTCGCAGTTCATCCCGACCGTCGGCACCTACCTGGCGGGGGCGGTCCCGATCCTGGTGGCGCTCACGGTCAGCCCGTTGACGTCACTGTGGGTACTGGTCGTCATCGTCGCGTACCAGCAGTTCGAGAACTACCTGCTGCATCCGCGGATCACCGCCAAGACCCTCGATATCCACCCGGCGGTGGCGTTCGGGATGGTGATCGCGGGGACGTCGGTGCTGGGGCCGGTCGGTGCGCTGCTGTCCCTGCCGGCGGGGGCGAGCCTGCAGGCGTTCGCGAGCGCCTACATCCGCCGCTACGACGTGGAGGAGCATCCGCTCACCACCGGCTGACCGTCTCACCGGCCTCGCCTCCCGGACTCTTTCCCCAAGAGGACGGGCACGGCCGAGTCCCAGAGGCGGCCCCGGGTCCGGCGGCCCCCACCCGATCGGAGATGATCGGGACATGCCGCTACGCGTCGCAGTCATCGGATACGGGCTCGCAGGTTCGGTCTTCCACGCCCCGCTGATCTCCTCCGTGCCCGGGCTCAGCGTCGCCGCCGTGGTGACCGGCGACCCCGGCCGGCAGGAGAACGCGGCCCGCCGGTACCCGGCCGCGGCGATCCTCGGCCACGCCGAACAGGTGTGGGAGGACGCCGGTTCCTACGACCTGGCGGTGATCGCCGCGCCGAACCGCCAGCACGTGCCGCTGGCCACCGCGGCCCTGCACGCCGGGCTGCCGGTCGTTGTCGACAAGCCCGTGGCCACGACCGCCGCCGCCGCACGCGGTGTCGCGGCCCTCGCCGCAGCCCGGGGGCTGCCGGTGATCCCCTTCCACAACCGGCGCTGGGACGGGGACTTGCGCACCGTGCGCCGGCTCCTGAGCGAGGGCGCACTCGGCGGGCCCCAGCGGCTGGAGTCGCGGTTCGAACGGTGGCGGCCCGAGATCAAACCGGGCTGGAAGGAGAGCACCGACCCCCGCGACGCCGGAAGCATCCTCTACGACCTCGGGCCGCACCTCATCGACCAGGCCCTGGTGCTGTTCGGGCGGCCCGCCACCGTCTACGCCGAGATCGACACCAGGCGGCCGGGCGCCGCCGTGCCCGACGACGTGTTCGTCGCCCTCACCCACCCCGGCGGGGTCCGCTCGCACCTGTGGATGAGCGCCACCGCCGCCCACCTCGGCCCCCGTTTCCGGGTCCTCGGCGATGCGGCCGGGTACGTGGTGTACGGGCTCGACGGGCAGGAGGACGCGCTGCGGGCCGGCCGTACGCCCCTCGACGACGGCTGGGGCGTGGCATCGGCGGGGGTCTACGGCCAGGCCGGGACGCCCGGCCGGACGCGGGCCGTTCCCACCGAACCCGGCGCCTACCAGGACTTCTACGCCGCCGTCGCAGACGCCGTGCGCGGCCAGGCGCCGCCGCCGGTCGACCTGGCCGACGCGATCACTGGCCTGGAGGTCATCGAGGCCGCCGTCCGCTCCGCCCGCGAACAGCGCGTGATCGACATGCCCGTCCCGGAGAGTTGATCACGCCGGCACGGTGAGGTGACGGCCGAGTTTCGCGGCGATGCCGGCTGGACGTGCCGGCCTTCCTCCAGGGGCGCGGCCGGGTACTGGCGGCGGCCCGGGTCGGCGAGGCGATCCTCGAGCTCGTCGCCGGGACCGGACACGGCGCCTACCTTCTCGCGTCCTCCGGCCTGAGCCCGGTCGGGTGAACCCGCGGCTGCCTGCGGGATTCATGCCACTTGTCGAGGAGCGCACCCATCTCGGCCTCCAGGAAGACGAAGAAGTCCCGCATCTCGGCGATCCGGGCGCCGGAGGCGGTCTCGTCCCCGCCGAGCGCGGTCACGCCTTGGCCGGCCATGTCGACGATCATCTTGTAGAGGCCGCCCTTGAGGGAGCTGGCCTGGTACCAGGCGTCGTCGGGCAGCCGGTACCGGTCACGCCGGGAACCGGGCACCGGCTCGCGGGCCAGCATGCCGATCTGGATGAGGTAACGGACCGCGCCGGACACCGCGGCGGGGCTGATCTCGAGCCGGTCGCCGAGTTCGGCGGCGGTCAGCGCCTCCTCGTCGGCGGCCATCATGACCATGAGGACGCGGGCCGCCATCCTCGGGAAGCCCCACTCCGCCCAGCTCATCGCCATGTGCTCGACGAACCGGCGGACTCCCTCTTCGTCGCGGTCCCCCATGACAGCTCCTCCTCAACGACTTCCATGCATTTCGAATCTTTCATAACTTCGTGAATACAGTGTAGCGTCTGAAGCATGGAAAATGTCGTTGAGGTGGCCGGCCTGGTCAAGGACTTCGGCCGGACCAGAGCACTGGACGGGCTCGACCTGACCGTCCGGACCGGCGAGGTGCACGGCTTCCTCGGCCCCAACGGGTCGGGCAAGTCCACGACGATCCGGATACTGCTCGGGCTGCTGCGGGCCGGTGCGGGCACCTCGCGGCTGCTCGGCGGAGACCCGTGGCGGCAGGCGACCGAGCTGCACCGGCGCCTGGCCTACGTACCGGGCGAGGTGACGCTGTGGCCCAACCTGTCGGGCGGCGAGGTCATCGACCTGCTCGGCCGGCTGCGCGGCGGCCTGAACGGCAAGCGCCGCGCGGATCTGCTCGACCGGTTCGAGCTGGATCCGAAGAAGAAGGGCCGCGCCTACTCCAAGGGCAACCGGCAGAAGGTCGCGCTGGTGGCGGCGCTGGCCTCCGACGCGGAGCTGCTCATCCTGGACGAGCCGACCTCCGGGCTCGACCCGCTGATGGAGGAGGTCTTCCAGAGCTGCGTCGAGGAAGAGCGCAAAGCCGGGCGGACCGTGCTGCTGTCGAGCCACATCCTGTCCGAGGTCGAGGCGCTCTGCGACCGGGTCACCATCATCCGCAAGGGCCGCAGCGTCGAGACCGGTACCCTCGCCGACCTGCGCCACCTCACCCGTACCTCGATCTCCGCCGAGCTGGCCGCCGAGCCAGGCGGGCTGGCCGCGCTGCCCGGCGTGCACGGCCTTGACGTGCAGGGCACCCGGGTACGCCTGGAGGTCGACACCGACCATCTCGACGGTGTGCTCAGGGCCCTCAGCGTCGCGGGGGTACGGACCCTGACCAGCCGGCCCCCCACGCTGGAGGAACTGTTCCTGCGGCACTACGAGGCGGACGCGCGATGAACACCGCGATCCTCGTCAGCCTCTGGCTGCGCCGCGACCGCATCATGCTCCCGCTGTGGGTCTACGGGCTCACCGCGCTGGCAGCCAGCACCGCGTACGGGTTCAAGAGCCTGTACACCACGCCCGGGTCCATCCACAGCTTCGCCGCCGGGGTCGCGGGCAACGCCGCGACGCTCGCGATGTACGGGCCGATCTTCGACCAGAACACGCTCGGCGGCCTGGTCGCGTGGCGGTCGGTCACCATCGCCGGGGCGCTCGTGGCGGTCATGAGCATCCTGCTGGTCACCCGCCACACCCGCGCCGAAGAGGAGGCCGGCCGCCTGGAGCTGATCGGGGCGGGCGTCGTCGGACGCCGCGCGCCGCTGACCGCCGGGCTGCTCGTCGCCGTCATCGCCAACGTGACGGTGGCCGTGCTCGCCACCGCGGTTCTGGCTGCCGTCGGGCTGCCCTTCGCCGGATCGGTGGCCTTCGGGCTGGCCTGGCTGGCCTCCGGGCTGGCATTCACGGCCGTCGCGGCCGTCGCCGCGCAGCTCACCGAGAGCGCCCGCACCGCCAACGGGATCGCCGTCGCCGTGCTCGGCGCCGCCTACCTGCTGCGGGCGGTGGGCGACGCGGGCTCGGCGCACTGGCTCACCTGGCTGTCACCGATCGGCTGGGCCTCGCAGGTCCGCCCCTACGCCGGAGACCGGTGGTGGGTGCTGCTCGTGCCGGCGGCGTTCACCGCGCTGCTCGCCGTCGCCGCCTACACCCTGACCGGGCGCCGTGACCTCGGGGCCGGCCTGGTCCCGCCACGCCCGGGTCCCGCCAGGGCGGCACCCGGCCTGCGCAGCCCGCTCGCGCTGGCGTGGCGGCTGCAGCGGGGGACGCTGTGCGGCTGGGGGGCGGGTTTCGTGGTGTACGGGGCGGCCATCGGCGGCATCGCGGACGGCATCTCCACCCTCGTCAAGGGAAGCTCCAGCACGGAGAAGGTCGTCATCGAGATGGGCGGCGGGCACAACATCGTCGACGCGTTCCTCGCCCTCGGCATGGGCATCCTCGGCGTGCTCGCGGCGAGCTACGTGGTTGCGGCCGCGCTGCGGCTGCGCGGTGAGGAGACCGGTCAGCGGCTTGAGCCGCTGCTGGCCGCGCGGGCCGGCCGGATCCGCTGGGCCGCCGGGCACCTGGTCATCGCCGCGTCCGGCGCCGCCGCACTGCTCGCCGCCGGTGGGCTGGCGGCCGGCCTGGCTCACGGGCTGCGGACCCACGACGTCGCCGGGCAGGTACCGCGCCTGACCGGCGGGGCGCTGGTGCAGGCGCCCGCGGTGTGGGTGCTCGCGGGCATCGCCGCCGCGCTGTTCGGGCTCCTGCCCCGGTTCACCGGGGCGGCCTGGGGAGCGGTCGGGCTGTTCCTGCTGCTCGGGCAGCTCGGCCCGGTGCTCAATCTCAGCCAGTGGGTCATGGACGTCTCGCCGTTCACCCACGTACCGAAGGTTCCCGGCGGCGCGGTCTCGGCGGCTCCGCTGATCTGGCTCGCGGTCACCGCCGCTGCCCTCGCCGCGATGGGACTGGCCGCCTTCCGGCGCCGTGACCTGAGCCTGTGACGATGAACGACAATCGGGGGATGAACGACGCGATCATCACCACAGGGCAGGACCTGGCAGCCGAGACCCGGGCCTTCAACGAGTTGCTCGCCGGCCGCCTCGCGAAGGAGCCGCAGATCCACGAGGTCGACGACCCGCCCGCGACCCGTGCCGCCCGGGAGAGGGGCGCGGGCCCGTTCCCGGCGCCCGTCCGGCTGCCCGAGGGCATCAACGCAAACGTGCCCGGGCGGGCGGGCCCGATCCCGGTCCGGGTGTTCACCCCGCCGCAGGTCGACGGGGTGCACCTGCACCTGCACGGTGGCGGCTGGACGCTCGGCTCCGCCGACGCCCAGGACCCGCTCCTGTGGGGACTGGCCCGCGCCGCGCACCTGGCGGTGGTCAGCGTCGGGTACCGGCTGGCCCCCGAGCATCCGTACCCGGCAGGGCCCGACGACTGCGAGGACGCGGCCCGCTGGCTGACCGCCCAGGCCGCCGCGGAGTTCGGCACCGGCCGGCTCACCATCGGAGGCGAGTCGGCCGGAGCACACCTGGCGGTGCTGACCCTGCTCCGGCTACGCGACAGGGGCGGCCTGCAGCGCGCGTTCCGCGCCGCGCACCTGGCGTTCGGCGCCTACGACGCGTCGCTCACGCCCAGCGCCCGCCTGTGGGGTGAGCGCAACCTCGTCCTGTCCACCCCCGTCATGAGCTGGTTCTGGGATCAGTTCCTGCCGGGCCTGGACCCGGAGCAGCGGCGTGACCCGGGCATCTCCCCGCTCTACGCGGACCTGCGCGACCTGCCCGCCGCCCGGTTCATCGTCGGTACCCAGGACCCGCTGCTCGACGACACCCTCTTCATGGCCGCTCGCTGGCGGGCCGCCGGCAACACCGCAGACCTCGAGGTGGTGGCCGAGGCCGCCCACGGGTTCCAGGCGTTCCCGATCACGATCGCCGAACGGGAACGGGCCCGCCACGCCGCCTATCTGGCCGCCGCCGTGGCCTGAGCGGCCCCCGCCGCGCGGCCGCTCAGCCGGGGTGGCTCACGCCGCGTGCACACCGTCTCCGGAAAGGGGGAGATGGCGAAATCCGGTGCCGGCGAGCCTGAGTGCGATCACCGGCATAGGCAAAACCTTCTTGCCGCGCCGGGCCGGTGGGCGATGGGGTGGGCGCATGGCCCTCGCTCCCGGACCCGCCCTCGCCGTCATCTTCGCCGGTGTGCTGCACGCCATCTGGAACGCCGTCGCCAAGGGGGTGCCCGACCGCAAGGCCGGGTTCGCGCTGCTCGGCCTCGGGCAGGCCATGGTCGGGCTGATCGTGCTGCCTGTGGTGGCGGTGCCCGCGGCGGCCGCCTGGCCGTGGTTGATCGCCTCCAACGTGCTGCACCTGGGGTATGTGATGCTGCTGGCGCGCTCCTACGACCTCGGCGACTTCGGCCAGGTGTATCCGCTGGCCCGCGGCAGCGCGCCGCTGCTGGTGGCGGTGGTGGCCGCGGTCGCGCTGGGCGAGCGGCTCAGCCTCCCGCAGTTGTGCGGCGTGGCCGCCGTCTGCGCGGGCCTGGTGACGCTGGCGTTCGCCGGTGGCCTGGGCGAGGGGCGTACGGACCGCCGCGCGGTCGTGGCGGCGCTGCTCACCGGGGTCTCGATCGGCATCTACACCCTGGTCGACGGGATCGGTGTCCGGCTCGCGCACAGCCCCGCAGGGTATTCGGCGTGGATGTTCGCGATCGAGGGGCCCCTGACCGCCGCGTGGGTGCTCAGCCTGCGGGGCCGTGCGGTCCTGGCGCCGATGCGGGTCAGCTGGAAGCTGGGGCTGGCGGGTGGCGTCATCTCGGCGTTCGGGTACGGCATCGTGCTCTGGGCGCAGACCCGCGGCTCCCTGGCGGCGGTCGCGGCGCTGCGCGAAACCGGCGTGATCTCCGGGGCGGTCATCGGGGCGGTGTTCTTCGCCGAGCCGCTGGGCCGCCGCCGCATCGCCGCCGCGACCGTGGTGGCCCTCGGCGTCCTGCTCATCAACACCCACTGACGTCGACTCGTGGCGTTTCCCGCACCGCCGGTCCGGCCGGTGCGGGAAACGCCACGAGTGAACGCGTTGCCTGCCGTGCCGAGAAGGGGCCACCGGAGGCCAGAACGTAGGCTGGGCACCGAGGTCCGGCTCATCGCCCGCGCCCAGGAGGGGCGCGGTCGGCCGGGATCGGTGGAGGGCTGCTGAGCCGTGACTGACCTGTCCCTGCGCGACCGCCGTGAGGCCGTCGTACGTGAGCACATGGACTCCGAGAACACCCTGGACTTCGACCGTACGCTGGAGACGTTCGCGCACCCGCGCTATGAACTCGTCGCCACCGGGCAGGTCTTCGACGGCGCCGAGGAGGTCATGGGCTACTACCGGGGCAGCCGCAGATCCTTCCCCGACCAGCGCAACGACAACGTGGTGCTGCGCCACACCGACGACGGCGTCATCGTCGAGTTCGACCTGAAGGGCACACATCTGGGGCGCTTTCGCGGGCACGAGCCCACCGGCCGGGCCTTCACCTGCCCGATGATCGCACTGTTCCTATTCGAGGGCGACCGGATCGTGTGCGAACGCGTCTACTTCGACGCCGCCACCATCGCCCGCCAGCTCGGCCTGGAGGGCTGAGCGGATCGAACGCGGATCCGCTGGGCCGCACCCGGCACAGTCGCCTCATGCGCAGGGCAGGGCACAATGGGCACATGAACATCGCCCTGATCACCGGGGCCGGCTCCGGAATCGGGCGGGCGAGCGCCCTCGCCCTGCTCGAGGCGGGATGGACCGTGGTGCTCACGGGCCGTCGCGCCGGCCGGCTGCGGGAGACCGCTGATCTCGCGGCCGACGGCGCCCGCGTACTGGTCGCAGCGGCCGACGTCACCGACCCGGCGTCGGTCGACGCGCTGTTCGCCATGGTCGCCGACCGGTACGGCCGCCTTGACCTGCTGTTCAACAACGCCGGAGCCTTCACCCCCGCGACGCCGTTCGAGGAGCTGTCCCTCCAGCAGTGGAGGGCCGCTCTCGACGTCAACCTCACCGGCGTGTTCCTGTGCGCGCGTGCGGCCTTCCGGCTGATGAAGGACCAGGACCCGCGCGGCGGGCGGATCATCAACAACGGGTCGGTCTCGGCGCACACCCCGCGCCCGCACTCGGCCCCGTACACCGCCACCAAGCACGGCGTGGCCGGCCTCACCAAGTCGCTGTCCCTGGACGGCCGCCGGTACGGGATCGCCTGCGGCCAGATCGACATCGGCAATGCCGCCACCGACCTGACCGCCGGTTTCGGCCAGGGCATGCAGCAGGCCGACGGGAGCATCGCCGCCGAGCCGCTCATGGATGTCCGCGATGTCGCGCGCACGGTCGTGCACATGGCGTCGCTGCCGCTGGAGGCCAACATGCAGAGCGTCACCATCCTCGCCACCACCATGCCCTACGTCGGCAGGGGCTGACCCCTGACGCCACGGCACCGGGCGGGCCACCGGTTACGCGGCGGGTACCGGTTCGGGTTCGATGGGGGAGGGCCGGCGGGCAAGGGCCCCGGCGCCCGCCAGCATCGCCGCGGCCAGGACCGCGACGAGGGCGAAGGAGACCGACAGGGAGGTCGCGGCACCGATCATGCCGATGGCACTGGGGGCGATGAACCCGGAGGTGTAGGCGATCGTCGCGACTCCGGCGACACCCTCGCTGGGGGTGGGCGCGGCGTTGCCCGCCGCGGCGAAGACCAGCGGTACCACGACGGCGACTCCCAGGCCGAGGAGCATGAACCCGGTGATGGCCGGGACGGGACTGCGGGCGACGGCGACGAGGACGGCCCCGGGCACGGCCAGTGCACCGCTGATCCGTACGGCCGGGACCGGGCCCAGGCGCCGTACGACCAGATCGCCGCAGAGCCGGCCCGCCGCCATGGTGAAGGCGAACGCGGTGAAGCTGGCGGCGGCCACGGTGGGGGAGGCGCCGGTGATCTGCTTGAGGTAGACCGCGCACCAGTCCTGACCTGCGCCTTCGCCGAAGACCGCACAGAACCCGACCAGGCCGATGAGCAGGATGCTGCGGGACGGCAGGACGAACCGCGGGGGAGCGGCGGCCTGCGGTTCGGGCGCTACGTCCAGCAGCCAGCGGCCGGTCATTCCACCGGCGACCAGCAGCAGCGCCGACATCAATGCCAGGTGCACCCGGGCGTCCAGACCGGCGTACGCCGCCCACACTCCGACCGCCCCGCCGATCAGGCCGCCGACGCTCCACATGCCGTGCAGCCCGGACATGATGGAGCGCTCCAGGCGCTGTTCGACCACCACGCCCTGGGCGTTCATCACCACATCGCACATCCCGGCGCTGGCACCGAACACCGCCAGGGTCACCCACAGCACCGGCAGGTCCGGGGCCAGCGCCGGCAGCGCGAGGACCAGGCACCACAGCGCCAGCGTCAGCCGGGTCGTGGCCCGGCCACCGAGCCGGTGGGCCAGGCGGCCGGCCATCGGCATCGCGATGAGCGAGCCGACGGCCGGAGCCAGCAGGACGACGCCCAGCATCCCGGTCCCCGCGTGCAGATGCTCCTTGATCCACGGGATGCGGGTGGCGAAGCTGCCCCCGACCGCGCCGTGCACGCAGAACACCGCCGCCACCGCGAGCCTGGCCCGCTTCACCTGATCCACTGGCCCAAACTAACAGTAAGTATCCTTTACTGTTAAATAGGGGACGGCTCAGTCGTTCGCGTGCAGAGCGGCGTTCAGCTCGACACCGGAACCTTCGCGGGAGACCGCCTCCACGGCGCCCGACATCGAGTTGCGGCGCAACAGCAGCCCGGACCGCCCGGACAGCTCCTTGGCCTTCACCACACGCCCGTCCGGCAGCGACAGCTTGGTGCCCGCCGTCACATACAGCCCGGCCTCGACCACGCAGTCGTCGCCCAGCGAGATCCCGATACCGGCCTGCGCGCCCAGCAGGCAGCGCTCCCCGATCGAGATGACCTGCTTACCGCCGCCCGAAAGGGTGCCCATGATGGACGCACCGCCGCCGATGTCGGAGTCGGCACCGACGACCACGCCCGCCGAGATCCGGCCCTCGACCATGGACGGGCCGATCGTGCCGGCGTTGAAGTTGACGAACCCCTCGTGCATGACGGTGGTCCCGGACGCCAGGTGCGCCCCGAGCCGTACCCGTGAGGCATCCGCGATCCGTACCCCCGGCGGCACCACGTAGTCGGTCATCCTCGGGAACTTGTCGACCCCGTCCACGCTCACCGGACCGCGAGCCCGCAGCCGGAGCCGTACCTGCTCGAAGTCCTCGACCGCGCACGGCCCGTAGTTGGTCCACACCACGTTGGCCAGCAGCCCGAACAACCCGTCCAGGTTGACGCCGTGCGGCCGGACCAGCCGCGCGGACAGCAGATGCAGCCGCAGGTACGCGTCGTGCGCGTCGGCCGGGGGGTCGCTCAGCTTGCCGATCCCCACCCGTACCGCGACGACGTCGACACCCCGCGCCTCGTCCGGGCGCAGGAGTGCCGCCTCCAGCGTGGTCTCGGCCGCGCCCAGGCGGCGGGATCCGATCTCGGCCGCCCAACCCAGGCGCGGCTCCGGGAACCAGGTGTCCAGAATGGTGCCCCCGCGCGTGATGGTGGCCACGCCGTCGCCGTAGGCGCCCTGTTCGCTCGTCAGCTCGTTGTCACTCACGACGAAAACGGTAGCCCAGGCCGGGTGCCCGCCCGCACAGGCAGGTGCCCGCCGCAGAATGGCCCGCCCAGCACCGCGCGCGGCCTGGCCTGGTCACGGCAACGCCCGCTCGGTCGGCGCCGCCGCGTCCGTGCCGGCCTGCGGGGGAGAGGTACGAGGTGTACGGCTCCTGTCGCAGGCCGGCTGCGCGGCGGTCTTCGAGGAGCAGTCCAACGGCACGGACCGTTGCCGCGGGTTCCCGCTGCGCTTCGGCATGGGGTACGGGCTGGTGTCCGCGGAGGTCCCGGTCTCCCGAACCCCTGCACGTGCTTGTGGGGCGACTGGGGCGGTTGCCTCGTCGTGGTCGACCTGGACGCGCGGCTGATCATCTCGTACGTTACTGTGCGTCGTGAAAGCCGCTGCTGCGGGCCATTCGTGGTCGGCTTCGGCCAGCACAGTTGACTCGTACAGGAGATCGGGCACGTTGTCTGAGAAACGGGGACGGGCAGAGCCCTTCCCCGAGGGCAATCGCCTGAGTCTGCGGGCTGACTGCGAGAACTGCTTCGCACTGTGCTGCGTCGCCCCGGCCTTCTCAGCCTCGGTGGACTTCGCGATCGACAAGAAGGCCGGGCAGGCCTGTCCTCATCTGCGATCGGACTTCCGGTGCGGCATTCACACCCGCCTCAGGACGCAGGGTTTTCGGGGGTGCACCGTCTACGACTGCTTCGGTGCGGGGCAGAAGGTCTCCCAGGTCACCTTCGGCGGGCAGGACTGGCGGCGGGCCCCGCGAACCGGGCAGCAGATGTTCGAGGTGTTCCCGATCATGCGGGATCTCCATGAGCTGCTCTGGTACCTGACCGAAGCAGCGACGCTGCAGCCGGCCCGCCCCCTCCACGGTGAACTCGCCCGCGCGATCGAGGAGACCGAACGCCTCACGCACCAAGGCCCCGGCGTTCTCCTGGAACTGGACGTGGCCGCACACCGGCGAGAGGCCAATGCGCTCCTGCTGCGCACGAGCGAACTGGTGCGAGCCGAGGTCCGGCAGAAGAAGGACCGCAGAGGAGCCGACCTCATCGGCGCCAAGCTCAAATGCGCCGGGCTGAGAGGCGCAAACCTGAGAGGGGCCTACCTGATAGAGGCTGATCTCAGAGGCGCCGACCTGAGATTGGCCGACGTCATCGGGGCCGACTTCAGAGGTGCCGACCTGAGCGGCGCCGACCTGACCGGCAGCATTTTTCTCATCCAATCCCAGCTGGATGCGGCGAAGGGCGATACCGAAACAAAACTGCCGCCGTCGCTCACTCGCCCTGCGCATTGGTAGCGCCCCGGCCAGGGAGCTTCACCCCGACGATGGGATGTGGTGGTTGAACCGGAACATGGTGGCCCGGGGCCTGTTCGATGCGTGCCGCGACTCGTTCGCCGGGCGGGCCGATGAGGCGCTCCCACAACGCGGAACTCGCCCTCGACATCGGCCCCGCACCTGGTGGCTCCGACTCGTCAAGGAGTGACCGGCATGACCGCACTGCCCGCCTGGCCACCGCGCACGATCGCCGTCCTGGCCACCGTCGCCGCCGAAGGTCCACATGCCATCCCCGTGTCCGCGCCGGTGCGCGCCAGCGACCACTCGATCCTGCTGAGCCTGCACCGCACCCGCGACTCCCGCGCACGGCTGCGGGACCGGCCCCAGGTCGCCGTCCTCGTCCTGGCCGAGGGAGACGTCGCGTTCACCGCGCACGGCACGGCGCG
>JAOPYM010000293.1 GCA_025964615.1 Actinomycetes bacterium
TACACGTCGTAGTACAGCTCGAACTCGTGCGGGTGCGGGCGCAGGCGGATCGGGTCGAGTTCGTTCTCGCGCTTGTACGCGACCCACGTCTCGATCAGGTCGGGCGTGAACACGCCGCCTTCGAGCAGGTAGTCGTGGTCGGCCTCAAGGGCGGCCAGCACGGCCTCCAGCGAGCCCGGCACCTGCGGGATGTTGCGCGCCTCCTCGGGCGGCAGCTCGTACAGGTCCTTGTCCACCGGCTCGACCGGCTCGATCTTGTTCTTGATGCCGTCCAGGCCGGCCATCATCATCGCGGAGAACGCGAGGTAGGGGTTGCAGGACGGGTCGGGCACGCGGAACTCGATGCGCTTGGCCTTCGGGTTCGAGCCGGTGATCGGGATGCGGATGCAGGCCGACCGGTTGCGCTGCGAGTAGACCAGGTTGACCGGCGCCTCGTAGCCCGGCACGAGGCGGTGGTAGGAGTTGACCGTCGGGTTCGTGAAGGCCAGCAGGGACGGCGCGTGCTTGAGCAGGCCGCCGATGTACCAGCGGGCCTCGTCCGACAGCCCGGCGTAGCCGACCTCGTCGTAGAACAGCGGCACACCGTCCTTCCACAGCGACTGGTGGCAGTGCATGCCCGAGCCGTTGTCACCGAAGAGGGGCTTCGGCATGAAGGTGACGGTCTTGCCGGCCGCCCGCGCGACGCTCTTGACGACGTACTTGTAGAGCATCAGGTTGTCGGCGGTCTTCAGCATCGTGTCGAACCGGAAGTCGATCTCGGCCTGACCGGCGGTGCCGACCTCGTGGTGCTGCATCTCCACGTCGATGCCCACGGCGATGAGCTGGGTGACCATTTCCGACCGCAGGTCGGTGTAGTGGTCCATCGGCGGTACGGGGAAGTAGCCGCCCTTGTACGGGGGCTTGGCGCCGAGGTTGCCGCCCTCTTCCGCGCGGCCGGTGTTCCACGCGCCCTCGATCGAGTCGAGGTAGTAGTACCCGGCGTTCTGCTTCGTCTCGAACCGTACGTCGTCGAAGATGTAGAACTCGGCCTCCGGGCCGAAGTACACCGTGTCGGCGATGCCGGTGCTCTTGAGGTACTCCTGGGCCTTGCGGGCCACGTTGCGCGGGTCGCGGCTGTACGGCTCGCCGGTCAGCGGGTCGTGCACGTAGAAGTTGATGTTCAGGGTCTTGTGCTGGCGGAACGGGTCGAGAACCGCCGTGGTCGGGTCCGGCAGCAGGAGCATGTCGGACTCGTGGATCTCCTGGAAGCCGCGGATCGAGGACCCGTCGAACATCAGACCCTCGGTGAAGACGCTCTCACCGAAGTTCTCCACTGGGAAGGTGAAGTGCTGCACGGTCCCGGGCAGGTCCACGAACCTGACGTCGACGAACCGCACTCCCTCACTCTCGATGTAGCTCAGGACCTCTCCGGCACTGCTGAACATCCATCCTCCTCATGCTGCCAATCAGGGGCGCTTTTTCGGCGTATATCACGCTAAGAGGGAGCGGTTTCCCGACCGTGTCTCATGTGTTTCCACTGTGTTACGCGTCACACCAGGACCGGCAGGGACACCCTTCCCGTCGTGGTAAGCGTACGTCGTCAGGGCCCTCGGAGAGCGGGAACCAGGCCTGTACACGCGGGCGGTAGCGTTGAACCCATGACTGGTGGCGATGAGCAGCAGGGCCGACGCGCGGGAGTGGCCGGAACATGGCTCGGCGGGGTCCGCACGGCCGGCGTCGATCTCGGATACCCCGGGGAGCGCCTCGGGCTCCCCAAAGAGGGACCGGGGTCGGTCGCGCCGTACGGCCGCCGGCTCCTGGCGCTGTTCATCGACTGGCTCCTCGCGCTGCTCATCACCTCGTTCCTTCTGAGGATCTTCGGAGCCGGGTCCGCCCAGCGCACCCTGTGGCCGGTGCTCACCTTCGGCCTGATGGTCTGGCTGCTCACCGGGTTGATCGGGCTGACCATCGGCAAGCGCCTGCTCGGCCTGCGGGTGGCCCGCCTTGACGGCAGGCCGGTCGGCCTGCTCTGGTCGCTGGTCCGCACCGTGCTGCTCGTCGCCGTCGTCCCCGCGCTGGCCTGGGACCGCGACTACCGGGGCCTGCACGACCGCGCAGCCGGCACCATCGTGATCAGGGCGTGAAAAAGCCCGCTCCACCAGCGGTGGAGCGGGCTCTGGTCGTTCAGCGTCCCTTGGGGGCCTTGGGCATGCGGGCGCCCTTGGGCAGCGGGCCCTTGGGCAGCGGGACGTTCTGCGGCAGCGCCCGGAGCCGGTCGTTGACCTGGAAGACCTCGTCCTTCTTGAGGTTCCGGGGCAGCTTCATGATGTGCCGCTGGAGCTTCGAGAGCGGGATTTGGCCCTCTTCGTCGCCGACCTGGATGTCGTAGATCGGAACCCGTTGGGCGGCCCTGGACAGGCGCTTCTTCTCCGAGCCGAGCAGCGGCCCGACCCGGCTCGACGGTCCCTCGGAGACCAGCAGGATGCCGGGCCGCCCCACCGCGCGGTGCACGAAGTCCATGTTGCGGTTGCCCGCCACCGCGGGGGTGACCGTCCACTGGCCGCGCATGCTCTCCAGCACACTGGCCGCCGCGCCCGTCTGACCCGAGATGATCTTCATCTGGGTGCGCTGCGCGATCTGGCCAAAGGTGATCAAGCCCACGAGCAGCGCGCCCAGGATGGCGAGCGGGAGCATCAGCCACAGCTGCCCGATCAGCATCCCGATGACCACGACGAGGACCAGGGTGCCAAGGGCGGCGCCGAAGACGATGGGCAGAGCCTTGCGGTCCGCCTGGTTCAGGACCTTGGCGAGCGTGAGGATCTGCTTGATGCGGCCCTGACGCTCGGCGCCGTCCGTGGGCTTGTTTGCCATGAACCGCAGGATACGAGCATTCACCCCCAAGGGTGAAACCGTGAGCGAACGTCAGGAGATGGTCCGCGCCGCCCGGGCCTGCTCGTACAGCCGCCCGGCCCGGTAGCTGGAGCGCACCAGCGGCCCGGACATGACCCCGGCGAAGCCGATCGCCTCGGCCTCGGCGTTGAGCTCGACGAACTCTTCGGGCCTCACCCAGCGCTCCACCGGGTGGTGGCGGGGCGTCGGCCGCAGATACTGGGTGATCGTGATGAGCTCGCAGCCCGCCCCGTGCAGGTCGCGGAGCGCCTGCGAGATCTCCTCGCGGGTCTCGCCCATGCCCAGGATCAGGTTCGATTTGGTCACAAGGCCGGCCGTACGGGCCTGGGTGATCACATCGAGGGACCGCTCGTACCGGAACGCGGGCCGGATCCGCTTGAAGATCCGCGGCACCGTCTCCACATTGTGCGCGAGCACCTCGGGGGCGGCCTCGAAGACCTCGTTCAGCAGCGCGGGAACGCCGTTGAAGTCCGGGATCAGCAGCTCGACGCCGCAGCCGGGAACCGCGGCGTGGATCTGCCGGACGGTCTCCGCGTACAGCCAGGCGCCCCCGTCGGGCAGGTCGTCGCGGGCAACCCCGGTCACCGTGGCGTACTTCAGGCCCATCTTCGCGACGGACTCGGCCACCCGCAGCGGCTCACCGGTGTCGTACGCGGCGGGTTTGCCGGTGTCGATCTGGCAGAAGTCGCACCGGCGGGTGCACTGGTCACCACCGATGAGGAAGGTGGCCTCGCGGTCCTCCCAGCACTCGTAGATGTTGGGACAGCCGGCCTCCTGGCAGACCGTGTGCAGGCCCTCGCCCTTCACCAGTTCGGTCAGCTCGCGGTACTGCGGCCCCATCTTGAGCTTCGTTTTGATCCACGGTGGCTTGCGCTCGATCGGAGTCTCACTGTTCCGTACTTCGAGTCGCAGGAGCTTGCGCCCCTCAGGGGTCAAGGCAGTCACCTCACTAGGGTACGTCTCAGATCGTCCGCACCTGACGCCCCCCGAGGCGGACCCAATGATCGTCAGCACCATGAACGACCTGCCTGGACACGACGTGACGGAGGTGCTCGGTGATGTGTTCGGCCTCACGGTCTTCGTCAGGGGGGCGAGTTCGAACATCGAGGCCGGGCTGATCGAGGCGGCCACCGAACTGGGCGCCGACGCGGTCCTCGCGATGCGCTTCGAGACCAGCGAACTGCGCGACATCGGTAGCGAAATATGCGCTTACGGTACGGCCGTGAAGGT
Organism: Actinomycetes bacterium; assembly: GCA_025964615.1. Classification (GTDB taxonomy): domain Bacteria; phylum Actinomycetota; class Actinomycetes; order Streptosporangiales; family Streptosporangiaceae; genus RYN-227. The sequence goes on from JAOPYM010000293.1 coordinate 4,120, forward strand.
TCGGGCTGTTGGGCCGTGACGGGCCGAACCGGCGCAGTAGATCACGGTCCGGGTGCGTGACGATAACAATCTGGGAGGCCAGAGGCCCAAGAGCAGGCCGATTCCCGCATTTCCACCCTCTGTAGCCGTCGATCTCTCTAGGGTGACTCGCTGTTGCTTTGCATCTGTCAGCAGGAGGAAGAACCGTGTCGCCTAATCCGGGTGTGGCAATGACGTACCTGAGGGTGCCGCCGACCCTCGAGGGGGAGCCGGACCCGGCGAGGATCGCGCGCCTCGTTTTCGGCGCCGCGGACTGGCGCCGACGGCACCCTGCCGAGAGGGTGATCGACATCGCCGGGGCGTGGCAGGTGCTGCACTACCTGATCACGGGTGACCCGTGGGACGGCAAGGCCCCCGAGGCCGATGTGGTCTGCGGCGGGCGGCTGCTCACCGAGGACGGCACCGATGAGCTCGGCATGGACGTGATCTATCTCGCGCCGGACCGGGTCAAGCCGGTGGCCGACCACCTCGGCGGTACCCCGTTCGATGTGATCGCCGGGCGGTACGACCTGAACGGCATGGTCAAGGCCGACGTTCAGGGTGCCAAGGGGTGGACTCCGGACATGCGGGACCGGGTCCTTCGCCCGGCCTACGAGGCGCTGACCAGGTTCTACGCCGGAGCAGCCCATGACGGCCAGGCGGTCTACAAGGTCATGAGCTAGTGCTTGGGCCGCGCGTCAAGGCCCGAACACCGCGCGAGCGGAGAGAGCGCCAGCAAACTGGCTAAATCTGGGCGAGGGTGCGGTGGACGGTCTCCGCCGCACCCAGGACGTCGGCGAGGTGCCGTTCCACCAGGGGGAGCACCTCGGCGATCGGCACGCGCCTGCCCAGCTCCTGGGTCAGTGAGGTGGCCTCCACGTCGCGGATGCCGCATGCCACGATCTTGTCGAACCAGGTCAGGTCGCAGTCGCAGTTGAGCTGGAACCCGTGCATGGCCACTCCGCGCGAGACCCGGATGCCGATGGACCCGATCTTCCGGTCCGGCCCCCCGCCCTGGACCCACACCCCGCTGCGGCCTTCGACCCGTAGCGCCTCGACGCCGAGGTCGGCGCAGGTGCGGATCAGCATCTCCTCGGTCCGCCGGACGTACTCGACCACGTCGATCGGGTCGGGCAGCCGCACGATCGGATAGCCCATCAGCATCCCCGGACCATGCCAGGTGATCTTCCCGCCCCGGTCGACCTCGATCACAGGGGCGCCGGGGTCGCCGACCGGCCGGTCCCACGGCTCGGTGCGCTTGCCGGCCGTATAGACGGGGGTGTGCTCCAGGAGCAGACAGGTGTCGGGCAGCTCCTCGGCCGCCCGCCGTTCGTGGGTGCGCCGCTGCAACTCCCACCCCTGCTCGTAGGGAACAGCCTGCTCGCCGAAGCCGGCGTGGACGAAGACCAGATCACTCACAGGGCCAAGCCTATGCGGATCAGTCCGCATGCAGCAGACGCGGTTCGATACGGGTCTCCTTGGCCCCGCCGGACCCGTCCGGTTCGATCCGGTAGGCCCCGGCGTCCCTGCGGTACGAGACGGCCTGCACGAACTCGGTGCCCACGTAGTGCAGCCCCACGTTCTCGTCCGCCGCGTACCCCTCCGGCAGGGTGCCCTCGCCGATCAGCTGCTGCAGCAGCGGGCGGCGCTGGGCGTCGCTGTCGTAGTGCACGCCGCACGAGTACGGCAGGAGACCGAGCCCGTCGGTCAGCGGCCGCAGCTGCGGGCCGAACGAGTCGGTGTTGCCGCCGGCGTGGAAGCAGAGCGCGCCCGCGCTCTGCCCGGACAGCACCACCCCGGCCTCCCACGCCTCGCGGAAGACCTCGTCGAGGCCGTGCAGACGCCACAGAGCGAGCAGGTTCGCGGCACTGCCGCCGGAGACGTACACGAGGTCCTGGCTGAGCAGATGGGCGCGCGGGTCGGGCTCATTCGGCATCGGGAACAGCGCCAGGTGGCTGATGTCGGCGTCCAGGCGGGAGAACGCGGCGTACATGCCCGCGACGTACTCCGAGCTGTCGCCCACCGCGGTGGTCAGGAAGCACACCCGGGGCCGGTCCTGGCCGGTGAGGTCGAGGGCGTACCTCAGCAGCGGGCTCGGCGCCATTCCGAACCGGTCGTCGGGGATGAACGTCCCTCCTCCGATGGCCAGGATGTGCGGCTGTCCGTCTGTACTCACGATGCTTCTCCACGTGTCGCGTCGGGCAAGTCGGTTGTTACCGTACGGCTACGGATCGGTGCAGGATGTGACTTTAGCGATTCTTGGCGGCAGCAAGGACGTCGATCAACGCGGCGTCGAGCCGGACGTGCCGGAACCGGAATCCCGCCTCGATCAGCCGCACGGGGAGCACCCGCTGGCCGATCAGCAGACCTTCGTCGGCGAACCCGGCCAGCGCCGCGCGCAGCGCGAACTTCGGCACGGTCAGGAGCGCCGGCCGGTGCACCGCATGGGCCAGCGCCCTGGTGTAGTCCGCGTTGGTGACCGGTTCGGGGGCCGTCAGGTTGACCGGACCGGTGAGCTCGTCGTGGTCGATCAGGAACCGCAGGGCCGCCACCTGGTCGTACATCGAGATCCAGCTCATCCACTGCCGCCCGCTGCCGAGCTTGCCGCCGAGGCCCAGCCTGAACAGCGGGAGGACCTTGCCGAGCAGGCCGCCGTCCCTGCTGAGCACGAGCCCGGTGCGGGCGTGCACCACCCGGATCCCGCGTTCCGCGGCGGATGCGGTGGCGGTCTCCCAGTCGCGGCAGACCCCGGCCAGGAATCCGCCGCCGAGCGGCGCGGTCTCGTCGACCGCGCGGTCCCCGGTGTCGCCGTAGAAGCCGACACTGGAGCCGCTGACGAGCACTCTGGGCGGGTTCGCGAGGGCGGTGAGGGCCTGGGCAAGGGTCGCGGTCCCGACGGTCCGGCTGTCGCGGATCTGCCGTCTGTACGACTCGGTCCAGCGTCTGTCGCCGATCCCGGCGCCGGCGAGGTGGACCACCGCGTCCAGACCCTCCAGGGCCTTGGTGTCGACCTCGCCGTACGGATCCCAGTGCGCCTCGTCCGGGCCCTGCGGTGGCCTGCGTACGAGCCGCAGGACCGAATGCCCGCTCTGCCGCAGATCCTGCGACAGAGCGGAGCCGATCAGCCCCGTGGAACCGGTGATCGCGACTCTCATGCAGATCACCCTAGCCAAGGCGCCCGATCCCCGGCCCCGATGTCAAGCCTCCAACCCGTTGAGTCGTGGCGTTTCCCGCACCACAGCGCAATTCGGTGCGGGA
>JAOPYM010000296.1 GCA_025964615.1 Actinomycetes bacterium
CCGGGTTCCGCTGCTCGGCCAGATCCCCATCGACGCCCGGCTGCGCGAGGGCGGCGACAACGGCACCCCGCTGGTGCTGTCCGACCCGGACGCCGCCGCCGCCAAGGAGCTGCGCACCATCGCCGACCGCCTGGCAGGCCGTTCCCGCGGCCTAGCCGGCCGCCCCCTCAGCCTCTCCATGGTCCGCAAGTAAACGCTGTGTTCATGGCCGCGCCTCCGGCGCGGCAAATGTCACGTAGCTTCTTTGTCGAAGGGGGGGCGGTCGCCGTAGGCGAGGGCCGGTTCCTTGTACGGCTGGTGCGGCTGGTAGGCCGCCGGCTCATCCTTCAGGCCCAGCGGGTCGTCGAGGTCCTCGAACAGGTGCTTCTGGACGAACCGGCGGGGGTTGAGGTCGGCCGGGTCGAAGTCCTTGAACTCAGGGCCGAGGCCTTCACGCAGGTCCTCCTTGGCGCTGTTGGCCATGGTGCGGAGTTGCCTGAGTGTCCTGCCCGCCTGGGCCGCCACGCTGGGCAGCTTGTCCCCGAAGATCACCAGGGCCAGTACGGCAAGAACAACCATCTCGCCGATTCCCACGTCGAACACCCGTTCCTCCTGGCAGACCCACTGCCGCCCCCGGATCTCCACGATCCAGTCCTATGGGCCCGGACCGGGGAGATCCGGGCCCCATCAGCGTATACGCGCCGGACTACTGCCCGAGAGTGACGTTGACGGTCGATTCCTTACCGTTCCGCTGGTAGGTGAGCTTGACCTTGTCGCCGGGGGCGTGGCTGCGGATCTCGGCGATCAGGTCGGAGGAGTTCCGCACCGCCAGGCCGTTGAAGCCCGTGATCACATCGCCGGCCTTCAGGCCGGCCTGGTCGGCGGAGCCGCCCTTGGTGATCGAGGACGCCCCGTTGGGCCCCTGCGCCGCGATCCGGACCCCGTTTCCCTGGTACTGGGTGTCGATGATGATGCCGATCTTGGTCTGCTTCGGGGCCTTCCCGGTGGAGATGATCGTCTCGGCGACCCGCTTGGCCTGATTGATCGGGATGGCGAAGCCGAGCCCGATGTTGCCGCTCTGGCTCTGCTGGCCCAGGCCGCTCCCGGCACCCAGGGTCGCGATCGCGCTGTCGATACCGATCACCCGGCCCTGGCCGTCGACCAGGGGGCCTCCGGAGTTGCCCGGGTTGATGGCCGCGTCGGTCTGGATGGCGTTCAGGGTCGCGCCGTCGCCGCCGGTGTCACTGCTGGTCTGCACTGGCCGGTTCAGCGCGCTGACGATGCCGCTGGTCACCGAGCCGGACAGGCCCAGGGGCGCGCCGAAGGCGATGACCTGGTCGCCGACCGCGAGGTCGTCGGAGTTGCCGAGGGTCAGCGCGGGCAGGCCGAAGGTGCTGCCCGGCTTGATCACCGCGACGTCGGTGTTCGGGTCCGCCCCGACAACCGTGGCCGTGGTGCTGCTGGACTTCTGGTCGTTGTAGACCACATTGATCGAGCTACCGCCGCCACTGACTCCGGCCACGACGTGGTTGTTGGTGACGATGTAGCCGCCATTGACCAGGAAGCCGCTGCCCGTACCGCCGTTGCCGTTGCCGAGCGACACCTTGATCGTCACCACGCTGGGCAGGACACGCTGGGCGATCCCGGCGACCGTGCCCGCCGGGCGGCTCTTGATCCCTACACCACTGCTGGACCCGCCGCCGAGGTTGACGCTGCGGTTGGCTCCGCTCGACGAGCCGCCGTTGCCGGTGAGCACCATCGCCCCTGCGCCCGCCGCACCGGCGACCAGCGCGACGATCACCGCCATCACCGCGAGCATGCCGAAGCCCGGACCCTGGCGGGGCCTGTTCGGCGGGGCGGGCACCGATGCCCAGTTCGGCGGCGGGCCGCCGAACCCGCCGGGCGGCGGGGTCTGGAAGGGCGGCGGCTGGCGCCAGCCCTGCGGGGCCGGCTGCTGGTGCATACGGGGGTCGGGCGGCGGCGGCCACCCGCCGCGTGGTTCCTGCGGCGGCTGGTCGTGCGGTACGAACCCGGGACGCGGGGGCTGCTCCGTCCCGTACGTGGCTGGGGACGCGGGCTGCGCCGCGGGGACCAGGAGCTGGTCCACCGGCTGGTCGGTCATGGTGCCCGGCGCGTCCGGCGCGGCGAACCCGATGCCGGCCAGACCGCCGCTACCGGCCGTCTCCCCGGAAACCTGAGGCTCGCGCGGCGGGACATCGTCCTGTGGCGTATTCGCAGACCCTCGGTTGTCGTCCGTCATCCCCGTGTCTCCTAGCAGGCACTGTCCTTCAAGAACTTCGCGTACGGCCCCATCCTGCCCAGCTCGCCGTCAGGCGAGCGTAAGACGGCACGTCCAACTGCCTCAGGGACGGTGGGACCGGTCATTCCGGCCAGTCAGGGTGTGCTCGACCACGAACCGGTCGAGGACCGGCATGACCCGCTGGGTGGGGGCCGAGTCGGCACCCACGAACGAGGCCGTACCGACCCCGAAGACCGCGAGCGAGGCCGCGCTCACCACGAGATAGCGCGCCCGGGGCATCCGGCGGACGGGAGCGGCCGCACGGGCCGAAGCGTTCGCACGGGCGCCGGGGCGGCCGCCGCGCGGGCGGTTGTCGCCAGGCCTTCGGGCCTCGGTGGCGCGCGGCGGCATCGTGGCGGCGGCGACCAGGAACTGCCGCACCGGGACGCGCGGTTCAGGCGGGAGGCCCAGGGCGTACAGCCGGCCGATCAGCTCGGCGGGCGGCGCGACGTCCCCGAGGCCGCGCAGCCTGCACTTCAGCCGGCGCTGCGTGTCGGCCTCGGCCCTGCACTGGTCGCACCTGGCCAGGTGGGCGAACGCGCGGTCGCGTTCGTCATGCCCCAGCTCCCCGTCGACCAGAGCGGTGAGCCGCTCCCCGAGATGACTCACACGACCTCCGCTTCGAGAGCGCCCTGTTCTGCCTGGGCGCGTGGCCTGCGGTGCTCAAGGGCGGCGCGCAGCTGCGCGCGGCCCCGGTGGATACGGCTGCGGACGGTGCCGAGCTTGACCCCGAGCGTCGCCGCGATCTCCTCGTACGAGAGGCCCTCGATGTCGCAGAGCACGACCGCGGCCCGGTACTCGGGGGCCAGCGCGTCGAGGGCGTTCTGCACGTCGGCGTCGAAGTTCCGGTCGTCATAGACCTGCGCGGGCGTCGGCTCGCGGCCCTGCAACCGGTCGGCGGCGTCCTCGGCCAGCCCCTCGAAGCGGATCCGCTGCTTGCGGCGGGCGCCGTCCAGGAAGAGGTTGGTCGTGATGCGGTGCAACCAGCCCTCGAACGTGCCGGGCGTGTAGTTGGACAGGGACCGGAAGACCCGTACGAAGACCTCCTGGGTGAGGTCCTCGGCGTCGTGCCGGTTGCCGGTCAGCCGGTAGGCGAGCCGGTACACCCGGGCTGAGTGGTCGCGTACGACGTCGTCCCAGGCGGGAGGCGCCCATGCCGCCTCCGGCGCGTGATCCCGTACCACCGCGGTTCCAGCCCCTAGCCGTGCACCTTGAAATGCGAGCGATGCGACCACCATGGTGCCTCGAAATTTCCTTCCGTGCGCACGCCGTCAACGGCGCCGGGGCATCCGGCACCGCGGTCTCGCCTGGGCTGGGGCGGTTGTGACCGACACCTTTTTAAACGTGACGAAACCCGCCGTGGTTCCCTTGCAGCGATATGGTCTTTCTCGTGACAGGAAGGAGTCAGCCATCGACACGGTTGAGGCCGGCCTGGCCTATGTAGAGGAATATGTCCCGGAGGACGAGCCGTTGCTTGCCGCCCGGCAACGAGGGCACGAGGTCGGCGCGGAGCCGATCGGCCCCGCCGGTGGGGCGGCACTGCGCTTCCTCGCCACCATGATCAACGCTCGTACGGTGGTCGAGATCGGTTCCGGCTGCGGTGTATCCGGCATCTGGCTGCTCCGCGGCATGCGCCCGGACGGCGTGCTGACCAGCGTGGACGTCGAAGCGGAGAACCAGCAGCTGGCCAAGGAGGCCTATGCCGAGGCCGGCTTCGCGGCGGGCCGCAGCAGGATGATCACCGGGCGTGCCCTGGAGGTGCTGCCGCGGCTGACCGACGGGGCGTACGACCTGGTCTTCTGTGACGCGGGCAAGCTGGAGTACCCGGACTATCTGACCGCCGCGCTGCGGTTGCTGCGCCCCGGCGGCGTGGTGGCCTTCGACAAGACGCTCTGGTCGAGTGGTGTGGCCGACGTCTCGCGGCACGACCCCGAGACGGTCGCGCTCGACGAGGTACGGCGCCTGGTGGTCGACAACGACCGGCTCGTCCCGCTGCTGCTGCCGGTCGGCGACGGGTTGCTCTGCGCGCTGAAGCGGAGCTGACCGGTTTTGGGGATCACCGCCGTACGGCTCCGGCTCGACCTGGCCGCCATCAGCCGGCTCACCGCGGGCACGATCCTCGCCGCGATGTCGGTGCTGTTCGTGATCGGCGGCGCGGCGCACCCGACCGGGGTCGGTGGCATCCTGTTCATCGCGCTGGGGGCCGTCGGCTGCATCGTCTTCAGCACCGTGCTCCTGCTCTGGGTCGGGCACGTCGTCTCCCGGCGGCCCCTCCTCGAGCTAACGCCCGAGGGTGTCCGCAGGCCGTCCCGGTGGCCGCTCCCGCGCAGCCGCGACGCGCTCCTGCCCTGGGACGAGCTGGCCTCGGTCTGCGCCTGGAGCCAGGGTGGCGGAACCCACCGGGGTTACCAGTACTACCTGGCGTTCCTCGCCGCGGGTGAGAGCGAGCGGCCCGCCCCAGGTGCGGAGATCCTCGCCATCAAGGTGGCCGGGCTGCCCGGAGTGCCGGCCATGCGCTGGTCGATCCCGGTCACCGCCGGCTGGAACACCACCGTCGAGAACCTCACCGCGGAGCTGAAGCGGTACCGCGACGACCTGCCCTTCGCCGACCGCCGCGAGGGCCTCAAGCGCAAGAGGCGCAAGCGCTTCCGTTGACTCGTGGCGTTTCCCGCACCGTTCACGCAAACGGTGCGGGAAACGCCACGGGTCAACGGGTCAGGGGGCGAGGGCGCGGACGGCTTCGGGCATGGTGAGGCCGCCTCCGGGGAGGACCATGAGGACCGGGGTGTCCAGACCTGCGGCGGTGTACTCGCGGATCCTCGCCCTGCACTGGTCCGGGGGGCCGTGCACGATCAGGTCGTCGACGACCTCGTCGGGGATCGACTTGAGCGCCGCCTGGCGGTCCCCCGCGGCCCACGCCTCGTTCATCGGCTTGAGCGCGGCGCCGCGGCCGAGCCACTCGTGGAACGCGGCGTACACCGGGACGGTCATGTACGCGGCGATCAGCCAGCGGCCCAGCTGACGGGCCTCCTCGGCGTTGTCCGACGGGCAGACGAAGATCCGGGCGATCAGTTCCTTCTCGGTGCCGAGCTCGCTGCGCACCTTCTTCACGTCGTGCGGGGCCAGCCAGTTGGTGATGGCGCCGTCGGCCTCCCTGGCTGCCAGCCTCAGCATGCCGGGCCGGAGCGCGGCCAGCGCGATCTGCGGCGGGATCTCCGGGGCCCGTTCCAGCTTGAACCCCTTGACGGTGAAGGTGTCGTACTCGGCGGTCACCTTCTCCCCGTTGAGCGCCCGGCGCAGGAACCGCAGTGTGTCGCGGGTTCTGCGGTACGGGTCCTCGAACGGGACGCCGTTCCAGTTCTGCACGATGGCGGGCGACGAGGTCCCGATGCCGAGCACGAACCGGCCGGGGGCGAGTTCGGCCATGGTCGCCGCGTGCTGTGCGAGCAGCGCCGGGCCGCGGGTGTAGACGGGCACGATGGCCGGGCCGAGCCGCAGCTCGGGCGCCCACTGGGACGCCAGCGCGAGCGGCGTGAAGGCGTCGTGGCCGTTGGTCTCCGCCGACCAGGCGTCGGTGTAGCCCAGTCCGGGCAGCTCGGCGATGACCTCACGCTGCTCCAGCAGCGACATCCCGGCCAGCGGAATTGTCAGACCCCAACGTGACACTGGAACTCCCTATGCGATCGACGGGCGAATGGTGGCGCCGCCGTCGACCACGAGGGTCTGCCCGGTCAGCCAGGAGGAGGTGTCACCTGCCAGGAAGACGGCGGCGCTGGCGATGTCCTCGGGCTCGCCGAGCCGGCCGAGCGGCGTGAACTTACCGATCGCCTCTTCGTTGCCCTCCCAGAGGGCCTTGGCCAGGTGGGTCTTGACCAGTCCGGGGGCGATGCCGTTGACCCGCACGGAGGGGGCGAGTTCCATGGCGAACTGACGGGTGAGGTGGATGACCGCGGCCTTGGTCGCGTTGTAGTAGCCGATGCCGTGCTCGGTGACCATGCCGCCGACGCTGGCCATGTTGATGATGGCACCGCCGTGCTCCTTCATCCACAGCTTCCAGGCCAGCTGGGTCCAGAGCACCACGGCGAACTGGTTGACCTGCACGGTCTTCTCGGCGGCCCGCGCGTCGATCTCGACCATCGGCCCGAAGTGGACACTGGTCCCGGCGTTGTTGACCAGTACGTCGAGGGAGCCGAGTTGGTCGATGGCTGCCTGGACGCAGGCCCGGGCCTGTTCCTCGTCACCGACGTTGGCGGCCTTGGCGAGGACCTGCACGCCCGGATGCTGGGCGCGGATCTCCTTCGCGACCTCGTCGAGCGCATCCTGCTTGCGGGAGGACAGCACCACGTTGGCGCCCTCGGCCGCCAGCGCGAAGGCGGTCGCCCTGCCGATTCCCCGTGACGCGCCGGTGATCAGCGCGGTCTTGCCCTGCAGTCCCGTCCGCATGTGCGCACTCCTTGCCGTCCTGCTGCCGAATCCGGTTCAGCTTAGCTAGTGACCGACTAGTTGGTATGCGCGGGTCCATCCCGTATAGATTTGAGCAATCGCTTGGTTCGCCGGAAGGTTGCGTGAGTACGATCAAGGAACGGCGGCCCGCCGTGGAGGGCTGGTTCACCAGCTCTCCGATACGGCTGCTCGGTACCCGCTGCGGGGACTGCGGCACGCCGTACTTCCCCCGCAACGAACTGGCCTGCCGCAATCCCGCCGGCCGTGACGGGTGTCACGTCGCGGCGGGAACACCAAGGTCGCTGGGAGCGTTGGGACAGATGTACAGACTCCGGGAGCGGTCGATGCGGCTGGGGGGTCCCCGACCGTTCCCGGAACCTCTGCCCTGCGGAGGTTGACCCTCGTTGAGTCGTGGCGTTTCCCGCACCGTGGAGCGAACCGGTGCGGGAAACGCCA
>JAOPYM010000302.1 GCA_025964615.1 Actinomycetes bacterium
GGTGGGTTCGGCACGGCCGCCGAGTACCCGAGCTACTTGATCGGTGCACTCGCGCGCAAGCACGTCACCGGCCTGACGATCACCGGCAACCACTCCGGCTTCAGCGAGAAGCAGATGGAGATGATGAACGCCGCCAACCAGGGCCTCATCAAGTATCCGCAGGACTACGTATCGCCCGGCCTGCTCGTGGAGCGCGGGCAGGTTCGCAAGGGCATCCTCGCCTTCCCCGTGCTCAACCGCGGTCTTGAGGTCCCTTTCGAGACCCTGCTCAAGAAGGGCGAGGTCGAGGTCGAGCTGATCGGACAGGGCTCGCTCGCCGAGCGCATCCGGGCCGCCCGAGCCGGCATCGCCGCCTTCTACACGCCGGTCGGGGCCGACACGGTCGTCGCGAAGGACAAGGAGGTGCGCTGGTTCGACGGCCGGCCGCACCTGCTCGAGCACGCGATCAAAGCTGATGTGGCCATCATCCGGGCTCACCAGGCCGACCGGTGGGGCAACCTCGTCTACCGGGGTACCGGCCGCACCTTCAACGCCACGATGGCCGGCGCCGCCACGGTCACGATCGCCGAGGTGGACGAGGTCGTCGAGCTCGGCGAGCTGGACCCAGAGGCGATCGTGACGCCCGCGCCGTATGTACAACGGGTCGTGGTCCGCCCGCCCGTTCCTAGCACGTCGTGGCGGGACCCGTGCTGACTCCATCCACCGAGCGCAGTGCACGCGACCGACCGGGAGGCCTGCTGTGACCACTTTCGCGGACAAACCGCGTCTGGACCAATGGGCGATGGCGATGCGTGCCGCCCAGGATCTCCAAGAGGGGATGGTGGTGAACCTTGGCATGGGCATCCCCATGCTGGTGTCCACCTTCGTCGAGCCCGAACGGGAGGTCCTGTTCCATTCCGAGAACGGCGTCCTCGGTTTCGGACGGGGCATCGACGACCCCGACCTCGTGGACCCGTACTGCGTCAACGCCGGCGGCCAGCCGGTCGAGCGCGCGCCCGGCATGTCCTTCCTGTCACATGACGAGTCGTTCGCCCGTATCCGCGGTGGCTGGATCGACGTCACCATCCTGGGCGCGCTCGAAGTGAGCGTGAACGGCGACCTGGCGAACTTCCAGGCACCAGGAAAGATCATCGGCAGCCTAGGCGGCGCCCAGGACCTTGCGTTCTGCGCGAAGAAGGTGGTCGCGCTCATGTCCCACCAGGCCAAGGACGGCTCACCGAAGATCCTTTCGGCGGCCAATCTGCCACTGACCGCGCCCAGGTGTGTCAGCCGGATCATCACCGACATCGCCGTCATCGACATCACCCCCGCGGGTGCGGTCCTGCGGGAGGTGCTCGCCGGCTGGACGGCCGACGAGGTCCAGCAGGTGACCGACGCTCCGCTCCTCGTCCCTGAACCACCACTCGAACTGTCCCTGTGACCAGTGGACTGGCACACCCAGTCGAGAACAAATATAGTTAGAATCCAATTTCATTTCATCCCACGCGCGAGGAGGCATCGTGTCACAAGTGGACTTCAGCTACTTCGACTGCGACAACCACTTCTACGAATCACGGGACGCGTTCACCCGCCACATCGAGCCCGAGTTCAAGTCGCGGGCGATCCAGTGGGTGGAGGTCAACGGCAGGACCCGCCTGATGGTCGGCGAGAAGATCAACCGCTTCATCCCCAACCCGACCTTCGACCCGATCAGCAAGCCCGGTCAACTGGACGAGTACTTCCGTGGCCGCAATCCGAAGGGACAGGACACCCGCGAACTCTTCGGCGAGCTGGACAGCCTCGCCGACCACCCCGAGTACGTCAACCGGGACGCACGCCTGGCCTTCATGGACGGCCAGGGCATGGGCGGCGCGATCCTGCTGCCCACCCTGGGTGTCGGTATGGAGCAGGCACTGCTGCACGACCCCGAGGCGCTGGTCGCCGCCTTCCGAGCCTTCAACAAGTGGATGGAGGAGGACTGGGGCTTCGCGTACCAGGAGCGGATCTTCTCGGCCCCGATCTTCACTCTGGTCGACCCCGACGCGGCCCTCACGCAACTGCGGTGGGCGCTCGAGCACGACGCGCGGTTCATCCTGATGGTCCCCGGTCCGGTCATCACCCCTTCGGGCGGCCGCTCGCCGGCGGACCCGGTCTACGAGGCGTTCTGGCGGCTCGTGAACGACTCCGGTGTGACCGTGCTCGTCCACGGCGGCGATAGCTGGTACAGCGGCTACCCCAAGGACTGGGGCGAGAGTTCACAGACCCAGGCATTCCGCCAGAACGCCTTCAAGTCGCTGGTCTCCTACAACGCGACACAGGACCTGTTCGCGAACCTGCTGGCGCACCAACATTTCCACCGCTTCCCCAACATCCGCATCGCCGCGATCGAGACCGGGTCGGACTGGGTGTTCCACCTGTTCGAGAAGCTGAAGAAGTCCTACGGTCAGACACCGCATCTGTACCCCGAGGACCCGCGCCAGACCTTCCTGCAGCACGCGTACGTCTCGCCGTTCTACGAGGACCCGCTGGACCAGCTGCGCGACCTGATCGGCGCCGACCGGATGCTGATGGGGTCGGACTACCCGCATGCCGAAGGGCTTGCGGACCCGTCGTCGTACATCAACGACCTGCAGAACTTCAAGTTCACCGACGACGAGGCGAAGCTCGTCATGCGCGACAACGGCCTGGCTCTGACCCGGCGACGTCCGGTCTGAGGGACCCGACGGGGAAGGCCGGGATCGGATCCGATCCCGGCCTTCCCCGTCCGCGCCCACCCCACCAGGCACCGCAGGCCGGCCCCGGCCAGCACTCGGAAGGATCGGCATGCACATCGCATATACGCCCGAGCAGGAGCGCCTCCGTGAGGAGCTCCGGACGTACTTCGCAGGGCTCATGACACCGGAACGCCGTCAGGCGCTCAACGACCCGACGGCCGAGTTCGGCTCGGGGACCACCTACCGCGACATCATCAAGCAACTGGGCACCGACGGATGGCTCGGCATCGGTTGGCCGGTGAAGTACGGCGGCCAGGACCGCACCATGATCGAGCAGTCCATCTTCGTCGATGAGGCCACCAAGGCCGGAGCTCCCCTCCCGCTCCTCACGATGAACACCGTCGGCCCGACGATCATGGAGTGCGGCAGCGAAGAACAGAAGGACTTTTTCCTGCCACGGATCCTCAGCGGCGACATGCACTTCGCCATCGGATACTCCGAGCCCGGTGCCGGTACCGACCTCGCCTCGCTCACCACACGGGCCGTACGCGACGGCGACGGCTACGTCATCAACGGCTCGAAGATGTGGACGAGTGTCATCGAGCACGCTGACTATGTCTGGCTCGCGGCGCGCACCGACCCAGCAGCGGCCCGCCACAGGGGCTTGTCCATGTTCCTCGTGCCGACCAACACGCCCGGGTTCAGCTACACCCCCGTGCACACGCTGAGCGGGGCGACGACGAGCCAGACATTCTACGACGACGTCCGGGTGCCGGCCTCGGCCCTCGTCGGGCGGCTCAACGACGGTTGGCGGCTCATCACCAGCCAGCTCAACCGCGAACGTGTGGCGCTGTGCTCGCCGGCCGGCGTCCAAGTGGCCCTCGCCGAGACCCGGGCCTGGGCGCAGTCGACGAAACTGCCAGATGGGCGGCGCGTCATCGACCAGGAGTGGGTGCGGCACAATCTCGGCCGGATTCACGCCAAGGTCGAGTTCCTAAAACTGATCAACTGGAAGATCGCCTGGGGCGTCGACAAGGGCGTCGGCCCGGCGGACGCCTCCGCGACCAAGGTGTTCGGCACCGAACTCGCCACCGAGGCGTACCGGCTGTTGATGGAGTGCGTCGGCGACGAAGCCTGCGTCCGTGGCGGCTCGCCCGGGGCGACCATTCACGGCCGACTCGAACGGGCCTACCGCAGCGCGCTCATCCTCACCTTCGGCGGCGGCACCAACGAGATCCAGCGCGACATCATCGCGACCATGGGCCTCGGCATGCCCCGCTCCGCACGTTGACCCGCCGCACCGATCATCTACGTCAGGAGGCACCCATGGATTTCTCCTTCACCGATGAACAACGGGA
>JAOPYM010000325.1 GCA_025964615.1 Actinomycetes bacterium
GACAGGGCCGAAGATCCGGAACCCCTCACTTCCTCTTGCTGCGCTTCTCCCGGATCTTCATGCTGATCTGGATCGGGCTGCCGGCGAAGCCGAACTCCTCGCGGATACGGCGCTCGATGAACCGCCGGTAGCCCTCCTCGAGGAACCCGGAGGTGAACAGGACGAACCTCGGGGGCCGTACGCCGGCCTGGGTGGCGAACAGGATCCGGGGCTGCTTGCCGCCCCGGATCGGGTGCGGGTGGGCGGCGACCATTTCGGCGAAGAAGGTGTTCAGCTTGGCGGTCGGCACCCGGTGGCCCCAGCCCTCCAGGGCCGTCTCGATGGCGGGGACCAGCCTGTCCATGTGCCGGCCGGTCTGCGCCGAGATGTTGGCCCTCGGCGCCCAGCGGGCGTTGTGCAGCTGCCGCTCGATCTCCCGTTCGAGGTAGTGGCGGCGTTCCTCGTCCAGCAGGTCCCACTTGTTGTAGGCCAGGACCAGGGAACGGCCCGACTCGATCACCATGCTGATGATCCGCAGGTCCTGCTCGGCGAGGTTGTCGCTGGCGTCCACCAGGACGACCGCGACCTCGGACCGGTCGAGGGCGGCCTGGGTGCGCAGGATGGCGTAGAAGTCCGCGCCCTGGTTCTCCTTGTGCCGCTTGCGGATACCGGCGGTGTCGATGAACCGCCAGGTCTTGCCGCCCAGGTCGATCAGCTCGTCGACCGGGTCGCGGGTGGTGCCGGCGACGGAGTCGACGACGGCCCGCTTCTCGCCCGCCAGCTTGTTGAGCAGGCTGGACTTCCCGACGTTGGGGCGGCCCAGGAGCGCGACCCGGCGCGGGCCGCCCGTCTCGCCGAACGTCTCGCGGGGCGCCTCCTCGGGGAGCGCCGCGAGGACGGCGTCGAGCAGGTCACCGCTGGACCGGCCGTGCAGGGCGCTCACCGGGTAGGGCTCGCCGATGCCCAGGCCCCACAGCGCGGTGGCCTCGACCTCGGCGGCGACGTTGTCGGCCTTGTTGGCGACCAGCACGACGGGCTTGCCGGAGCGGCGCAGGATCTCCACCACCGCCTCGTCGACGTCGGTGGCGCCCACCGTGGCGTCCACCACGAACATCACCACGTCGGCCAGGTCGACGGCCATCCGGGCCTGCTCGGCGATCGCGGCGGCCAGGCCCTCGGAGTCGGGAAGCCAGCCGCCGGTGTCGACGACGGTGAACCGCCGCCCCTGCCACTCGGCGTCGTAGGAGACCCGGTCGCGGGTCACACCAGGCACGTCCTCCACGACCGCCTCGCGACGCCCGATAATGCGGTTGACCAGGGTCGACTTGCCCACATTGGGCCGTCCGACCACTGCCACCATCGGCAGGATCACATGTACGTAGTTATCAGGATCGTCAACGTCGACGAACCCCTCGGTGTCGAATCCCTCAAGATCGAGGTCGATGTCGTACTCGGTCACGGTGTCTCAGTTCCTCTGGTTGAGCGTGCCGCGTACCGCCCTATCCGGCGGCCGCGCGCTCCTTCACGAGCCGTACGACCGCATCGATGACCTCGGCGAGCCCCAGCTCGGTCGAGTCGATCTCAACTGCGTCGTCGGCCTTGGTCATGGGGGATGTCTTGCGGGTGGAGTCCAGGTGGTCCCTGCGGGCCTGCTCTGCCAGCGTGGTCTCGGCGTCCCTGGCCGTCTCAAGGGCCCGGCGCTGGGCGCGGGCCTCCTCGCTGGCGGTCAGGAAGACCTTGACCGGTGCCCCGGGCGCCACGACGGTGCCGATGTCGCGGCCCTCCACGACGATACCCCCGGTAGCGATGATCTCACGCTGGAGCACCACCAGGCGCTCGCGGACCGCCGGGACCCGGCTGACCGCGCTGACGGCGTTGGTGACCTCGCGGGTGCGGATCGGGCCTGACACGTCCTGCCCGTCCACCTCGATCGCCGGGGCGTCCGGGTCGGTGCCCACCCGCAGCGCCGGCTCACCGGCGCTGGCGGAGACCGCGTCGGCGTCCTCGACCTCGATGCCCTGATCCAGCATCCACCACGTCATCGCCCGGTACATGGCGCCGGTGTCCAGGTAGCGCAGCCCCAGCATGCGGGCCACCCCCTTGGCCGCGCTGGACTTGCCCGACCCCGATGGTCCGTCCATGGCAATGACAAGCACAGTCGTGTCTCTCCTCGCGTACCGGGCAGACCGCCCGCGCCCGGGGGGGAACCCCGTATGGCATACCCCAGCCCTCAAGGCTACCGTCACCCCGGCGATCTCGGGCCGGATGCCCGGTGCGCCCTCAGGGAACCGACCACCCGCGGGTACGGAGCTCGGCGGTCAGGCGCTCGGCCTCCTCGGGCCGTACCGACAGCTCCGCGAGGCCGAGCGGCAGGCCCGGGGAGTGCTCGATGGAGACGTCCTCGATGTTCACGCCCGCCGCCCTGCCCGCGTCGAACAGCCGGGCCAGCTCGCCAGGCCGGTCGGGGATGACCACGGCCACGACGGCGTACTCCCTGGCGCGGCCACCGTGCTTGCCGGGGATCCTCCCCCGGCCGGTGTTGCCGCGCCGCAGCAGCTCGTCGATCTTTCCCGAGGCGACCTCGGCGATCGCCGGGCTCTCCACGGATGCCCGCAGCATCGCGGCGGCCAGGGCGAGATCCCCGGCGACACCGTCGAGGACGTCCGCGACGGGCTCGGCATTGGCGGTGAGGATGCCGATCCACAGGGCGGGGTCACTGGCCGCGATCCGCGTGACGTCCCGTACGCCCTGCCCCGCGAGGCCGAGCGCGGTGTCCTCCGCGTCGGCCAGCCGCGCGGCCACGGCGGCGGAGACCACATGCGGGCCGTGCGAGACCACCGCGACCGCCTTGTCGTGTTCCAGCGCGTCCATGGTGAGCGGGTTGGCGCCACAGATTCCGGCGAGTTCTGTGACGGCCGCCACGGCCTCGGGCGACGACCCGGCGGGGCACATCGCCCAGGGCCGGCCCAGGAACAGGTCGGCCTGCGCGGCGGCGGGTCCCGACCGCTCACGGCCTGCCAGCGGGTGCCCGGCCACGAACGTGCTCAGGTCACAGCCCAGCTCGGCGGCCGCCAGGAGCGGCCGGGCCTTCACGCTCGCCACATCAGTGTAGGCACGGGCGAGACCGCGCTTCTGCGCGTCGAGGAGGGTGGCCGCGACGGCGGCGGGCGGTACGGCGATGACCGCGAGGACGGCCGGTTCGTCAAGGCCGGCGTCGGGCAGCGGCACGCCCGCGCCCAGCTCGACCGCGAGCCGCAGCGACGCCGGATCCCGGTCCGCCAGCCACACCTGGCCGCCCTTGGCCCGGACCGCCAGCGCGATCGAGGTGCCGATCAGTCCCGCGCCGATGACGACGAGCCGCATTTCACCCATCGCCCCAGCCTATCGGCATGATCCTTGATCACGGAGGTGGCTTCGCCAGCCCCCTGAGGCGGTGATGTCAGGTGCGTCGCGGGTGCCGTGTGCCTCGGCGAGGAAGCCGGGGACGGTGGAGCCGTCGTCCAGGTGCACGGCGCCCAGCCCGAGGGGGGCCGGGATGGTGCAGAGCAGGGCTCCGAGGGCTTGCTCGCTGAGCCGCCAGACCTCCACCGGCAGGGACGGCCCGTCCCCGGTCCTGACCAGTCCCGGGCGCTGCGGGGTCAGCTGGTACAGCCGGTAGCCGGGCGAGGTGCGGGCACGGTACTCAAGGGTCGCACCGAGGGCGAGGAGCTGCGGGTTGAGCGGCAGGCCGGTCAGGTGCGCGCCCGCCACCGCCACGAGCGCCGAGCCCGCCGGGACCGGCGCGGCCGGAACCGGTTCGCCGCACCAGCGGGCGGCCAGGTCGAGCAGCTGCCGGTCGGCGAAGGCCGGGGCGATCAGCTGGACCCCGAACGCGGGCCCGGCGGGTACGGCGACGGCGCACAGGTCGAGGAGGTTGACGAAGTTGGTGTAGGTGCCGAGCCGGGAGTTGACCCCGATGGGATCGGCCGCCACCGAGGCCAGGGTCGGGTGCAGCGGCGCGACCGGCAGCAGCAGCGCGTCGATGTCGTACCAGACCGCAGCGGTGACCTGGCGGAGCGCGGCCAGCCGGTCCAGGCCCGCGAAGACGTCCGCGCCGGTCACGTCCCTGCCGGGCGCGACGATCGAGCGGACCGTCGGGTCCACGCCGTCCAGGCCGAGCAGGTCACCGAAGGCACCGAAGCGTTCCGCCACCCAGGGCCCCTGGTAGAGCAGCTTCGCGGTGTCCAGGAACGCGGAGATGTCGATCGGGACGAGGTGCGCGACCGTGGCCGCGTGCTTGCGCGCCTGTTCCCAGAGGGGCCGGTACTCGTCGGACAGGTCGAGGTCGCCCGACGGGATCCCGATCACCCTTGGCCGTGCGGCCACCTCGACGGGAAGGCGCGGCGGCTGCGGCCGTGACCACGGATCGGCCGCGTCGAAGCCCGCGAGCACCTCCAGGGCCTCGCGGCCCTCGGCGACAGTCCGGGTGAAGGTGGTGACGCAGTCGAGCGAACGGCAGGCCGGGAGCACCCCGCGGGTGGAGATCAGGCCCCGGGTGGGTTTGATGCCGACGATCCCGTTGAACGCGGCGGGCACCCGGCCCGACCCGGCGGTGTCGGTGCCGAGCGCGAGCGGAACCAGGCCGGACGCCACGGCGACAGCGCTCCCCGAGCTGCTGCCGCCCGAGACCCGGGCCGGGTCGGCGACGCTGTGACAGGCACCGTAGGGGCTCCGGGTGCCGACCAGGCCGGTGGCGAACTGGTCCATGTTGGTCTTCCCGGCGGGGACCGCTCCCGCGTCGATGAGCCGCTGCACCGCGGTGGCGGTCGCGGCGGCGGGGGTGTCGAGCGACGGGCAGGCCGCGGTGGTGGGTACGCCGGCGAGGTCGATGTTGTCCTTGATCCCGAAGGGAACTCCGGCCAGCGGGCCGCTCGACGGGCCCCGGTGGGAGGTGAGCTCGCGGATCCATACGGGCTGCATCAGGTTGCTCCTTGGGCCCAGCGGGCGCGTTCGGCGGCGAAGGCCTGGCGGCGGCGAGCCGTGAAGGCCTCCGCCTCGGGCGATGCGGCGGGGATGAGGTCGGCCAGGCTGAGGGTCGCGGGCCGGGTCTCGAGGGTGGTACGGCCCGCTGCGATGTCGGCGCGCAGCCCGGTCAGCTCCTCGACGGTGACCGGTTCGAACCTCAGCCGGTCGAACAGGCGCAGCAGCCAGGGTGGGTCCCCGCCGCCGGGATCGAGCCGCCACACCGGTACGGTACGGCCGAACAGCTGGTATCCGCCGGGGCCCTCCATTCCATAGACGCACAGGTAGACACCACCGATGCCGACCGCGTTCGCGGGAGTCCAGGTGCGGGCCGGGTCGTACTTGGTGGTGACGAGCCGGTGGGCCGGGTCGAGCGGCACCGCCACCGGGGCGCCCAGATAGACGTCGCCGAGCCCGACCACGAGGTACTCGGCCTTGGTGATCACGTCGAAGACCTCGTCGCGGGTGCCGAGGCCGTTGACCCGGCGGATGAACTCGACATTGTCGGGGCACCAGGGCGCGTCCGGCCTGACACTGGCCTGGTAGCGGCGCATCGCCTCGTGTACCGACGGGTCGTCGAACGCCACCGGCAGGGTCACCTCCCTGACCGGCAGCTCGACGGTGGCCGGGTCGGGCAGGTCCTGCCATGCCTCTGCCACCATCGCGGCGAGTTCCGGCAGCGGAAGTACCGATTCGTCCACCGCGAGCAGCAGCGACCGTACGCCCTCGACCGTCTCCCGCAACCCGCTGGGGCGGCGTCCGCCGAGCGCGCGGCCGAGCAGGTGGACCTGCAGCCGCACGGTGAGGTCCAGAACAGCCGGGCCGCACTCGACGAGCAGGTGGTGGTCGCCCGCCCGCCGTGCGGTCAGCGCCGGGCGCAGTCCCTCGGCCGGGAGTTCGAGGAGCGCTTCGGGACGCCGGTACGGCCCGGACGGAGTCATCCGGGGACGCCCGCTGGTGGCGAGCGCCGATGGCAGGTCGGCGAGTTCCGCGGCCCGTTCCGCGTTGAGTTCGGCGGCCTGTTCGGGGCTGACCGGCCGGAGCCGGACGAGCTCGCCGGGCCGGGCCTGGGCGAGCTTCCAGCGGTCCGCGCGGACGACGACCGCGGGGACCACGAACCCGCCGAGGCTGGGCCCGTCCGGGCCGACGATGACGGGGGTGCCGCCGGACAGCATGACCCCGCCGACCGGGTAGGCGCTGTCGTGGATGTTGCTCGGATGCAGACCCGCGTCACCCCCGTCGGCACGCGCGAATCCGGGGACCGGGCCGACGAGCCGTACGCCGGTCCGGTCCGAGCGGTGGTCGATGCGCCACTCCGCGGCGAACAGCTCCTCCAGCCCCTCGCCGGTGAGGTAGTCGGGGGCGCCGTGCGGCCCGGGGATGACCCGCAGGTCCCACTCCCCGGTGCCCGGCGGCAGCAGCGGCGCGACCTCGGCGGGCGCCCCGGTGTTCTCCGCGGACCGTACTTCGAGCAGGTCCCCGGCCCGCAGTGCCCGGCCGCCGAGGCCGCCGAACCCGCCGAGCAGGAAGGTCGACCGGCTGCCGAGGACCACCGGCACGTCCAGGCCGCCGCGGACCGCCAGGTACTGCCGGAGCCCGCCCTTGGCCGGGCCGAGCTCCAGGGTGGCACCGGCCGGGATCATGGTCGGCACCCCGGCGGCGACCGGCCGCCCGTCGAGGAGCGCGGCGGGCACCGCGCCGGTCAGGCAGACCAGCGCCTGGTGGTGGAACCGCAGGGAGGGCCCGCGCAGCACCGACTCCAGGCCGGCGGCGCCGGGCGCGTTGCCGACCGCCAGGTTGGCCAGCGCGAAGGACCGGTCGTCCCACGCGCCCGACGGCGGCACGCCCACCCCCCAGAGCCCGGACCGTCCGGGCAGGTCCTGCACGGTCGTCTGCACGCCGGGGGCGATGACCTCCACGGTCTCGCTCATGAGGCGTACCCGATCAGCCGGATGGCGGTGGGGTCGTAGCCGTTGCACGGGTTGTTGAGCTGCGGGCAGTTGCTGATCAGGATCAGCAGGTCGCGTTCGGCGCGCAGCTCCACGTGCTTGCCGGGGGCCGAGACGCCGTCCTCGAAGGTCAGTCCGCCGTCCGGGGTGAGCGGCACGTTCATGAAGAAGTTGATGTTGTGGCCCAGGTCTCGTTTGTCCAGGCCACGGCCCCAGCGGTGGGCCTGGCTGAGGAACGTGGCCCGGCAGGCGTGCTGGTGGCGGACGTGTTCGCCGTACCGCACGACGTTGCTCTCCTGGGCGCACGCGCCGCCCAGGGTGTCGTGCCTGCCGCAGGTGTCGTCGATGATCGTCGCGAGGGGGTCGAGCCGCACGCTGACCAGCGTCGAACCAGTGGTGAGGTACGCCGCGCCCTGTTCACGGATGGTGTCGGCGGCGCTGTAGCGGTTGGCGTGGTCGTGGGCGTCGAAGAACAGTGTGTCGACGGCCTGGTTGCCGTGCAGGTCGACGATGCGGAACCGGCCCCCGGCGGGGATCTCGCCGATCCAGCCGTCGCCGGCGGCGACCTCGATGTCCAGGATCATCATGCTGTCCTCTCGGCCTGGTCGAGGGACCGGGCGGACTCGGCGCGGAAGGTGCGGCTGGGGTCGCGTGGGCCGGGTGGCGGTACGGGTCGCAGCGAGGCGCGGATCGCGGCGGGCGACCAGAGCGGGTCCATCGGGTGCGGGCTGGTGGACAGCACCACCAGGATGTCCATCTCGGCACGCAGCTCGGCCCAGTCGCCCGCGGCGGCGTGCCCGGGTACGTAGGACAGGGTGCCCCGCTGGTCTCCGGCCGGCACGACCTTGCTGAAGAGGTTCACGGTGGCGTGCAGGTCGCGTTCGCCGAGGCCGTGCTTCCACAGCTCGTCGAGTAGCCCGGCGCGGGCGCTGCGCCGCCAGTCGTTGCGGTGCTCGGCGTAGGAGGTGGAACCAGGTACGTGCGTGTCCAGGGAGTGCCCGGTGATCGCGTCGTGCCAGTCGAGCGACGAACCGGTGACCGAGCAGAGCGCCCGCCCCATGTCCGACATCAGCACCATCGGCGGGGTGATCCGCGCCGACATCTGGGCCTTGAGCGTGTCCGGCACGTTGAGCCGCTCCAGCGGCTGTTCCGCGGCGAAGATCAGCATGCTGACGTTGGCGCCCGGATCCAGGCACTCCAGGCGCAGCGCGCGGTGCCGGCGGACCGGCACCGACCAGGCGGCGCCGCCCGGGACGTCATGCGTGAAGGTCATGGCGGTACCCCTCAGGAGGTGAGCGTGGCCTCCCGGGCTTTTGTCCCGCCGTGGGACGGGGGACAGGCCCCCGCCTGCACCTCTCGGACCAGGCCCGCCCGGCGTGTGCCGGGCGACGGAACCCTAGGTGCGCCCCGCCATGGTGACGGGTCGGAATCAGGTAACGTCCTGGCGATCACCAGGCCGTGTCCCCTCCATTTCGGTAATGTAAAGAACACCTCACCGCAGGCGGTGAGGTGTTCTCCATGGGTGTTACTGGGCGATGTCCAGGCGCAGGGCGGTGGCACCGCGCAGGTAGACGTGCTGCATCTCGGCCCTGGGCCGGTCCGTCTCGATGTAGGCCATCAGCCGGATCACCCGGGGCAGGGCGTGCGGCACGTTGACCTCACTGGCGCACAGCAGTGGCACCTCGTGGAAGCCGAGCTTGCGGGCGGCCAGCGCCGGGAACTCCGCGGTCAGGTCGGGGGTGGCCGTGAAGAACACGCTGATCACGTCCTCGGTGGACAGCCCGTTGCGGGCCATCACCTCGGCGACCAGCTCGGTGGTCGCCTCCAGGATCTGGTCGCGTTCGTTGGCCTCGACCTGGGTCGCCCCACGGATCGCTCGTACCGCCACTGCCCATCCTCCCTGTAGTCCCCGAAAGCCTACAGACCGACGGCCTTGTAGAGCTCGCCGACCTCTCGCAGGGTCAGTGTGCGGACGCCGCCGGTCTTCAGCCGGCCCAGCTTGACCGGCCCGAACTCGGTACGGGCCAGTTGCCGCACCGGGTGCCCGGCCGCCTTCAGCAGGCGCCGCACGATGTGGGTACGGCCCTCGTGCAGAACCACCTCGACCAGGATCCGCTTGCCGGACTGCTCGACGATGCGGAACCCGTCCGCCTTCGCCGGGCCGTCGTCGAGGTTGATCCCGGCGCGCAGCCGCCGGCCCAGGTCGCGCGGGATCGGCCCATGGATCTCGGCCAGATAGGTCTTGGTGACGCCGTACGACGGGTGCGTCAGGCGGTGCGCCAGCTCACCGTCATTGGTCAGCAGGATCAGGCCCTCGGTGTCGGTGTCGAGACGGCCCACGTGGAACAGGCGCTCCGGTACCTCGACCTCGACGGCGATGTCAGCCAGGGTCTTCTTGCCCTTCTCCTTGGCCATGGTGCTGACCACGTCATAGGGCTTGTTGACCATGTAGTAGCGCATCTCGGCGCGGGTCTCGACCCGCCTGCCCTCGACGTGGATCACCACGTTCTCGGGCTCCACCTTGGCTCCGAACCAGGCGACGACCTTCCCGTCGACCGTCACCTTGCCTTCCTTGATCAGCTCCTCGCAGTGCCGACGGCTGCCGATCCCGGCGTCCGCCAGGACCTTCTGCAGCCGTACACCCTCATTGAGATCAGTCACGCTCTTGTATCCTCGATACCTTCAAGATCGTCGGGTAGGTAGGGGGCGAGCTCTGGCAGCTCCTCCAGGTCGCGCAGGCCGAGCCGCTCCAGGAAGTACCCCGTCGTGCGGTACAGATGAGCCTGGGACTCCGGGTCCTGCCCGGCCTCCTCGATGAGGCCCCGTAGTGTCAGGGTCCGGATGACCCCGTCGCTGTTGACCCCGCGGATCGCCGACACCCTGGCCCGGCTCACGGGTTGCCGGTAGGCGACGACGGCGAGCGTTTCCAGTGCCGCCTGGGTCAGCCGGGTCTGCTGGCCGTCGGTGACGAAGCGCTCCACCACCGGGGCGCACACATCCCTGGTGTAGAACCGCCAGCCGCCGGCGATCTCCCTCAGTTCGAACCCCCGGCCCTGGTCGGTGTATTCCGCGGCCAGCTCCCGCAGGGTCGCGGCGATCTGGTCGCGGGGCCGTTCCACGATCTGGGCGAGAGTCACCTCGGCCACCGGTTCGTCCACGACGAGCAGGATCGCCTCGAGCTCCGCCCTGATGCCGGGTCCCTCGACCGTGCCATCGATCACGTCACTGCCCGGCTCGCCGGTCATCGTCGTCTCCCCCTCCATCCCGCTCCCCCGCCGTGCCCTCGTAGTCGTCGTCGACGTCGATGTCCCCGTCGTCAGTGCCGGTCCAGCCCACATACAGCTCGCCCAGGGGCTCGAGCTGCTCGAAGGAGACCGCCTGTTCCCGGTAGAGCTCAAGGAGCGCGAGGAACCGCGCCACGACCTCGTAGGTCCCCGGACAGTCAGCGGTCAGCGTCCGGAAGGTGGCACGCCGCAACCGGCGTAGCCGCGCCACGATGATAGCGGCCTGTTCCTTCACACTGGCCTGCGGCTGATACATGTGCTCGACCGAAACGGCCGGTGGGCCCGGTTTCGGGGCGAACGCGCGGGCCGCGATCCGGGCGAACTCCTCCGGGCCCAGGCCCAGGAGGACCTCGGGGAGCATGTTCGCGAACTTGGGCTCCATCGGCACGATGCGCGGGAACCGGCGGGCCTCCTCGGCCATCCGGCCGGCCAGGAACTTGGCCACCTCCTTGTACGCCCGGTACTGCAGCAGCCGGGCGAACAGCAGGTCCCTGGCCTCCAGGAGGGCCAGGTCCTCCTCGTCTTCGACCTCCCCTGCGGGCAGCAGCCGGGCCGCCTTGAGGTCGAGGAGGGTGGCGGCCACGACCAGGAAGTGGCTGGCGTGGTCGAGGTCCCATTCGCTGCCGTACGACCGGATGAACGAGATGAACTCGTCGGTGACCTTGTGCAGCGACACCTCGGTGATGTCCAGTTTGTGCTTGGCGATCAGGCCGAGGAGCAGGTCGAACGGGCCCTCGAACACATCGAGGTGGACCTGGAACCCGCGGGGCGGGGTCTCATCGGTGTCGGCGGCTCCGGTCTGCGTCACGTCTATGACGGTAACGGGTCACGCCCCGATGAGACGCCACCGCTCGATGACCTCTTTGGCCAGCTCCCGATAGGCGCTGGCGCCCATCGAGTTCGAGTCGAACTGGGTGATCGGCTCGCCCACCACGGTCGCGTCGGGGAACCGGACGGTCCTGTTGATCACCGTGTGGAAGACCTGGTCCTGGAAGGCCTGCACGACGTTGGCGAGGACCTCCCGGGTGTGCAGGGTCCGCGAGTCGTACATGGTGCCGAGGAAGCCGTCGATGACCAGATCCGGGTTGATCCGGTTCTGCACCTTCTCGATGGTCTCCATCAGCAGTGCGACCCCGCGCATGGCGAAGTACTCGCACTCCATCGGCACCAGGACGCCGTGGCTGGCGGCGAGCGCGTTGATCGTCAGCAGGCCCAGGGACGGCTGGCAGTCGATCAGGATGTAGTCGTAGTGCTCGGTGGCCGCCTTGAGGCACCCGGCGAGGATGTACTCCCGGCCGACCTCGTGCACGAGCTGGACCTCGGCGCCGGACAGGTCGATGTTGCTGGGCAGCAGGTCCAAGCCCTCGACGGTGGTCTCCAGGAGGATGTCCTCCCACTCGGTCCCACGCTCGAGCAGCATGTTGTGGACCGAGAGCTCCAGCTGGCGGGGGTCACCCTGTCCCAGGCCCACCGACAGCGCGCCCTGCGGGTCGAAGTCGACGAGCAGCACCTTGCGGCCCTGCTCGGCGAGCGCGGCACCCAGATTGATGGTGGTGGTGGTCTTGCCGACCCCGCCCTTCTGGTTGCACACCGACACGATGCGCGCCGGACCATGCTGGGTCAGCGGCTGCGGGTCGGGGAACGCGGGCAACGGCCGCATGGTCGGCCCCAGGGCACGACGCGGATCAGTTGCGATTGCGGTGGGTAGGACGCCCTCCCGCGCTGCTGTGTCGGTCACGAGCTCCCGAACCTCCCCGGCGACAACGACATGCCGTCAGACGGGGACTCTAGGGCGTGGCCAGCGCCGCTTCAAGGCGACGCGCGGGATTGGGGCAACTCAGGCCCCGCCCCGGGACGGCTCAGACGCCCGCCCTGGGGTGCGAGGTCGCGTAGACCTCCCGCAGCAGTTGGACCGTCACCAGCGTGTACACCTGCGTGGTGGTCACCGACGCGTGGCCGAGCAGCTCCTGCACCACCCGCACATCGGCCCCGCCGTCGAGCAGATGGGTCGCGAAGGAGTGCCGCAGCGTGTGCGGGGAGACCTCGCAGAGCCCAGCCCGCCCGGCAGCCGCTCGCAGCGCCATCCACGCGCCCTGGCGGGACAGCCGGCCGCCGCGGGCATTGAGGAACAGCGCCCCGGCCTCGCCCTTGCCCCGGGCCAGCTGCGGGCGGGCCCTGACCAGATATGCCTGTACGGCTCGCAGGGCGTAGTCGCCGATCGGCACGATCCGTGACTTCCCGCCCTTGCCGGAGACCCGGGCGACCCCGTCCCGCTGATCGAGGTCGTCGATGTCGAGCCCGACGGCCTCGGAGATCCGCACCCCCGACCCGTACAGCAGCTCGAGAAGGGCCTGGTCGCGCAGCCCTCTGGCGGTGTCGGAAGGACCGGCCACCGCGAGCAGCCGTTCCACCTCCGCCAGGCTGATCGCCTTCGGCAGCCGCCGGGGCGGCGTGGGCGGCTTCACCTCGCGCGCCGGGTCGGCGGCGGCCAGCCCCTCGCGCAGCGCGAACCGGTGCAGTCCCCGCACCGCCACCACCGCCCGCGCCGCCGAGCCCGCGGACAGCGGCGGATGCTCCTCGTCGCCCTCGCGCAGCCCGCCGAGGAACGCCAGCACGTCGCCCTCGTCGACGTCCCCGACGGTGTCGCGGCCCCGCACCGCCAGGACCGCCACGTACCGGTCCAGGTCCCTGCGGTACGAGCTGAGCGTGTTGACGGCCAGGCCCCGTTCGACCGCGAGGTGACCGAGGTAGGTGCGCACGGCGGACTCCAGCAGAGACTCCGCGACCGGGGCAGGCTGAGTGTTCATGACGACCAACATCATGCCTGTTCCGACAGCAGGGTGCGGCTACTCCTCGGCTGCGTCGGGTGCCCGCAGGTCGCCGAAGCCCGCACTACGTGCGGCGTGCACGGCCAGCACGCCGGTGGCGGCGAGCGGGTTGTGGAAGTCTCCCCGCAGCACCTTCCCGACAGCCTCGTCCAAAGGCACCCAGACGACCGGCATGTCGGCCTCCTCGTGGACCCGCCGGAAGTCGATCTCCGAGGCCGGGATCGGGCTGACCCCCCTGGCCAGGAAGATCCGGCACCGCTCGTCCGACATGCCCGGCGAGGTGTAGAAGTCCAGGAGTGTGTGCCATTCGGTGGCCCGCACCCCGGCCTCCTCGGCGAGCTCCCTGGCGGCGAGCCGCCACAGCGGCTCGCCCGCGACGTCCCGCAGACCAGCCGGGATCTCCCAGAGCAGCCTGCCGACCGGATGCCGGTACTGGCGGATGAGCAGCACGCGGTCGTCGGCGTCGAGCGCGAGGATGCCCACCGAGCCGGGATGCCCGACGACGTCCCTGGTGACGGTCTCCATCGCGTCCCCGTTGGGCATCCGGACCTGGTCGGTACGGACGTTGACCACGTAGCCCTTGAAGTGCTCGGTGGTACCGACGACCTCCCAGCGCTCCGGCTGGTCCCTGATGTTCACGAGGTCTTCGCGTACTGCAGGGCTGCGGAGATGAGCCCAGCGAACAGCGGATGCGGGCGGGTCGGCCGGGACCGGAACTCCGGGTGCGCCTGGGTGCCCACGAAGAACGGGTGGACCTCCTGGGGCAGCTCGACGTACTCGACGAGCCGGCCGTCGGGCGAGGTACCGCTGAAGACCAGGCCTGCGGCCTCGAGCCGGTCCCGGTAGGAGTTGTTGACCTCGTACCGGTGCCGGTGCCGCTCCTCGACCTTGGCGGCGCCGCCGTACAGCTCACGGACCACCGAGCCCTCGGCCAGGTTGGCCGGGTAGAGGCCGAGCCGCATCGTGCCACCCATGTCCCGCTCACCCGCGACGACGTCGATCTGGTCGGCCATCGTGGCGATGACCGGTTCGGCGGTGACGTCGAACTCGGCGCTGCCCGCGGCATCGATCCCGGCCAGCGAGCGGGCCGCCTCGATGACCTGGCACTGCAGGCCGAGGCAGATGCCGAGGATCGGGATCAGGTTCTCCCGTGCATGCCTGATGGCGCCGATCTTACCTTCGATGCCGCGAACCCCGAAGCCCCCGGGGACCAGGATCCCGTCGGTGCCCTCGAGTTCGCGCGCCGCCCCCTCGGGGGTCTGGCAGTTGTCGCTGGGGACCCACCGGATGGTGACCCTGGCGTCGTTGCCGAACCCGCCGTGGCGCAGCGCCTCGGTGACGGACAGGTACGCGTCGGGCAGGTCGATGTACTTGCCGACCAGCGCGATCGTGACCTCGCCGGCCGGGCGGTGCACCCGGCGGAGGAGCTCGTCCCAGTCGCCCCAGTCGACGTCGCGGAACGGCAGCCCGAGGCGCCGCACCACGTAGGCGTCCAGGCCCTCCGAGTGCAGGACCTTGGGGATGTCGTAGATGCTGGGCGCGTCCACGGCCGACACGACCGCCTCACGGTCCACGTCGCACATCATGCTGATCTTGTTCTTCAGGCCCTCGGTGATCGGGCGGTCCGAGCGGCAGACGATCGCGTCGGGCTGGATGCCGATGCTGCGCAGTGCGGCCACCGAGTGCTGGGTCGGCTTGGTCTTGAGCTCCCCGGAAGGACCGATGTAGGGCAGCAGGGACACGTGCAGGAAGAACACGTTCTCCCGGCCGATCTCGTGCCGGATCTGCCGGATCGACTCCAGGAAGGGCAGCGACTCGATGTCGCCGACGGTCCCGCCGACCTCGGTGATGACCACATCGATCCCGGGTTCGGCCATCCCCCGGATGCGGTCCTTGATCTCGTTGGTGATGTGCGGGATCACCTGGACGGTGTCCCCCAGGTACTCCCCGCGCCGCTCCTTGGCGATCACATTGGAGTAGATCTGGCCGGTGGTCACGTTGGCCGAACCGTGCAGTTCGGTGTCGAGGAACCGTTCGTAGTGCCCGACGTCGAGGTCGGTCTCGGCCCCGTCGTCTGTGACGAAGACCTCACCGTGCTGGAACGGGTTCATCGTCCCGGGGTCGACGTTGAGGTACGGGTCCAGTTTCTGCATGGTGACCCGCAGGCCACGCAGTGTCAGGAGCCGCCCGAGGCTGGAGGCCGTCAGCCCCTTGCCGAGACTGGACGCGACTCCGCCGGTGACGAAGATGTGCTTGGTAGCTGCCGAAGGCAAGAAGGCTCTCCCGTGGTCGGTCGCGAGGCGGATTGGGACCGCCCTGCCCACGGGCCACCAGAATAACAGTCAACACGGGTGAGCTGGGCCCCGACCCGCCAGGCCACGGATTCGGCGGCGAGAGGGCCGATCAGGTGGGGAATCCGTTGCGAGGGTCGCGGGAACCTGCGAGGGCATCAGGCATGATCGTCCGGAGCTGCCCGGTGAGCTCGTCGATGAGCTTGCGGGCCTGCTCGGCCGAGGATCGCGCCGCGTCCCGCTCCGCGATCATCGCCGCCAGCGACTCGCGCTGCTCGGTGACGTGGGCCGCCAGCTGGTCCACCCACTGGTCGCGTTCCTTGAGCGTCACCGTCACAGCGTCGCGTTCGCCCGCCATCTGGCGCATCGCCGCCATCGCCCCGTCGCGCTCCTTGGCGGCCTTATCGGCCTGGCCGAGGGCGATCGTGCGCTCGGACTCCGCACGGGCCTGGGCCTGCGCGGCGATCTCCCGCCCCTGCTCGGCCTTCTTCACCGCGTCGAGGGCCTGCTGGGCGGCGGTGAGGGCGTCCAGCCGCTCGCTGTCGGCATCCCCCAGCCGCCGCCGCATCTCCTCGGCGTCCTTGGCGGCCCCGGCTGCGGTGTGCGTGAGGTTCTGCACCGTCATCTCGGTGTCGGCGATCTTGGCGCGCAGCCCGGAGAGCTCCGACTGAGCGGTCTCCAGGACCCTCGACAGGTCCGCGGACTGCTTGGCCATCCGCTCCCGCTCGGTCTCGGCGGTCCGGCGCGCCACCTGGGCCTCCTCCGAGGCCCGCCGGGCGTCCTCCCGCTGGGACATCAGCTGCCGGGCGGTGGCGTCGCTGTCGGCGGCCTTCTTCTCGGCCTGCTCGAGCTGGGAGCGTGCGCGCTGGGACTCACCCCACGCCGACGCCGCGTCCCGCTGCGATTCTGCGGCCTTCTTCTCGGCCTGCTCGGCCTGCGAACGGGCACGCTGCGCCTCACCCCACGCCGAGGCGGCGTCCCGCTGACCGGCCTCGCGCTCCTTCTGGGCGTTGCCGAGCTCGGCCTGCAACTCGGCCAGTTTCCGCTCGGCCTGCTCGGCCTGGGCCCGGGCGCGCTGCGCTTCACCCCAGGCGGAGGCGGCGTCGCGCTGAGCGGACTCGCGCTCCTTGTGCGCGTCGGCGGCCTTCTTCTCGGCCTGCTCGGCCTGCGAACGGGCACGCTGGGACTCACCCCAGGCGGAGGCGGCGTCCCGCTGAGCGGACTCGCGCTCCTTGTGCGCGGCGGCCAGCTCGGCGTACGCCTCGGCGACCTTGCGCTCTCCGGCGGCGAGCGCATCACCGAGCAGATCCGCCATGTCCTTGAGGCGATCGACGATGTCCCACGACTTGCCGGCCTTCTCGGGGAGTGCCGAATCGGACACGACCGGAAGATTGCCCGGCAGCGGCATGGGAAGACCGCCCGGGATCTGCGCCGGCAGACCGGTACCCGGCAGCGGCCACGGCGATCCCGCCTTCTGCGGTACGCGGGGACCGCCCGACCCGTTCTGATCGTTCACATCGACAACCTTAGGTGTGGCTTGCGGGAATGTCTTCCCATCTCAGGATGTGTGGCCAATCCCCCTCCGCGTCGCAGGGGACCTGCCTGCGCGTGTGACGCTCCGCACCCGGCTGGTGGGAGAATCCCGGGTCATGGAGCTTCGCACGCTGTACCCGCCGATTGAACCCTACGATTCCGGACTGCTGGACGTAGGTGACGGCAACTCAATGTACTGGGAGGTATGCGGCAATCCGGACGGCAAGCCCGCCGTCCTGCTGCACGGCGGGCCCGGCGGGGGCTGCACAGCCGACCATCGGCGTCAGTTCGACCCCGAAGCGTACCGGATCGTGCTGTTCGACCAGCGCAACTGCGGCCGCAGCAAACCGCACGCCGCCGACCCCGAGGTCTCCCTGGAGGCCAACACCACCTGGCACCTGGTGGCCGACATGGAGCGGCTGCGCGAGCACCTGGGGATCGAACGCTGGCTGGTCTTCGGCGGCTCCTGGGGCAGCGCCTTGGCCCTGGCGTATGCGCAGACCCACCCGGAGCGGGCCACCGAACTGGTGATCCGCGGGATCTTCACACTGCGCCCGTTCGAGCTGTACTGGTTCTACCAGGAGGGCGCCTCGCTGCTCTTCCCCGACCTGTGGGAGGGATACGTCGCACCGATCCCCGAGGACGAGCGGGAGGACCTGATCACGGCGTACCGGTCCCGGCTGAACTCACCGGACCGCGAGGAGCGGATCACCGCGGCCCGCGCCTGGGCGCAGTGGGAGGGGGCCACCATCACGCTGCTGCCCGACCACGACAACGTCCAGGAATTCGGCGACCCCGACTACGCTGTGGCCTTCGCCCGGATCGAGAACCACTACTTCGTCCACGAGGGGTTCTTCGGCGAGGAGCAGCTCATCGCCGGCGTGGACAAGATCCGGCACATCCCCGCGGTGATCGTGCAGGGGCGCTACGACGTCTGCACGCCGCCCGCGACCGCCTGGGACCTGCACCGGGCGTGGCCGGAGGCCGAGTTCCACATGGTGCCCGACGCAGGGCACGCCTACAACGAGCCGGGAATCCTGCACCGGCTCATTGAGGCGACCGACGGGTTCCGCTGAACAACAGGTACGCCTCGCCCTCGGCCGGATGCACGAAACGGGCCACGAGCGGAAGTCCCTCGCGCAGGCCGGTGACCCCGTCGAGGCGGGCGTGCAGCCACGGGCCCTCGGCCAGCTCGACCAGTGCCAGGAACGCGGGCTCGTCATCCGGGTCGCGGCCGTGCGTGATGGTCCAGGTGACCAGGGACGCGTCCCCGCAGGCCCGCGCCCAGCCGAGCTCGTCTGCGCCGCAGCCGGGGCAGCCGGTCGCGTCCGGGCCGAACCAGCGATCGCACGGCTCGCATCGCTTGATCATCAGCTCGTCGCGGGCGGTGCCGTCGAAGAAGGGGTCGGTCCGGCCGTCGCGCCTGAGCACTCCGATGTCCATGTTCAGGCTCCCTGGCTCGATGGGGCGTGCGGGCTGAGGATCAGCGACGAGTGGTGGTCGAGGATGCCGCCGTTGCCGCTGACCAGGATCACGTCGTTCCTGGCCACCTGCCGGTCGCCACCGGCGCCCCGGGCCTGGACGACGGCCTCCGACAGCGGGGTCATGCCCCACATGTAGTACGCCGACAGCTGCCCGCCTCCGGTATTGGTGGGCAGCGCGCCGCCGGGCGCCAGCGCCCCGGTGGCCGCGAACGCCCCGCCCTCGCCCTTGGCGCAGAACCCGTAGTCCTCCAGCGTCACCAGGACCGTGTAGGTGTAGCAGTCGTAGAGCTGGCACACGTCGATGTCGTCGACGGTGACCCCGGCCATCTTCATCGCGATCGGCCCGGACGCCAGCGCCCCGGTGGTCAGCCCGAACTCGCTGCCCCGCTCCTTGCGGTGGCCGGGGTGGCCCTGCCCCCAGCCGAGCACGTGCACGGGCGGGCGGGCCAGATCCCGGGCCCGGTCCGCGCTGGTGACGATCACCGCGATGGCGCCGTTGGAGACCAGGCAGCAGTCGAGCAGGTGCAGCGGCTCCGCCACCCAGCGCGAGTTCTGGTGGTCCGCGAGGGTGATCGGATCGCGCAGCTGGGCGAGCGGGTTCATCGAGGCCCACTGCCTGGTGGAGACCGCGATGGCGCCGAGCTGCTCGCTGGTCGTGCCGTACCGTGCCATGTGCCGCTGGGCGGCCAGCGCGTAGAAGGCGTTGATGCTGCGGAAGCCGAGGGCCGCGGTCATCCCGCCGAACCCGTAGTACTCCTTGGCGTTGCGATGGTAGGCCGACCCGGCGGACTGCTTCGGCTGGAGGGGTGCGTCGGCGAAAACGCAGGCCACGGTCGTGGCGGCACCGTTCATGATCGACATGGCGGCGTGCGCGACCATCGCGCCCGCCGTGGCGCCGAAGGCGCTCATCAGGCTGAGCAGCCGAAGGTCGCGAAGGCCGAGGGTCTCGGCCAGCTCGATGCTCGGGGAACCGCCCATGCCATGGCTGACCAGCAGCCCGTCGAGATCCTCCAGGGTCAGGCCCGCGTCGGCCACGGCCGCCCGCACGGCATTGGCGGCCAGCCTCCTGGGACTGCTCCCGTACACCCTGCCCAGCTCGGTCATGCCGAGCCCGGCGATCGCCGCACCGCTCCCCATAGGCCACCTCTCCGTGAAAGCTCCCGCCACCGTACCGAACTTGATTCTAGTTCTGGCGTCCAGGTAGTACCTGAATGAGCCTCAGGAGTATCCTGACCTGCGGTCTCAAGGGGGTTCTTTCGTGTATCACGGGCCGGCGGAGCTGACGCTGCAGCGGGTACTCACGTCCTGGACGTTCGATCCGGTCGTGTTCCTGGTCATCACCGCACTCGGCGGCGCCTATCTCACCGGGGTACGGCGGGTACACAGCCGGGGCGGGTCCTGGGCGTCCGGCCGTACCGTGCTGTTCACCGGGCTCGGCCTGGGGTCGTGGGCACTGGCCACCATGTCGTTCCTAGGGGTCTACGCCGACACGCTGTTCTGGGCGCGGGCGGTCCAGGTGGTCACGCTCTTGATGATCACGCCGCTGCTGCTGGCCAACGGAGCGCCGCTGACCCTGCTGTCGGAGTGCTCGCCGCGCGCAGGCAGGTGGCTGCTCGGCCGGGTGGCCCGGGTCCTGACATTCCCGCCCGTCGGAGCGGTGCTGCTGATCGCCACACCCTGGGTGCTCTACTTCACTCCGCTGTACGAGCTGGTACTGCGCAACGGGATCGCCGACGCCGTCCTGCGGGTCGCCCTGGTGCTCACCGGGTTCCTGTACTTCTGGGCCCGGCTGCAGCTGGACCCGGTGCCCAGAACGTACCCGCACCTGCTCTCAGTGGGGTTCAGCTTCGCCGAGGCCGCATTCGACGGGGCACTCGGCATCACCATGATCTTCATGGCGCACCCGCTCGCCTCGTCGTACTACCACGCGCTGGCCCGGCCGTGGGGGCCGAGCCTGAAGATGGACCAGGTGATCGGCGGGGGCGCCCTGTGGATGCTCGGCGACCTGGCCGGCCTGCCGTTCCTGGCGGCGCTCTTCGCCCGGATGTTCCGTCAGGACCAGGCCGACGCGGCCGAGATCGACCGAGAACTGGACGCCCAGACGGCTCCGAAGACCACCGCATCGGGCTCTCCTGAACCCGAGATGATGCGGCCCTGGTGGGAGACGGACCCCATCCTCTCCAAGCGCTACGGCACCGGCAACGGGGGCTAGACCGAATCGCATTCGGTCCGTTAGCGTCGGAGCATGCGCACCGAGGTCTGTGAGATGTTCGGGATCGAGTTCCCGCTGTTCGCCTTCAGCCACTGCAGGGACGTCGTCGCCGCCGTCACCAACGCAGGCGGCCTCGGGGTCCTCGGCGCCGTCGCCTACACCCCCGAGCGGCTCGAAGAGGAACTGCGCTGGATCGACGACCATGTCGGCGGCCGCCCGTACGGCGTGGACGTGCTGGTCCCGGGCAAGATCGACCCCTCCGCCGTCAAAGGCGACCCGCTGAGCGCCATCCCGGCCGAGCACTGGGCCTTCATGTCCCACCTGTTCGAGAAGTACGGGCTGCCCGCACCGGACCTGAGCCGCCTCGACCGGGCCAGGGCCGCCGAGGGCGGGGCCCGCCAGGTCACCGCGAGCGGCGCCACCGAGCTGATCGACGTCTCCCTCGCCCATCCCATCAGGCTGATCGCCAGCGCACTCGGCACCCCGCCGCCGCTCATGGTCGAGCAGGCCAAAGCCGCCGGGGTCCCGGTCGCCGCGCTGGTCGGCACCGGCGAGCACGCCCGCCGCCAGGTCGCAGCCGGTGTCGACCTGATCGTCGCGCAGGGCGGCGAGGCCGGGGGGCACACCGGTGAGATCTCCACCATGGTCCTGGTCCCCGAGGTGGTCGACGCGGTCGCCCCGATCCCGGTGCTGGCCGCGGGCGGCATCGCCACCGGCCGGCAGATGGCCGCAGCCCTCGCCCTCGGCGCCTCCGGTGTCTGGTGCGGCTCGGTCTGGCTCACCACCGAGGAGGCCGAGACCCTGCCCGCCGTCAAGGCCAAGATGCTGGCCGCCACCTCGCGCGACACGATCCGCTCCCGGTCGAGGACCGGCAAGCCCGCCCGGCAGCTGAAGTCCGCGTGGACCGAGGAGTGGGAGGGGCCCGACAGCCCCGGCTCGCTGCCCATGCCCCTCCAGATGATCGTCGCCGAGGGCGCCATGCGGCACATCAACAAGGTCGCCGAGTCCGGTAACCCGGGAGCGGTCGAGCTGGCCAACTACTTCGTCGGCCAGTGCGTGGGCATGATGAACACCGTCAAACCCGCCCGTCAGGTCGTCTACGACATGATCGAGGAATTCGCCGACGCCCTCGAACGGCTCAACAAGATCACTGAGGCCTGAGCGGCAGCCGCAACACGAAGCACGCCCCGGCCGTGCTCTCCTCGATGGTCAGGGTGCCACCGTGCGCCTCCGCGATGTGCCGGGAGATCGGCAGCCCGAGCCCGGTCCCGCCGGCATCCCTTTTACGGGAGGCGTCCAGCCGGGTGAAGCGCTGGAAGACCGTCTCCCAGTGCTCGGGCGCGATCCCGGCCCCGTCATCGAGGACCTGGAGGACGGCCATGTCACCCTCGGCCCGTACCGTCACCGACACCTGCGCCGACGCGTGCCGTTCGGCGTTGTCGACCAGATTGGTCAGCAGCCTGGCCAGCCCGAGCTGGTCGCCGGTCACCTGCACCCGTGGTGCCAGATCCGTCACCACCCGCACCGCGCGCGGCCGGCGCTCAAGCTCTGCCTCGACCAGCCTGGCCAGGTCCACGGTGTCCTTGGTCTGGGGCGCCCCTGCGTCCAGCATGGCCAGCGTCAGCAGGTCGGTGACGATCGCCTGCAGCCGGTCCAGGCTCACCAGAATGGCACGACCGGCCGCCGGCCAGTCCGCATCCTCGGGGTAGAGCAGCGCATCCTCCACCTGGGTCCGCATCGCCGTGATCGGGCTGCGCAGGTCGTGTGAGGCGTCGGAGGCGAACTGGCGCATTTGCTCCACCGCCGCCGCAAGGCGGTCCAGCGTGGCGTTCACCGTCTCGGCCAGCATCCTGATCTCGTCCTGGCCGCCGGGCACCGGCACCCGGCGGCCGAGGTCGGTGACGGCGATCTCCGCCAGCTCGGCCCGGATGGCGTCGACCGGGGCCAGCGTGCGGCCGACTGCCCGCCAGGTGATCCCCGCGGCGAGTGCGACGATCAGCAGCGACACCACGAGCATCCGCAGCAGGGTGGTCATGTTCACGTACCAGGGCGGCACGGCCGTCGCGGCATAGACGATCCAGTCGCCGTCGGGCTGGAAGGCCCGGACGGCCACCACCTCCCTGCAACCGCTCAGCACTCTCGGCGGGCAGAGCACCCGGTGGGCCGTGATCGCGTCCGCCGGAGGCCGGAACGTCGCCATCGGGGGTCTCCCCGCCAGCGACGGGGTCGATGCGACCACCTCGCCCTTGGGGTTCAGGACCTGGATGGCGTTGCCCTTCGCGCTCGCCAGGCGCGCTGGCACCTGGTCGCGCTTGATCATGAAGACCACGCGGAGCGCGGCGGCGGTCGCCTCCTCCTTGCGGTAGTCCGTCGCCCTCCCCCGGGCCGCAGCGAGGGCCAGCACGGCCACGCACACCGCGACTATGGCGGTGATGGCAGCGGCCATCACCGTCAGGCGCCCGCGCAACGACCATCCGCGCCGTTCGATCACCTAGGAGACGTGATCAATATTCGGCCTTGGCACGCCCAAGGAACCGGAAAGCTATTGGAACTGCCGGATCTCGCGCCCGGGGCCCTGGACGACCTGCCTGCCGATGAGCGCGGCCAGCTCCCGGTATCCGCCGGCGGTGGGGTGGTAGCTGCTCGCCCCCACCGACATGCTCATCAGGTTCATGTCCAGTCCGTTGACGAAGGGGTCGCCGCTGCCGACCTCGTGACCCGCGAATGCCCCGTAGGCGTCCACGAACTCCATCGTGCCCCTGCCCTGGGAGGCCACGATGTGCTCGTCCTCCTCCCCGGCGATCTCCCGGATCAGGCCGTCCAATGCCCGGCCCCACCCGTTGAGCCACCGCTGGTCGGCGACGCCGATGCTGTCCGACCCGGAGCCCTCGGAGAAGAGCCGCGGGTACCCGAGGACGATGATCCGGGCGTTCGGGGCCCGCTGCACGATCGTGTCCAGCACGCTCTTCAGGCCGCCGCGCAGCAACCCGAGCCGCTTGGCGACGTCGTCGCCCTGGCCCTGGCAGCCGGCGGTGAACGGCAGCCTGACCACGCAGCCCGCGAGCACGTGCGAGAACCCGCTGTCGTTGCCGCCGATGCTGATCGTCACCAGGCTGGTGCCGGCGCTCAGCCGGTCGACCTGCGGGGGCTCCCCCCTCTCACCGTGCAGTACGTCGTAGGTGGTCGCCCCCGAACAGGCCCAGAACCCGGTACCCTTGGCGAAGGTGAATGCCTGGGCGACAAGGTGGAAGTACGCCAGAGACGTACGGTGGCAGCGGTTGGCGTTCGCGGTGTCGGCCGGGATGGCGTACGCGCCCTCACCCGCCGAGTACGAGTCGCCGAGCGCCACGTACCCGCCCCACGTGGCCGCCTCCAGCGGGGTGAGCGCACGGACCGGCCGGGGCAGTTCCGCCCACGGCACGCAGGCCGTGTGGACGCAGGGCTTCGGCGGACCGCCGCCGCGCA
>JAOPYM010000328.1 GCA_025964615.1 Actinomycetes bacterium
TCCAGCCTTATCGTTTATCGTTAATACCGAGAAACGGTAAGGCTGGAGTGATTCCACCGCAATAGGTACAGGTCGCTGGACATCAGCACGGTCCACGTCCCGCGGGTGGGAGCGGGTCTGGTGTGATCGTTCGGGGGGCGACCTGGATACGCCGGAAACCCGCCATAGGGGGCCGTACGCCGGCCGGGTGAGGTCGACCGGCGCGCAGACCGCGCCGGACACCAGCCCTGCCTGTGTGGCGGGGGCGTCGATGTCGGCCGGGTGAGGTCGCGGCGGTTCACCTGGACACGGTCTGGTGGTCAGCGGTGTGAGGCCAGGGGTGCGTGGTGGTCGATGCCGTCACGGGGCTCGGGGTCGGGGTGGACGAGGGCGGCGGTGAGGCGGGGGATGTCGTGGATGAGGGCGTGTTCGGCGTCGACGGCGACCTGGTGGGCGGCCACGATGGTGGAGGTGGCGTCGACGATGACTTCGCATTCGGCGCGCAGCTGGTGGCCGATCCACCGCATCCGCACCTGCCCGACGCCCAGGACCCCGGGGGTGGCGCGCAGGGTGGTTTCGGCCGCGTCGATGAGGGCGGGGTCGACGGCGTCCATGAGCCGCCGGTACACCTCCCGGGCGGCCTGGCGTAGTACGGAAAGGATCGCGACGGTGATGAGCAGGCCGACGACGGGGTCGGCCCATTTCCAGCCGATCGCGACCCCGCCGGCGCCGGCCAGGACGGCCAGACAGGTGAATCCGTCGGTGCGGGCGTGTAGCCCGTCGGCGACCAGCGCCGCCGATCCGATCTTCCGGCCGACACCGATGCGGTAGCGGGCGACCAGTTCGTTGCCGGTGAACCCGACGAGCGCAGCGACCGCCACCGCCCACAGGTGGGTGACCTGGTGGGGGTGCAGGAGGCGTTCGATCCCGGTGTAGGCGGCGGCTGCCGACGACGCGGTGATGGTGGCGACGACGGCGATGCCGGCCAGGTCCTCGGCGCGCCCGTACCCGTAGGTGTAGCGGCGGGTCGGGAGGCGGCGGCCCATGACGAACGCGATCCCGAGCGGCAGGGCGGTGAGCGCGTCGGCGGCGTTGTGCAGGGTGTCGCCCAGTAGCGCCACCGACCCGGAGAACCCGACCACGATCGCCTGGATCACCGTGGTCACGGCGAGTACCCCGAGACAGATCCACAGCGCGCGCATGCCTTCGGCGGAGGACTCCATCGCGGCGTCGACCTTGTCGGCCGCCTCATGCGAATGCGGCCGGAACAAGCGCGTGACCTTCGCCCACGGCCCGGCCACGGCGTCATGCCCATGACCGTGGCCGTGCCCATGCGTGTGATCGTCTCGATGATCTTCGGTATGAACGTCGGCGTGATCGTGGTCGCCGGCGCCGGGGTGGTCGTGCCGATCGTCCATGGGGTGAGCATCACCGACCGAGCCGGTTGCAGCAACTCCACAACAGCGCTGGTCACGCTGTTGCGCATGGTTCGCACCCGTTCACACCGGTGACGGTGCTCGGCGCCGCACGCTCAGATGGTGATGACGTTGACGGCGAGGCAGGCGAGGGTGGCCAGGGCGCGGGTCTGGGCGTAGCGGCGGAGGTCCGCGGGTGGCCGCAGGTCGGCGGACAGGCTGAGGAACAGGTAGGTGAGCAGGGGTGCGGCCCAGTCGTTGGCGGAGAAACCGTGCAGGCCGTCGTCGTTGAGCGACGCGATCCGCCGCCGTGCACCGTATCGGCCCACCTCAGCCGTTTCCACCCGAGCGCCGCGCCGTCTGGCCCAGGCAGGTAGGGTCGCCTGAAGATCTTGCGAAAGCCCCAGCTCAGTAAGAACGTACCCGTTTTGGACACCCCACCCACAGGGTGGTCCTCTGCGGTGTCACAACGGATCGCAGTCGATGAACTGAAAGGCGTGAGGATGGAATACCGACCCCTCGGCAGTACCGGAACCGCGGTGTCCACGCTGTGCCTGGGCGCCATGACCTTCGGCAAGGAGAGCGACGAGAAGCTGTCCCACGCCCAGCTCGACCGATTCGTCGAGCGAGGCGGAAACTTCATCGACACCGCGGATGTCTACTCGCAGGGGATCTCCGAGGAGATCATCGGCCGGTGGCTCGCGGCCCGGCCGGGTGTCCGCGGTC
Organism: Actinomycetes bacterium; assembly: GCA_025964615.1. GTDB lineage: Bacteria > Actinomycetota > Actinomycetes > Streptosporangiales > Streptosporangiaceae > RYN-227. The sequence continues at coordinate 2,121 of JAOPYM010000328.1, forward strand.
AGATCGTGCTCGCCACCAAGGGCCGGTTCCCGATGGGCGGCGGACCCAACGACCACGGTCTGAGCCGTACTCACCTGACGCGTGCGCTGGAGGCCAGCCTGCGCCGGCTGGGCGTGGAGGCCATCGACCTGTACCAGGCGCACGCGTGGGATCCGATCACCCCGATCGAGGAGACCCTGCGGTTCTACGACGACGCCGTACGCGACGGCAAGATCCGCTACGCCGGGGTCAGCAACTTCCTCGGCTGGCAGCTGCAGAAGGCCGCCACACTCACCGAGCTGCGCGGGCTCACGCCGATCGTGACCCTGCAGCCGCAGTACAACCTGATCACCCGCGACATCGAGTTCGAGCTGGTGGACGTGTGCAGGAACGAGGGCATCGGGATCCTGCCGTGGTCACCGCTGGCCGGCGGCTGGCTGACGGGCAAGTACCGGCGCGACGAGGTTCCGACCGGGCCGAGCCGATTGGGGGAGGAACCGGAGCGGGGCATGGAGGCGTACACCCCGCGCAACGCACAGGAGCGGACCTGGCGGATCGTGGACGCGGTCCGACAGGTTGCCGAGGACCGGGGCGTGTCGATGGCGCAGGTGGCGCTGGCATGGGTCGCCGACCGCCCGGCGGTGACGTCGGTGATCCTCGGTGCCCGGACCCTGGAACAACTCGACGACAACCTGGGCGCGGCCGGGTTGCACCTGTCGGAACGCGAAACCGCACTGTTGGATGAGGCCAGCGCTCCGGCGGTGGCCGACTACCCGTACGGCGGGCCAGGAGTGGCGCAGCGGTCCCGGCGGTTCTGACCTCCGCCGTGTGGCGCCGCCAGGATCCGCCGGGGCGATCGTCCCAGCGGATCCTGGCGGCATGCGGGCCGGGTCTTGCCGCGGCGGCGGGCGGCTGATCTTGGCCGACCGGTGGTACCCGAGTTCGAAAACGTGCAGTTCCTGTGGGCTGGTGAAAGCCAAGCTGGGCCTGGGAACGCGCGTCTGTTGTGGGTCACACTCGGCCTTGTGATCTCGGCCCCAGAGATAGATGTCTCGCTCGGTGGCACGAGCGAGGTGAACGAGTCGCAGTTGTTCCCTTCGGGCAGACTCGAGGGCAACGCTATGAAGGTCTCTGGGAGTACGGCGACCATGCTGCTGACCTGTTCGCCGTCGTACATCCGCAGTAGTGCGGTGCACTGCCACCAGCGGATAGCTTGCGGAGCTTGATTAGTACAGGCAAAGGGCGGCCCAACCAGAAATAAAAAGGGGATGGGGACATCGCGCTGACCAGCGCCGGCGCCTACGCTGAGGTGGTCGTGGCGCCCGCCGTGCTCACGCTGGGCACCGGTGACCTTGAGCTGCGGGTGGCCCGGCGGCTGGCGTTGTTTAAGACGATCACCCCGTGGCGTCATATCGTGGTCGCGCCGCCCTTCCCGGGGAATACCATCCGCATCTGAAGCTATATGGCGCGATTGGGAGAGAATATGGTGATACGTCGTCCGGTGCCCCCGTTCAATCGTGAGACCGCCGTTGAGAAGACTCGCCTGGCAGAGGATGCCTGGAACACGCGTGACCCCGAGAAAGTGGCTCTGGGCTACACGCCGGACTGCTACTGGCGGAACCGCGCGGAGTTCGTGAACGGGCGCGAGGAGATCATCGCGTTTCTTACCCGCAAGTGGACCAGGGAGCTGGACTACCGGCTCATCAAGGAACTCTGGGCGTTCGAGGGCAACCGCATCGCGGTGCGTTTCGCCTACGAGTGCCACGACGATTCCGGGAACTGGTTTCGTTCCTACGGCAATGAGAACTGGGAGTTCGACGACGACGGGCTGATGCGCAGGAGGCTCGCGTCGATCAACGATCTGCCCATCCGGGAGTCGGAACGCCACTACCACTGGCCGCTCGGGCGGCGCCCTGACGATCACCCCGGGCTGAGCGACCTCGGATTCTGAACCGGACGTCGTCCGGTCGGCCCAGTCCGCGCTGTCACGCAGCTCCCGTGCGAGCTCGCGGTCGTCGACGCCGCCGGCACCACGCCCTTGCCGCCTGGGAGACTGTAGGTGTGCTCGACGATGCCGAGATCCGGACCCGCGCCCGCGCGGTCCTGGACGCGCACTGGGACGAAGGACGTGGCCACACCTATCCCCACAAGTCGACGTACCCGCACCAGTGGCTGTGGGACTCGAGTTTCAGCGCGATCTGCTGGCAGCACGTCGGCGAGCCCCAGCGGGCCCGCAGGGAGCTGGCGGGTGTGCTGTCGGCGCAATTGGGGGACGGATTCGTCCCGCACATGCGCTATGCCTCGGCCAACC
>JAOPYM010000329.1 GCA_025964615.1 Actinomycetes bacterium
GCACCTGGGCGCGGCGCTCGCGGGCGCTGGACCGGAGACGCTCGGCGCACTGTCGGCGTACGGGCTGCCACTGGGGATCGCCTTCCAGCTCCGCGATGACGTGCTCGGGGTCTTCGGCGACCCGGCGCAGACCGGCAAGCCCGCCGGGGACGACCTGCGGGAGGGTAAGCGGACGGTCCTCGTGGCGCTCGCCCTGCAGCGCGCCACACCCGCTCAGGCCGCCGTGGTGCAGGACCTCCTCGGCGATCAGGCCCTCGACCTGGCCGGAGTCGGCCGACTCCGGGCGCTCATGGTGGACACCGGCGCCCTGGCCGCCTGCGAGGCGATGATCGAATCGTACGCCGCAGAGGCGCGGACCGCCCTGGACGCAGCTCCGATCACCGCAGAGGCGCGAACCGCCCTGACCGAGCTCGCGATCGCCGCCACCGCCCGCACCGTCTGACCTCGGCGGCGTCTTCAGCGGGTAGCCGGTCTCGACCTGTTCACGTATGGGTCGTATGGTCACAGAATGGACGGGCGGGTCTTCGGTACTCTAGCTCTGACCGGGACCACCGTGAGTGTGTCGGTCATGGCTCTGATCGGCTTGTGGCGGCCGCCCGCGGCGGTGCCGCGGCTCGACGGGCCGGGCCCGCTGCCGGCGCTGCCCGGTGGACCGCCCTCCGATCTGGCGGTGACGGTGCTGCTCTGGGCGGCGATGGTGATCGGCGCCGCCGGTATCGGCTGTGGCCTGGTGGCGGTCCGGCGTGGCTGGCGGCCCCGGCCCGGGCGGCTCCTGGCGGGCGGTGTCCTCGCGGTCTCGGTGCTCGTGGTGGCTCCGCCGATGGGCAGCACCGACCCGATGGACTACGCCGTGTACGGCCGGATGGCGGTGCTCGGTCACGACCCGAACGTGCTGACGCCCGCCAGGTTCCGGCTGACCGGTGATCCGGTCGGGCTGCTCGCCCCACCCGAATGGGCGAACATCCCGTCCGTCTACGGGCCGCTGGCCACGGCCACGCAGTGGGCGGCGTCCCGGCTCGGCGGCACTTCCGCGGTCTTGACCGTCCTGTGGCTGAAGGTTTGGAACGGCCTGGCCTTCCTGGCCGTCGCCCTGGCCCTCACCCGCCTCGCTCGGCCGTCCCCGGACCGGCTGATCCGGGTTCACCTGCTGTGGACCCTCAACCCCATGATGCTCTGGGCCCTCATCGGCGGCGCCCACGTCGACGCCCTCGCCGCCCTGTTCTCCGTGGCAGCCCTCCTCTCGTTGACTCGTGGCGTGTCCCGCACCCGAGGGGGGTCCCCGAGCGGGACACGCCACGAGTCAACGGTGTGGGCGGGGGTGCTGGTGGGGGCGGCGGGGGCGGTGAAGGCGCCCTACGTGCTGGTGGGGGCGGGGGTCGTGTGGGCGCTGCGGCGGTCGCCTCGGGGGCTCACGAAGTTCGCGCTCGGGCTGATCCCGGTGCTGGTCGTGGCGTACGTGGTGCTGGCCCCCGAAGCGATCGCGGCGGCTCTGCGGCGGGGCAGGCAGCCGTCCTGGAACACTCCGTGGGAACTACTGGCGCTACTGGGCGGGCGGCCCGGCGGGATGCTGCTGGTGGCGGGATCTGTGGCGCTGGCGGGCGGAGCGGCCCTGGTGCTGCTGCGGGGACTCCCCGAGGGTTCGGAGCCCTGGCTGCGGCCCGCGATGGCGATCAGCCTGGCCTGGGTGCTCACCACGCCGGTGTACTACCCGTGGTACGAGGCGCTGATCTTCCCGATGCTGGCGCTGGCGCCCGCGTCCCGGCTCGACTGGGTGCAACTGGCCCGGATGCTGGTGGCCACCGGGGGCGGCCTGCCGGGGATCGTGTTCCGGCTCGGCGACTCGTGGCTGCGGTCCGCCGTGACGAACGGGCCGCTCTCCTATGTCGTGCCCAGCGCGCTGCTGATCCTCGCCGTGGCCCTGCTCACCGGCGCGTACCTGCGAAGCCGCCGATCTACCGACATTCAGGACCGAATACTCGTCTTCACTTGACGTCGCCATGAAGAACCCATTGATAAACAAGGTGGACCACTACGGACGAGGGGTGACCGCGATGACGATTTTCCTTGAGACCATCCAATCGCAGCTGGCCATGGCCCACCGGGCACTGGACGAAGCCACCATGGACGATGACCTCTACACCCAGGACGTGGACGGGGCCGTACTCGAGGACCTGCACCGGATCGCCGCACTGCACAACATCCCCTGCATGCGGGACGTCTACGAACCGCCCACCTCCGCCTGAGTCTGCAGCTGACGGGCCATGGCGCATGCGGGACCGGTGAACCACAATGTCCGTCATGCCTGGAACACCCCGGATCAAGCCGCTGCCGGAGAACGAGTGGGACACGGTGCTGTCAGCCGTGGCGTCAACGACCGGACCGCTCAACATCTTCACCACCCTCGGCCGCCATCCCGACCTGTTCAAGGCCTGGATCGGGTTCGGCTCGATGCTCCTGCTGAAGGGCACCCTGCCGCCCAGGGACCGGGAGCTGGCGATCCTGCGGACCGCACATCTGTCCGGTTGCGCCTACGAGTGGGGCCACCACGTGCGGATCGGCGGCGAGGCCGGGCTGTCCGGCACCGAGATCGCGGCGCTCGCCGCCGGGCTCGATGACCACCCGTGGGCGCCCGGGGACCGCGCCGTCGTGGCCGCCGCGGACGAGCTGAACGCCACCGGAACCCTCGGGGACGCAACCTGGTCGGCACTGGCCGAGCGCTTCGACGAGCGCGGCCTGATCGAACTGGTGATCCTCATCGGCCACTACCGGATGCTGGCGTACGGCCTGAACGCGCTACGGGTGCAACCCGAGGAGAGCCTTTGACCGGCCGTAGCCGCCTACCGTGATCTTCTACCCAGCAGATCGCCGTGTCCTGTCGGGTTTTGCGCCAGCAACACGGTACAACTGGTGAAATCTTCATCTCCCACCGCCATGCCGGAGCCCGCAGTGTCAGTCGAGTCCCCTCTCGGCCCGGACGACCCACGCCGCCTGGACGGCTACACGCTGGTCGGGCGGCTGGGCGAGGGCGGCCAGGGCGTCGTCTATCTGGGCCGGACGAGTGACGGCTCGCTGGTCACGGTGAAGCTGCTCCGGGGCGGCTGGGCGGCCAGCGAGCGGGCCCGTACCCGCTTCATGAAGGAGGCCGCGGCGGCGCAGCTGGTGTCCGCCCCGCACACCGCCAGGGTCCTGGACGCCAAGGTGACCGGCGACCGGCCCTACATCGTCAGCGAGTTCGTCGACGGCCCGTCCCTGCAGGACACCGTGGACGAGCGCGGCCCGCTGTCGGGTGGGCAGCTCCGGAAGATGGCGCTGCGGTCGGCCGCCGCGCTGGCCGCCATCCACAAGGCCGGCATCGTGCACCGCGACTTCAAGCCGGGGAACATCCTGCTCGGCCCGGACGGCGCCAAAGTGATCGATTTCGGGGTCGCCAGGGTACTCGACGGCACCACGCCCACCACCTCGGGCCTGGTGGGCACCCCGGCGTACATGTCGCCCGAGCAGATCGAGGACGAGCAGGTCGGGCCGCCCTCGGACGTTTTCGCCTGGGGCTCCACCATGGTCTTCGCCGCCACCGGCCGCCCGCCGTTCGGGTCGGGGCCCAATGCGGCGATCATGCGCCGGGTGTCATCCCGCGCGCCACAGCTGGGTGACCTGAAGGGCGAGCTGCGGGAACTGGTCGAACGCTGCCTGGACAAGAACCCTGCCGCCCGGCCGACCGCCCCGCAGCTGGTACGGGCCCTGCGCGGCAACCCCAAACCGGCTCCGCAGGCCAAACCGAAGCGCATCCCCGCTTACCGCTGGCGGATGATGGTCGCCCTCACCATGGTCGTCGGCATCGGCTTTACCATCGGCATCCTGTTCTCCTCGCACCCCTGATCAGCTCCAGTGCGGTGGGACCTCCTCGATGAGGCGCGCGTCGTCATCCGGTTCGGGTATCTCGCCCCAGCCGTCGTCGGTGTCGTCGCGGGTCTGGTCCGGCAGGACTTCCAGGCCCTCGTCCTCGGACAACAGGTCGACAGGGCGGTCGTCTTCAGGTCCTACGGTCATACGGTCATTGTCCCGCATCCGGTCCGGGCCCTCACCCCGGGAGTGCGCTCAGCGAAGGCGGCGTGCCAGTTCGGCGGCGGCAGCGGCCGGATCGGCGGCCTCCGTGAGCGCCCGTACCACGACGATCCGGCGGGCGCCCGCCGCCAGCACCTCGTCGAGGTTGTCCGCGGAGATGCCACCGATCGCGAACCAGGGCCTCATCACCCGCTGGGACGCGACGTGCTCGAGCAGCTTCAGGCCCGCGGCCGGACGGCCCGGCTTGGTCGCCGTGGGCCACACCGGACCGGCGGCGAAGTAGTCCACGCCCGGCTCTGCGGCGGCCGCCGAGGCCTGGTCGCCGGAGTGCGTGGACCGGCCGAACAGCACATCGGCGCCAACGATCCGGCGCGCCACCGGGACCGGCAGATCGTCCTGCCCGAGGTGCAGGATGTCGGGGCGGGCCGCGAAGGCCACATCAGCCCGGTCGTTCACGGCGAGCAGCGCACCGTGCCGGTCGCAGGCCGCACGGAAGATCGCGAGGTACTCGAGCTCCTGGCGGGCCTCAAGGCCCTTCTGCCGGAGCTGGACTATGTCGACCCCGTTCGCGAGGACGGCGTCGAGGAAGGCGGTCAGGTCGCCCTGGCGTTCGCGGGCGTCGGTGCACAGGTAGAGCCGGGCCCGGTCGAGCCGGGCCCGGCGCTGTACGGCGGTGTCGGACAGCACGAGGGGTGGGCTCCTGAGTGTTAGAAGGCCAAGGCCTGTGCCCGCCTCCTGACCTCGGTTCCGCGGTTCTCAGCGAGCGCCTGGGCGGGGGTTCCGGGGAGCGTATCGTCCGCGGTGAAGAGCCACCGCAGCGCCTCGTCCTCGCCGAAGCCCGCGTCGGCCAGCAGGGTGAGCGTACCGCTCAGCCCCTTGACGACCTCGTGACCGGTCAGGAAGATCGCGGGCACCATCGGCACGCGGTCGCGTTTGACCGCGATCAGCTTGCGGTCGCCGATGAGCTGCTTGACCTTGCTCTGGTTGAGCCCGAGCCGGACCGCGGTCTCAGCGAGTGTGAGCCACTCCCCGATGACCGCGTCGAGGTCGGAGTTACTGGTGTTCTTGGCTGTCGTGTGCGTCTGCGTCACGGCGCCTGTCTACCACCTGTACGGCGCGGTCAAACCATCAGGAGCGTACGGCGTTGCGGACGGGCACCTCGGGATCGGTGATCAAATTGATGTCCACTGGGGTTCCGGCGGTGATGATACGGCGGGCCTGCACCAGGTCTCGGGGCCTGTCGACGGTGACGATGGCGTCGAGCCGGTCCCCGGTCAGCCAGCACGCCGCCCACTTGGCCGATGCCGGGTCGCCCCGGTAGACCATCCGCGCCGCGACCGGGTGGTGGCCGGCGTACTGCACCATCCGGCCGAACTGCTGCGACCAGAAGTACGGCACCGCGTCGTAGACCGCGTCCTGCCCGAGCAGTGACGCGGCGGCCACCTCGGGGGCGTTGAGGGCGGTGTCCCAGTGCTCGACCCGGAGCCTGCGGCCGTACCGAGTGGACCACCAGGCCGCGCAGTCCCCCACCGCGACGATCTCCGGCCGGGAAGTACGGAGCGAGGCGTCGACGGCCACGCCACCGCCCAGGTCGAGCCCTGAGGAGGCCAGCCAGCCCACCTCGGGCCGTACGCCGACCCCGACGACGATCTCGTCGGCGTCGATCCAGCCGCCCCCGGCCAGCGCGAGACCTCCCGGATCGATCGAGGCGACCTTGACGCCGGTCCGCAGCTCCACCCCCGCCTCGGCGTACCAGGGGACGGTCAGCGCGCCTATCTCCGGCCCGATGGCGGCGGCGAGCGGCGTGTCCGCGGCCTCGATCACGGTGACCACGCAGCCGAGCTTCGCGGCGGCGGTCGCCACCTCCGCGCCGATCCAGCCTGCTCCGACGATGACGACCCGGGCCCCGGGGACCAGCCCCGCGCGCAGCGAACGGGCATCGTCGATGGTCCGCATGACGTGCTGGGTCCCGGTGCCGGGCAGCCGGATCGGGGTGGCGCCGGTGGCGATGACCAGGCCGTCATAGCCCAGCTCGCCGGCCGTGGTCTCCAGGACGTGGTCGCCGGGACGCAGCCCGGTGGCCCGGTGGCCGAGCAGCGCCTCGCAGCGCAGCCGCTCGAAGTCCGCTCCGACACTCGTGTCGTCGGTGTCGCCGGTCAGCACCGCCTTCGACAGCGGCGGCCGGTTGTACGGCGGATGGAGCTCCGCCCCGACGATGGTCAGCCCACCTTCGTAGCCCTTGGCCCGAAGCGCCTCCACGGCCCGTATGCCTGCCAGCCCGCCGCCCGCGACGATCACCCTGTCCATGGAGGCACACCCTAATACGGTGTTGTCACGGCGTGGCGGACGGGTGTCCAGACATGTGGCCATACAGCAGGTGGGTAGGCTGAGGGGCGTTATGCGCGGGAGTCCGGTGCGACCGGGCTGAGAGGAGGGCTACAGGGGCCCTCGACCGCCACGACCTGATCCGGATCATGCCGGCGAAGGGAGCGCTCGATGTCCTCTGAAGTGCCCGGCCCCGATGTCGTGATCGTCGGCGCAGGTGTCATCGGCCTGGTCACCGCCTGGCGGGCGGGCCTGCGCGGCCTGTCGGTCACGCTGGTGGACCCCGAGCCCGCGGCGCACGCCTCACATGTGGCCGCCGGGATGCTCACCCCGGTGAGCGAGCTCACCTACGGCGAGGAGCCGCTCCTGCGGCTCGGCCTGGCCTCCCGGGACCGCTACCCCGAGTTCGTCTCCGAGCTCGAGGACGTCACCGGAATGACCACCGGCTACCGGGCCGACGGGATCCTCCAGGTGGCCTTCGACCGGGACGACCTGGGCTTCCTGGAGGATCTGCGGCGTTTTCAGGAGTCCCTCGGCGTCCGGACCGAGGCGCTGACCGGCCGGGAGTGCCGCCGGCTCGAACCGCTGCTCGCCCCCTCGGTACGTGGTGGGCTGCTCGCCCCCGACGACGGTTCCATCGACCCCCGGCGGCTCACCGCCGCACTGCTCGCGGCCGTCGGCAGGGTCGGCGGCGAGCTGGTCAGGGAGCGGGCGACGGAACTCCTCGTGGAGCGGGACACGGCGGTGGGCGTACGGCTCGCGAACGGCGACGAGGTCCGGGCCGCCACGGTCGTCCTGGCCGCCGGGCCCTGGGTCTGCGGGCTGGGCGGGCTGCCACCGGGCGTCGTGCCCCAGGTCCGCCCGGTCAAGGGCCAGGTGCTGCGCCTGCGGGCCCGGTCCGGCCTGCGGCTGCGCTGGTGCACCCGCGGCGTCGTGCGGGGCTCCTCGGTCTACCTGGTGCCGCGCGCCGACGGCGAGATCGTGCTCGGTGCCACCCAGGAGGAGCTGGGGTTCGACACGACGGTAACCGCCGGCGGCCTCTGGGAGCTGCTGAGAGACGCCCGCGAGCTGCTGCCGGGGATCACCGAGCTGGAGTTCACCGAGGTCAACGCGGGGCTGCGCCCGGGTTCGCCGGACAACGCGCCGATGCTCGGCCCGACCGCGCTGCCCGGTCTGCAACTGGCCGCCGGGCACTTCAGGCACGGGATCCTGCTCACCCCGGTGACCGGTGACGCACTGGCCGAAACGCTCACCACCGGGGTCTTGCCCGACGTGGCCAAACCCTTCACGCCGGAGAGGTTCTCGTGAAGATCATTATCAATGGAGCCCCCCGCGAGGTCCCCGACTCGTCGACGGTGGCCGCCGTGGTGGCCTTGGTCACCGAGTCCGCCGCCGGGGTCGCGGTGGCGCTCAACGACGAGGTCGTCCGCCGGGGCGACTGGGCGAGCACACCCGTACAGAACGCGGATCGCATCGAGGTGCTGACCGCGGTGCAGGGAGGGTAGAGATGGACGACGTACTGAGCATCGCCGGCGAGACCTTCGGTTCCCGGCTGATCATGGGGACCGGCGGGGCGCCGAGCATGCGGGCGCTGGAAGAGGCCCTGACCGCCTCCGGTACCGAGCTGACCACGGTCGCCATGCGCCGGGTGGACCCGTCCGCGCAGGGCTCCCTCCTCGACGTACTGCGTACCTGCGGGATCAAGGTGCTGCCCAACACGGCGGGGTGCTTCACCGCCGGGGAGGCGGTGCTGACCGCCAAGCTGGCCAGGGAGGCCCTGCAGACGAACTGGGTGAAGCTGGAGGTGATCGCGGACGAGCGCACCCTGCTGCCCGACCCGATCGAACTCCTGGACGCCGCCGAGCAGCTCGTCGACGCCGGGTTCACGGTGCTGCCGTACACCAGCGACGACCCGGTGCTGGCCCGCCGCCTGGAGCAGGTGGGATGTGCGGCGGTGATGCCGCTCGGCTCACCCATCGGCTCGGGCCTCGGCATCCGCAACCCGCACAACATCGAGCTGATAGTCGAGCAGGCGACCGTTCCGGTGGTCCTGGACGCTGGGATCGGCACCGCCAGCGACGCTGCGCTGGCCATGGAACTGGGCTGTGACGCCGTGCTGCTCGCCACCGCGGTGACCCGTGCCCAGTCCCCGGCGCTGATGGCCGCAGCGATGCGGCACGCGGTCGAGGCCGGGCGGCTCGCCCGGCTGGCCGGGCGGATCCCCAAGCGCCGGTACGCGCAGGCATCCTCGCCGTGGGAGGGCATTTCGGGCTGATCCGTGAGCACTTCGTCACGGTCGGGATACATCGATGCGTCATCCTGCGGAGTGATGGGAGCCGGGCCGAATCGCCCGTACACTCACTCCGTGGACACGACGGTTACGGACCCACTCGTCGGGCAGGTACTCGACGGGCGTTACCGCATTGAGTCCCGGATCGCCCGTGGTGGCATGGCTACGGTGTACGTGGCCCGTGACATCAAGCTCGGCCGGGCCATCGCGCTGAAGGTGATGCACGCCAACCTGGCGCAGGACGAGGAGTTCGTCCGGCGTTTCATCGGCGAGGCCAAGTCCGCCGCGGCCCTCTCGCACCCCAACGTGGTCGCAGTCTTCGACCAGGGCACCGACCGCCAGCACGTCTTCCTTGCCATGGAGTACGTCCCGGGCCGGACCCTGCGCGACCTGCTCACCGAGCGGGGCCGCCTCGGGCCACGCCAGGCCCTCGGCATCATCCAGCCGGTCCTCGCCGCCCTGGGCGCCGCGCACCGCGCGGGCCTGATCCACCGGGACGTCAAGCCCGAGAACGTGCTGCTCACCGACGACGGCCAGGTGAAGGTGGCCGACTTCGGCCTCGCCCGCGCCGAGACCGACAGCAAGCAGACCAAGACCGGCATGATCATCGGCACGGTCGCGTACATGGCGCCCGAGCAGGTGCTGAACGGCAGTGCCGATGCCCGTGCGGACGTCTATTCCGCCGGCGTCCTGCTGTTCGAGCTGCTCACCGGCCACCAGCCGCACCAGGCCGACAGCCCGCTGTCGGTTGCGTACAAGCACGTCAACGAGGTCGTCCCGCTGCCGTCCAGTGTGCTGCCCGGCCTGCCCGCGCAGCTCGACGCGCTGGTGGCCACCGCGACCAGCCACGACCCGTCCCGGCGTCCCTCCGACGCCAATCACCTCCTCGCCCTCGTCACGGAGACCCAGCGCGCCCTCCCCCCGGGCATCGACCAGACCATGGCCGGAGTCCCGGCGACCTTCCAGCAGGGTCCGGCCCGGCACGCAGGCGCCTCGCATACCACCGTGCTGCCGCCCGGCGCGGCCTTCCCAGGAACCCGGTCGCCACAGCAGCCGCCCGAACCGGCCATGGAACGGCTCATCTCGTTCTTCACCGGGAAGTTCGTGCTCTTCGGCGTCGCCCTCATCGCTGTCCTCGTGCTCGGCTGGGCCGTCTGGTACCAGACGGTCGGCCAGTACAACACGGTGCCCTCAAGCCTCATCGGCATGTCGATCGAGCAGGCCTCAAAGACGCTCATCGCCGACGGCTTCAACGTCGCGACCGGCAAGGCCAGGCCCAGCGACAAGGTACCCGCCGGCAAGGTCGCCGAGACCGATCCGGCCCCGGGGGCGCGGCTCAGCAAGGGCCAGCGCGTCACCCTCTTCCCCTCGCGAGGCCCGCTGCCGATCAGCGTGCCGAACGTGAGCGGAACCCTGCAGGACGCGACTGCGACGCTGACCAAGGCCGGTTTCACCAACATCGCCAACCCCACCACCAAGCCCAGCACGACGATTGCGCTGGGCCAGGTCATGGGCACCGATCCGCAGGCCGGCTCGGTGATCCAGCCCGGTGACCCGATCACCATCATCGTCAGTGCCGGGGTCCAGATGCCCAGCCTCGCCGGGCAGACCAGGGACGCCGCCCAGCAGGCGCTCGAGCAGCTCGGCCTGAACCTGAACATCCAGTTCCAGGACGTCGGCGGTACCCCGCCCAACACCGTGCAGAGCACCAATCCCGCGGCCGGTACCGCGCTCACCAACGGTGAGACGATCATTCTGCAGGCCACCACGAAGAACTGCAGCAGCTTCCTGGGCATCCAGTACAACTGCAACAACGGCCAGGGCAACGGCCAGGGGCAGGGCCAGCAGGTCCAGGTCCCATCGCTGCTCGGCATGCAGTGCCACGACGCGCAGAAGGCCCTGCGGGACGCCGGTCTCCAGTCCCGCGTGATCCGCCTCGGCGGCAACACCGTCCGCGCCCAGCTTCCCGTGTCCGGCAGCCAGGCCCAGAGCGGATCCGAGGTCACCATCACCTGCAGCCCCTGAACTACTCTTCGAAGGCCAGCCACGCCTACCTGCGTAAACGCGGCGTCGAGGCCGTCATCCCGGTCAAGGAGGACCAGAAGGCCAACCGGCGCAAGCTCGGCAGAGCGGGAGACCGCCCGCCTACCTTCGGCATCGAGCGTTACAAGGAACGCAACACCGTCGAACGCTGCTTCAGCAAGCTCCAACAGTTCCGCGCCGTCGCCACCCGATACGACAAAACGGCAACGCATCTACCACCGCCGGAAGCGTGTTTTCGGGTCGGGGCGGGCCTCTGCTCGGCGAAGTGCCGGAAAGTGCGCCGTGCCGACCCCGGATGAGACCCCCACCCGCCACCAGGCGGAACCAGGGACCACACCGGACAGACACCACCGCAACCCGGACTGCCCCGCAGAAAGATCTACGGGACAGCACTTAGGCTGGGTGGACTATGGAGACCGCAGAGAGCCCGATCGGGGCCCATGTTCCCGTCGCCGGTGGGCTGGCCACCGGCGGGTTGAAGTACGCCGCCGAGATCGGGGCAGAGGCCGTTCAGGTCTTCGTGTCCAACCCGCGCGGGTGGGCGCAGGCCGCGGGCAAGCCCGCCGAGGACGAGAGGCTCAAGGCCTACAGCGTCGAGCACGACTTCCCGGTCTACGTGCACGCGCCGTACCTGATCAACCCGGGGTCACCGTCGCAGGACACCCTGGCCAAGTCCGTGGAGTCGGTGCGGCACTCGCTGAGGCGGGCGTATGACATCGGGGCGCGGGGCGTGGTTGTGCACACCGGTTCGGCGGTCACCCAGACCTACGACGAGGCGATGCGCCAGGTGCACGAGCACCTGCTGCCGCTGCTCGCCGAGATCCCCGACGACGGGCCCGATCTGCTGCTGGAGCCGATGGCCGGCCAGGGTGCCATGCTCTGCGCGACCGTTGACCAGCTCGGCCCCTACTTCGACGCCCTGGAGCGGCACCCGAAGGTCGGCGTCTGCTTCGACACCTGCCACGCCTTCGCGGCCGGTCATGACCTGGCCGCCGACGGCGGTGTGGACGACACGCTGAAGATGCTGGTCGAAACGGTGGGCGAGGGGCGCCTGAAGCTGATTCACGCCAACGACTCCAAGGACGTCTGCGGCTCGGCCAAGGACCGGCATGAGAACATCGGCGCCGGTCACATCGGCGAGGACCCGTTCGCCCTGCTGCTGAGGCATCCGGTGGTACGGGGCATCCCGTTCATCATCGAGACCCCGGGCCGCAGCGCCGACCCCCACCGCGCCGACATCGACACCCTCAAGCGCCTGCGGAAATAACACAACTCGGGCGCTGACCGGACAACCCCCCGACTGTCCGGCAGCGCCCGAGTCTTACGCCGTCGGATCCCACCCCCCCGGTACGGGATCCGTCGGCGATGACCCGGTTCTGGTACGCCACCACGGTGCATGCGTTCGGGAAATCCCCGTTCACGGCGTGGCGGCGACCTTTCCCAAGGTCTCCTGTGTCGTCTGAAAGCTCGCTGACAGGAGAACACTACGGGGACCGCAGGGACCAGTGGGAGTACCGGGGCGGTGCCCGCGCCCAACGGTGTGTAGTCAGCGCTATGCGTAGCGTAACCATACGGCGGACGGTCGTTCGCCTGCGACGAACGGCCGCCGGGAGCTATCCGGGGCGGTTCACGGTCAGCTCTTCCGGCAAATGCAGCCTGGCCATAATCCGGTCCACCCCGGCCGGAACCCGGCCGGGCGTGGCCAGCGAGACTCCCACCATGACCGCGAAGGTGACCGGCACGATGGCGATGGTCGGCTGCGCGAGCAACGCCCCCCACCACCCCGTGGACGGCCCGTAGAGGATCTGGGCGAGCGCGGCCACCACCGCGAGCGCGCAGCCGAGCACCAGGCCGGCGCCGGCGCCCGCGGAGGTGAGCCCACGCCACCAGATCGCGAGCACGAGGAGCGGGCACAGCGAGCACGCCGAGATCGCGAACGCACAGGTGACGAGGCCCGCCGAGCCGAGCGGCCCGATCCAGGCGACGAACGCGAGCGGCACGGCCAGGGCCACCAGCGCCCCGGCCCGGAAGTCGCGGACACCGCCGCGCAGTACCCACTGGGAGATCGTCCCGGCGATGGCCACCACGATCCCGCAGGACGTGGAGGTGAAGGCCGCGAACGCGCCGGCCGCGACCAGTCCGGTCAGGTAGAGGCCAGGCATCCCGGGGACGAGCCGGTGTGGCAGCAGCAGGATGGTGGCGTCGGTGTCACCGGTCATCAGCAGGTCCGGCGTGTAGAGCCGGCCGAGTGCCCCGAACACGGTGGGGAAGGCGTAGAACAGCGCCAGCAGCATCGGAACCGTCGCGGCGGTACGGCGGGCGGCCCGGCCGCAGGTGTTGGTGTAGAAGCGGACCACGACGTGCGGCAGGCCCATCGTGCCGAGCAGGATACCGATCAGGACCGAGTAGGTCGCGAACAGCGGATGGTCCCTTGAGCGCCCGAACGGCAGCGCCCAGACGTCGCCGCGCAGCGCCGGCAGCCGGGCGATGTGCGGTACGGCAGCGCCGGCGGGGAACCCGAACCGCGTCCCCTCCCCCACCCGGTGGTCGCCGGTGGTGAGCCTGATGAGGTCCCCGCTGTGCCGGGTGCCGTCCAGTACCCCCGAGACCGTGGCGACGGTGTCGGCCGGCACCCGGATGGCGACGTCCAGATCGACCGCGACGGCGGTCGTGCGGGGGAAGTACGGCAGCGTGTGCCGGGTCGGGTCGGCACCGCCATCGGAGTGCCAGACGACGACGAACGCGAGGGCCGGCACCACCACCGCGACCAGCTTCAGCCAGAACTGGAAGGCCTGGACCCCGGTGATACTGCGCATCCCGCCCGACAGGACGAGTGTCAGCACCACCACGACGACGATGGCCCAGCCGACCCAGACCGGGAGCCCGGCGACCACCCGGAGCGTGACCCCGGCACCCCGGAACTGCGGCAGAAGGTAGAACCAGCCCACGAAGCACACGCAGACGCTCACCGTGCGGCGGAGGGCGACCGAGCCGAACCGCCACTCGGCGAAGTCCGACAGCGTGAACGCGCCCGATCTGCGCAGCGGGGCGGTGACGAAGGCCTGCAGGACGACGTACCCGGCGGCGGCGCCGATGGGCAGCCAGAGCATGTCGACGCCGTACGCGAGGACCAGGCCGGCGGTACCGAGGAACGCCGCCGCGGAGAGGTACTCGCTGCTGATGGCCGAGGCGTTCCGGAACGGCGTCACCGCCCGCGAGGCGACCATGAAGTCGGTGGCGGTACGGGCGGGACGGCGCTGCCAGGACCAGCCCACGCCGGCGCCCAGGGCGGTCAGCGAGAGCACGACGAGCACCACGATCACGACTTCTTCACCAGTTCGGTGAACTGCCGCTCGACCCGCTCGGCCATCCGCACGTGCCATACGGCCACCAGGATCCAGACCGGCTGGATGCACAGGGCCAGGACCAGCCAGGGCAGCGGCACCCCCGCGAGCCGTACCGTCCCCAATCGCGGCAGCAGCGAGAAGACCAGAGGCAGCCCTCCCACGACCGCCAGCACGCTCGCCGAGCCGTACAGCGCGAGGCGCAGCTGGGCCCGCATCAGCGACCGCACAAAGGCCGCGCCCAGCTCGGTCTGCTCGTCGAGGTCACGCACCAGCGGCCAGCGCCGTGGCACTCTCGCAAGCGCCGTCCGCGGGCTCGTGACCACCACCCGCCGGATCTCACCGGTCATGTGCGGGGGTCGTAGCGGAAACTGCGGACAAGGAGGTCGCGCACCTCTCGGGTGTGCCTGCGGCTCACCGGCAGCCGCTCGTCGCCGACCTGCACCACGGCCCGGCCGCCGTCGAAGCGCAGCTCGGTGATGTGGCTCGCCGCGACCAGCGTGCTGCGGTGGATGCGGATGAAGCCGGCGGTCTCCCACCGGCTGGCCAGCGCCGCCAGCGGCATCCGGACCAGGTAGCCCCCCTCGGCGGTGTGCAGCCGCACATAGTCGCCGTGCGCCTCCACGTAGGTCACGCTGGAACGGGCGACCAGCCGGGTCCGGCCGCCCAGCTCGACAGGGATCACCTCGTCCAGCTCCGCAGGGGTCTCCCCGGTGGCCTGGGCCGGACGTACGGCCACCTCGACCCGGCGGATCGCCTCGGCCAGCCGTTCCGGCCGTACGGGCTTGAGCAGGTAGTCGAGGGCACCGATCTCGTACGCCGACACGGCGAAGTCGTCGTGGGCGGTGACGAAGACCACCGGCGGCGGCGCGGCGAACCGCGACAGCAACCGGGAGAAGTCCAGGCCGTCCACGCTCGGCATCCGGATGTCGAGGAAGACCGCGTCGAGACGGTCACCGTCGGCCAGCATCCGGCTGAGGTCTCCCAGCGCGCCGGCCGCGTCGCCGGCACCCGTCACGTGCTCGATTCTGGGGTCGGCTCGCAGAAGGTACACCAGCTCTTCCAGGGCCGGGACCTCGTCATCCACCGCGAGCACACGAAGCATCTGACCGACCTTGCCGTTGATTACGGTACGTACGCAACCGAATTCAACAAGTTACTCTGGGAAGACCCCGGGCCGGTACTTCGGCGCCCGGAGGCACACCTTCGTGCCCGCGCCCGGCGCGGTCTCCACCGTCAGCCCGTACTCGTCCCCGTAGACCTGCCGCATCCGCTCGTCGACGTTGGCGAGACCGATGCCCGCACCGGGCCCCGACTCTCCCGCGAGGATGGCCCGCAGCCGTTCCGGGTCCATGCCGACGCCGTCGTCCTCGATGCTGATGGCGGCCTCGGCACCCGCGTCCCTGGCCACGATCCTGACATGGAGGGACTGGCCGCTGTCCTCCATCCCGTGCCTGATCGCGTTCTCCACCAGCGGCTGCAGGGACAGGAACGGCACTGCCACCGGCAGCACCTCGGGCGCGATCTCCACCGTGAAGCGCAGCCGTTCCCCGAACCGCGCACGCTCGAGCAGCAGGTAGCGGTCGATCGACCGCAGTTCCTCGGCGAGCGTGGTGAACTCTCTCGGGTTGCGGAACGAGTAACGGGCGAAGTCGGCGAAGTCCATCAGCAGCTCACGGGCCCGGTCCGGCTTCGTCCGGACGAACGAGGCGATCGTGGTCAGCGAGTTGTAGACGAAGTGGGGCGAGATCTGGGCCCGCAACGCCCGCATCTCGGCCTCGGCGAGCCGGGCTCGCGCGGAGTCCAGCTCGGCGAGCTCCAGCTGTCCCGAGACCCAGCGTCCCACCTCGCCCATCGCCCGGATCCGGACCGCCGAGGCGAACGGCCCGTAGCCGACCAGGGTGCCCGTCACCCGGCCCTCGACGGTGAGCGGCGCGACCATAGCGACCCGCAGACGGCAGACCGGGTCGTCGCAGGCCACCAATTCGGGTGCGACCATGCGGGGCCGGCCGGACTTCAGCACCGGGTGCGCGTGGCCGAGCACGGACGAGGCATGGGCGTTCTCCCCCGAGCCGTCCCAGACCAGCACCTGCGAGGTGTCGGTGACGGCCACCGCCTCCGCACCGAGGAGGGCCCGCAGGTGCCGGGCGGATCTGCGGACGGAATCTCGGGTGAGCCCGGACCGCAGCGACGGCGAAGCCAGCGAGATGGTGTGCAGGGCCGCGAAGGTCGCCTCATCGGCGAGCGTGCTGAAACCCCGTCTTCTCCAGAGCATGACAGCAAACGGTAACGGGAAGTCACTCAGAGCGGTGGGTTTTCTCCGTCGTCCTCCTGGTAGGAGTACCGCTGCTCCCGCCAGGGGTCGGCCACGTTGTGGTAGCCGCGCTCCTCCCAGAACCCGCGCCGGTCCTGGATCAGGTACTCGACCCCGCGGGCCCACTTGACGCTCTTCCACGCGTACAGGTGCGGCACCACGAGCCGGACCGGGAAACCGTGGTCGGGAGTGAGCCGCTCGCCGTCCCGGTACAGCGCGAGCATGGTCCCCTCGGCCAGGAAGTCGGCCATCCGGATGTTGGCGCTGTAGCCGTACTCCGCCCAGACCATGACATGGGTGACGTCCGGGTGCGGGGGCGCCAGCTCGACCAGGGCGGATCCGGAGATGCCCTCCCAGAGGTTGTCGGGGATGGTGAACTTGGTCACGCAGTGGAAGTCCGCGACGGCCTTGGTCTGCGGGAGCCCCTCGAACTCCTCCCAGGTCCAGCGGTACTGCTCACCCGACGCGGTGTCGCCGAAGACGCGGAAGTCCCAGGTGCTGGGACGGAACTTCGGCACCGGGCCGTAGTGCAGCACGGGCCAGCCACGGGGGACGTACTGTCCCGGTGGGAGGGGTCTCTCCGGCTCGACACTCATGTTCCGGCCATCCTGCCATCCCGGCCGGCCGAGCCATATTCTGCCCCTCCCCGCCCGGGACGGTCGGGACTGTGTGTAAGCTGCAGCGCATGCGCAGCTATGAGTTTTGGTTTGACCGGCCCGGACCAAGGGTGACGGTCTGCCAGACGCTGCGCTGACAGACTTCACACGGAGCCCCGGGCCTTCTGGTCCGGGGCTTTCTGCATGTCAGGGCAACCTACAGAGGAGAGCAGCATGGTCGTGGTGATGGGCCCAGGGGCCACCGAAGGCGATATCGTCGCCGTCGTCTCACAGGTCGAGACGGCGGGTGGGGAGGCGTTCGTCAGCCGCGGCATCAACCGTACGATCATCGGATTGGTCGGTGACCTGCAGCAGTTCGGCGCGCTGAACCTGCGCGGCCTGCGGGGCGTCCACGACGTCATCCGCATCTCCGTGCCGTACAAACTGGTCAGCAGGGAGAACCATCCGGAGCGGTCCGTGGTGCGGGTCGGCGGCGTGCCGATCGGGCCCGGCACGATGACCCTGATCGCCGGGCCGTGCGCGGTGGAGACCCCGGAGCAGACCCTCGCCGCGGCGCAGATGGCGCAGGCCGCCGGTGCGACGCTGCTGCGCGGCGGTGCCTACAAGCCGCGCACCTCGCCGTACGCCTTCCAGGGCCTCGGCGAGGCGGGCCTGAAAATCCTCGCGGAGGTCAGGGAGGAGACCGGGCTGCCGATCGTCACCGAGGTGGTGGACGCACGCGACGTCGACCTGGTCGCCTCCTACGCGGACATGCTGCAGGTCGGTACCCGCAACACGCAGAACTTCGCGCTGCTGCAGGCCGTCGGTCAGGCCGGCAAGCCGGTCATGCTCAAGCGCGGCATGAACGGCACCATCGAGGAGTGGCTGATGTCCGCGGAGTACATCGCGCAGCGCGGCAACCTCGACATCGTGCTCTGCGAACGCGGCATCCGGACCTTCGAGACCGCCACCCGCAACACCCTGGACATCTCGGCAGTGCCGGTCGCCCAGCGGCTCTCGCACCTGCCGGTCATCGTGGACCCTTCGCACTCGGGGGGCCGCCGGGACCTGGTGCTCCCGCTCACCCGGGCCGCGATCGCGGTCGGCGCGGACGGCGTGATCATCGACGTGCACCCGCACCCCGAGAGCGCGCTCTGCGACGGCCCGCAGGCCCTGGTCGACGGTGACCTGCGGGAGCTGGCCAAGGTCGTCCGCGACCTGCCCCCGCTCGTCGACCGCGTCCTGACCCAGCCTGTCCGCGTCTGACGCGTCGAGGCGGGCCGCCTCGAAGCGGCCCGCCTCGCAGGGCACCGGTTCCGGACTGGCCCTGCTGGCCGCCGGACTGCGGCTGCTCATACTCCCGGCTCACCGGTAAGGATCACGGGCTTTCGGGGCCGTAGACGGGTCGGTGTTCCTGGACGGTGTCGGCGAGCTGGTCGGCCAGCTCGGCGGCATCCAGGCGCTTCTCGATCTGACGGAGGTCCTCGATCTTGGC
>JAOPYM010000341.1 GCA_025964615.1 Actinomycetes bacterium
ACCTGGCGGGCACCCTGCAGGTCGATCTCGAGCAGGGTCGGCACCCCGGCGGCGAGCCGTTCCTCGACGGGCTTGCGCGGCGTGCCGTAGCGGTTGCCCGCGAACTCGGCCCACTCGAGCAGCTCCCCCTCGGCGACGAGCCGGTCGAAACCGGCATCGTCGACGAAGAAGTACTGCACGCCGTGAACCTCCCCGGGCCGGGGGGCCCGGGTGGTCACCGAGACCGAGAGCCACACCTGTGGGTGGGTACGCCGGAACTCGGCGACGACCGTGCTCTTGCCGACGCCGGACGGCCCGGACAGGACCGTCAGGCGCCGCGGCTCGCGCGTGTCGGTGCCGTCCGGATTCCCGGTGGCACCGGCCGCGCGCGGGCCTACGCCGTCCGGCGCCACAGGGGCACCCGGACGGGGTGGGTTGGTGCCGTCGTCCGGTCTCACCGCTGAGGATCCAGCTGAGAGACCGGCGTCGGCCGCGACGGCAGAACCGCGGCGCCCACCCGTGGGTAGTTCATCAGCGGTTCGCACCGCCGCCGAACTCACGCTCCAGGGCGGCGCGCTGGTTCGCGCCGAGCCCACGTACGCGGCGCGACTCGGCTATGCCGAGCCGTTCCATGATCTGCTTGGCGCGGACCTTGCCAACGCCAGGCAGTGATTCGAGCAGGGCGGACACCTTCATCTTGCCGACGACATCGTCGGTCTGGCCCTCCTTGAGGACCTCAGCCAGGGTGGTGCCACCATGCTTGAGCCGGTTCTTGACCTCGGCCCGCTCCTTGCGCGCTATGGCAGCCTTCTGAAGGGCTGCGGCGCGCTGTTCGGGGGTCAGGGGCGGTAGAGCCACGCCGGGTCACCTCGTGTTTCCACTCGACGGAGTCGGACGGGTTGGGAAACTAGCGAGTTCAGACCCCATAAAGCAACGTGAAACCCCGTTTAGTCCGGCAGAAAATGACGAATGTCACTTCCAGTAATGTCCTGAATACACAGTGTACACAATATGGGGCCCGGACGGCCACATCCGCAGCCCAGCGGGGGCCCCTCGAAAACCGTCCGTCAGGGCGCTCCGACGCCCATTCGGCGGAGTGCGGCGGCGATCCCCGCAGCGGCCGCTCCAGGGTCCGGCGCACCCGTGATCGGGCGCCCGATCACGAGCAGATCGGCCCCTGCGGCGAGTGCCTGCTCGGGCGTGGCGACCCGTGCCTGATCTTGCACATCCGCGCCCTGCGGCCTTACGCCCGGGGTGATGAGGGTGACCTCCGGGCCCACCTCCGCGCGTACCGCGGCGGCCTCCCGGGGCGAGCAGACGAGGGCCTGCGCCCCGGCCTCCACCGCGATGGCCGCGAGCCGCAGTACGGCCTCCGAGGCGGGCCCGGCGAGGCCGATCTCGGCGAGATCCGCGTCCCGCAGCGACGTGAGAACCGTCACAGCGGCGATCTTGGTACCCGGCGCGGCCTCCACCGCGGCGCGGATCATCGTGGAGCCGCCCGACGCGTGCACCGTCAGGAAGGCCGGCTTGAGGCGGGCGACGGCACGGGCGGCGCCGGCCACCGTCGCGGGGATGTCGTGCAGCTTCAGGTCCAGGAACACCTGCACGCGGCTGGCGCCGCGCACACTGGCGACCACGTCGGGCCCGTACCGCAGGTAGAGTTCGAGGCCGACCTTGACGGTGCTGACGTGCGGGGTGACCAGGCTCGCCCAGCGGGCGGCCGTCTCCAGGTCCGGTGCGTCCAGCGCTACGGCGATGGGAGCGGGGGTCACTGGGCTCTCTCCTCGGTCTTGGGCTCGTGGTTCGGCTCGGTCGTCGAAAGGGCGTGGACCTGCGGGGGCACGAAGCCGTACGGCCGGTGCGCGAGACCCACCGCGTCGGCGAGCCGGCCGATCCCGCGGGCGGTGAGCGCCTCCTCGAGCTCGCGGACGATCCGGGCCGCGGCCGACGGGTCGTGGAACAGCGTGGTGCCGACCGCCACCGCCGACGCCCCGGCCAGGATGAACTCCAGCGCGTCGAGGCCGGTCGCGATGCCGCCCATGCCGATGATCGGCAGCTGCGGCAGGGCCGCGTGCACCTGGTAGACGCTCCGCACGGCGATCGGCCGGATCGCCGGGCCCGACAGCCCGCCCGAGACGCCGCTGAGCGCCGGTCTGAGGGTCGTTGTGTCGATGGCCATACCGAGGACCGTGTTGATCAGTGAAAGGCCGTCAGCGCCCGCGTCGGCGCATGCCAGCGCGATCGTGACGAGATCACTGACGTCCGGCGACAGCTTCGCGAACACCGGGACCCCCGGCCGGATGTGGGTCCGCACGGCCCGTACGACGTCTGCGGCGGCCGACGGGCGCGAGGCGAACACCAGGCCGCGGTCCTCTGCGTTGGGACACGCCACGTTGACCTCGACGGCGCAGACCGCGGTCTCGTCGCGCAGCCGGCGGGCCACCTCGGCGTAGTCCGCGACGCTGTTCCCGCCGACCGACACGATCGTGCGGGCGCCCTGTTCGGCCAGGAACGGGAGGTCGCGCCGCAGGAACGTGTCGATGCCGGGTCCCGGCAGGCCCATGGCGCTGACCATGCCGCCCGGCGTCTCGGCCATCCGCGGTGTGGGACGGCCGGCCCTCGGCTGCGGCAGCACCGACGGCGTGATGAAGCCGCCGAGCCTGCTCAGGTCGGCGAACTGGGCGAGGTCGCGGCCGGTCCCCCCGCAGCCGGAGGCGGTCAGTACCGGGTTGGGCAGCTCGACCGGTCCCAGCCGGGTGATCAGCGACGCGCTCACGAGTCCTCCATCACGTGCAGCGCCCGGGGCGCGCCCAGCGCCTCCAGCGGGATCGTGCCCAGATCGCTCCAGCGGACCCGCTCGCCGCGCAGCACGGGCCCATCCGCGCACGCGCGCAGCATCCGGGTCACCCCATCGTCACCGATGACGGGCAGCACGCAGGTCAGGCACAGCCCGGTGCCGCAGGCACCGTTCGCCTGCAGGAACTCCTCCAGGCAGACCTGGACCGGGATGCCGTAGTCACTGGAGACCTGGCTGACCTGCCGGAGCGTCTCCGTCGGCCCGCAGGCGTAGACCACGTCGGCCCGCGAGTCCGCCAGGGCCTGCGGCAGCACCCCGGCCACCTCGCCCCGGGAGCCGACCGAGCCGTCCGTGGTGACGACGGTGGCCGAGTCCCCGATGCGCTGCGCCGAGCGGGCCCCGAAGACGTGCGCGGCGTCCGGCCCGCCGAGCACGAAGTGCACCTGGCAGCCGCGCCGGTGCAGCGCATCCGCCAGCGAGAACAGCGCCGCTCCGCCGGGACCGCCGCCCACGAGCAGGCAGCTCACCGGGTCGCGGGGCAGCCGGAAGGGGCGGCCGAGCGGCCCCACCACGTCCAGGGTGTCGCGGGACCTGCGGCCGGTGAGCCAGGCGGTTCCCGGGTCCCGGTCGGCGAAGACGAACTCCACAGTGCCGCCGTAGTCGGACTTGACCTCGTACACCGCGAAACACCGGCGCAGCAGCCGCCCGGTGTGCTCGCCGCCCACCGCGACCGCCACGAACTGGCCGGGCCGGAACCGCTCCGCGATGGCGGGGGCCACCAGCGTCAGCGCGTGGTAGCCCCCGACCTCACGGACCGTCAGCACGGTTCCGGACACCTGCACAGGTCTGTCGCTCAAGCTGTGCTCACCCGCTCGCCTCCGGGGCGCCCCGGGGCGCCGCCTTCCCTCGCCGCAAGCTCCTCAGTCCAGGCGACGCCGCGCCCCGCCAACTCGCTCAAGCCTGCCTCCCGCTCGCCTCTTCAGTCGCGATGCTCCCGGAGCCGTGCGGCGTGCTCCTGGAGCGAGCGCACGCCCACGTCGCCGCGGATGATCGCCTCGATGCCCTGGACCGCGGCGGCGAGACCCTGGACCGTGGTCACGCACGGGATGCCGCGCAGCACCGCCGCGGTCCGGATCTCGTAGCCGTCGAGCCGGGGACCCGACTGCCCGGGGCTGCCGAACGGAGTATTGACGATGAGGTCCACTTCACCGTCGAGGACGCGCCGTACGATCGTCGGCTCGCCGTCGGGTCCGGGCCCGGCACTGTGCTTGCGGACGACCTTGGCATGCACCCCGTTGCGCCGGAGGACTTCGGCGGTCCCCTCCGTGGCAAGAATCTCAAAGCCCAGGTCGGCAAGGCGTTTGACCGGGAAGATCATGTGCCGCTTGTCCCTGTTGGCGACCGAGACGAACGCCCGGCCCTTGGTCGGCAGCGAACCGTAGGCGGCCTGCTGCGACTTGGCGTACGCGGTGCCGAAGACCTCGTCGATGCCCATGACCTCACCGGTCGAGCGCATCTCGGGGCCGAGGATCGTGTCGACGCCTTGGCCGTCCTTGTGCCGGAACCGGTCGAACGGCAGGACCGCCTCCTTGACCGCGATCGGGGCGTCCAGCGGCAGCGTGCCGCCGTCCCCGGCGGCAGGGAGCAGACCCTCGGCGCGCAGCTGGGCGACGGTGGCGCCCATGGTGACCCGGGCGGCGGCCTTGGCCAGCGGTACGGCGGTGGCCTTGGCCACGAACGGAATGGTGCGGGACGCCCGCGGGTTGGCCTCCAGGACGTACAGCACCCCGGCCGACAGGGCGTACTGCACATTGATCAGCCCGCGCACCCCGATGCCCTCGGCGAGCAGCCTGGTGGACTCGCGGATCCGGTCGATGTTCTCCCGGCCGAGAGTGATCGGCGGCAGCGTGCAGGCCGAGTCGCCGGAGTGGATGCCGGCCTCCTCGATGTGCTCCATCACGCCGCCGAGGTAGAGGTCCACGCCGTCGTACAGCGCGTCCACGTCGATCTCGATCGCGTCGTCAAGGAACCGGTCCACCAGGACCGGGTGGTCCGGGGAGACCTGGGTCGCCCGTTCCATGTACGCGCCGAGCGTGGCGTCGTCGTAGACGATCTCCATGCCCCGGCCGCCCAGGACGTACGAGGGCCGGACCAGGACCGGGTAGCCGATCTCGGTCGCGATGGCCACGGCCTCCTCGACCGAGACGGCGGTGCCGTGCTTGGGCGCGGGCAGCCCGGCGGCGGCCAGTACCCTGCCGAACGCACCGCGGTCTTCGGCCAGGTGGATGCTCTCCGGGGAGGTCCCGACGATCGGCACCCCGGCGTCCTTGAGCTTCTGCGCAAGCCCGAGCGGGGTCTGCCCGCCGAGCTGGACGATCACGCCCGCGACGGTGCCCGACTGCTGCTCGGCGTGCACGACCTCGAGCACGTCCTCCAGGGTGAGCGGCTCGAAGTAGAGCCGGTCGGAGGTGTCGTAGTCGGTGGAGACCGTCTCCGGGTTGCAGTTGACCATGACGGTCTCGTAGCCGGCCTCGTGCAGCGTGAAGGAGGCGTGCACGCAGCTGTAATCGAACTCGACGCCCTGCCCGATCCGGTTCGGCCCGCTGCCCAGGATGATCACCTTGGGCCGGTCCCCCGGCGGCACCTCGGTCTCCTCGTCGTAGGACGAGTACAGGTACGGGGTGCTGGCGGCGAACTCGGCGGCGCAGGTGTCGACGGTCAGGTACACCGGCCGTACGCCCAGCGCGTGCCGCAGTTCCCTGACGACGTCGGGCGACAGGCCGCGAAGCCCGGCGATCTGTGTGTCGGAGAACCCGTACCGCTTGGCGGCCAGCAGCTTCTCCTTGGTGAGCGCGTCCGCCGAGTCGCGGATCGCGGCCGCCATCTCGTTGATGCCGGCGATCTGGTCGAGGAACCACGGGTCGATGCCGGTGGCCGCGTAGAGCTCCTCGATGGTGGCGCCCGCCCACAGGGCCTGCTGGACGACCCGCAACCGGCCGTCGTGGGGGGTACGACTCCGCGTGACCAGATCGGCCCTCTGCGCCTCGGAGGGGGCTTCTGGCACAGCGCCCCAAGAAAAGGGGGATCCGGCCTGCTCCAGCGATCTGAGGGCCTTCTGGAGGGCTTCGGGGAACGAGCGGCCGATCGCCATGGCCTCGCCGACCGACTTCATGTGCGTCGTGAGGGTCGGGTCGGCGCCGGGGAACTTCTCGAACGCGAACCTGGGCACCTTCACGACGATGTAGTCGAGGCTCGGCTCGAAGCTCGCCGGCGTCACCTTGGTGATGTCATTGGGGATCTCGTCGAGGGTGTAGCCGATGGCCAGGCGGGCCGCGATCTTGGCGATCGGGAAACCGGTCGCCTTGGAGGCCAGCGCGGACGACCGCGACACCCGCGGGTTCATCTCGATCACGATCATGCGCCCGGTGGACGGGTGGATCGCGAACTGGATGTTGCAGCCGCCGGTGTCCACGCCGACCTCGCGGATGACCGCGATCGCCACGTCGCGCATGTTCTGGTACTCGCGGTCGGTCAGGGTCAGCGCGGGGGCCACCGTGATGGAGTCCCCGGTGTGCACGCCCATTGGGTCGAGGTTCTCGATGGAGCAGACGATCACCACGTTGTCGGCGCGGTCCCGCATGACCTCCAGCTCGTACTCCTTCCAGCCGATGATGGACTCCTCAAGGAGCACCTCGCTGGTCGGGGACGCGTCGAGGCCGGAGCCGGCGATGCGGAAGAGGTCCTGCTCGGAGTAGGCCATGCCGGAGCCGGCCCCGCCCATGGTGAACGAGGGCCGCACCACCATCGGGTAGCCGAGCACCCCCGCGGCGGCCAGGCACTCGCCCATCGTGTGGCAGACCACCGACCTGGCCGACTCGGCGTTGAGGCCCTGCTCCTCGGCGACCTTGGCGACGACCTTCTTGAACAGCTCACGGTTCTCGCCGGCCTGGATGGCGTCGATGTCCGCGCCGATCAGCTCGACCGCGTACTTCTCCAGGATCCCCGCCTCGTGCAGCGCGACGGCGGCGTTCAGCGCGGTCTGGCCGCCGAGCGTCGGCAGCAGCGCGTCCGGGCGCTCCTTGGCGATGATCTTCTCAATGACCTCGGTGGTGATCGGCTCGACGTAGGTGGCGTCGGCGAACTCCGGGTCGGTCATGATCGTCGCCGGGTTGCTGTTGATCAGGATCACCCGCAGGCCCTCGGCCTTGAGCACCCGGCAGGCCTGCGTGCCCGAGTAGTCGAACTCACACGCCTGCCCGATCACGATCGGCCCCGAGCCGATGACCAGGACGGACTTCAGGTCTTCACGGCGCGGCATTAGCGGGCGGCTCCCATCAGCTCACAGAAACGGTCGAACAGGCCGGTGGCGTCGTGCGGGCCGGCAGCCGCCTCCGGGTGGTACTGGACGCTGAAGGCCGGGGCGTCGAGCAGCCGCAGGCCCTCGACGCAGCCGTCGTTGAGATTGACGTGGCTGACCTCGGCCCGCCCGTAGGGGGTACCGAACGGGCCGTCGAGCGGCGCGTCCACGGCGAACCCGTGGTTGTGCGCGGTGATGTCGACCTTGCCGGTCCGCCGGTCCCGTACGGGCTGGTTGACTCCGCGGTGGCCGAAACGCAGCTTGTAGGTGCCCAGGCCGAGGGCACGCCCGAGGATCTGGTTGCCGAAGCAGATCCCGAACAGCGGCGTGCCGGACTCGAGCACCCCGCGCATCGAGGCGACCGCGTACTCGGCGGCGGCCGGGTCGCCTGGTCCGTTGCTGTAGAACACCCCGTCAGGATTGATCGCCAGGATCTCCTCGGTGGTGCTGGTGGCGGGCAGCACGTGCACTTCGCAGCCGCGTTCGGCCATCCGGTGCGGGGTCATCGCCTTGATCCCGAGGTCCACGGCGGCGACGGTGAAGCGCTTGGTGCCGTGCGCCGGGATGATGTACGACTGAACCGTGGCGACCTCGGGGGCCAGGTCGGCACCGCCCATCGACGGGCTCTCCAGGACGCGGGCCAGCAGGGCCTGCGGATCGGTCTCGGTGGTGGAGATCCCGGCCCGCATGGCGCCCCGGTCGCGCAGGTGCCGGGTGAGCGCGCGGGTGCCCGGCATCGCGATGCCGACGATCCCCTGCGCCTCCAGCTCGGCGTCCAGCGAGCGCCTGGCCCGCCAGTTGGAGGCGACCCTGGCCGGCTCGCGCACGATGTAGCCGGCCACCCAGATGCGGCGCGACTCGGGGTCCTCGTCGTTGACGCCGGTGTTGCCGATGTGCGGCGCGGTCATCGCGACGATCTGCCGGTGGTACGACGGGTCGGTGAGGGTCTCCTGGTATCCGGTCATCCCGGTGTTGAAGACGATCTCGCCGAACGTCTCCCCCCCGGCGCCGTACCCCACGCCGTGAAAGGTGCGGCCGTCCTCAAGGACGAGAAGAGCAGGTTTCACCTGATGCTCACTCTCTGGTAGCTTTCGACTGCCGACAGCGATAGCCAAGCTGCCGGCGTGCGGTACCGCCCCAGGGCGTGGGGTGGCAGCGCGGGGAGCCCTCCAGGCGTTGGCCGGGGCGATGAACCGCGAACCACCTGGCGCGAGCCAGGGATCCTCGGCCTTGGTGCCGGGGAGGATGTCAATGCAGCTTCCCTTCGAGGACGGTCGGACGACCGCGCAAGAAGGTCGCGATGACCCGGCCGGGCAGTTCCAACCCGGCGTACGGGGTGTTGCGGCTCTTCGAAGCGAAGTTCGCAGGGTCGACCGCGGCGCGCACGTCCGGGTCGTACAGCGTGATGTTGGCGGGGGCGCCGGCCTCCAGCGGCCGCCCGTGCCCGGCCAGCCGGCCGATCTGCGCAGGGCGGTACGACATCCGGTCGGCGACACCGGCCCAGTCGAGCAGGCCGGTCTCCACCATCGCCTCGTGCACCACCGACAGTGCGGTCTCCAGGCCGACCATGCCCATGGAGGCCTCGGCCCACTCGGTCTCCTTGGTCTCCAGGGAGTGCGGGGCGTGGTCGGTGGCGACGCAGTCGATGGTGCCGTCGGCGAGCGCGTCGCGCAGCGCCGCGATGTCCTCGCGGGTCCGCAGCGGCGGGTTGACCTTGTAGATCGGGTCGTACGACTCGGCCAGCGTGTCATCGAGCAGCAGGTGGTGCGGGGTCACCTCGGCGGTGACCTGCCAGCCCTTGCTCTTGGCCCAGCGGATGATCTCCACCGAGCCGGCCGTGGACACGTGGCAGACGTGCAGCCTGGAGCCGACGTGCGCGGCGAGCAGGCAGTCCCTCGCGATGATCGCCTCCTCGGCGACCGCGGGCCAGCCGCGCAACCCCAGCTTGGCCGACATCACGCCCTCGTTGAGCTGGGCGCCCTCGGTGAGCCTGGGCTCCTGAGCGTGCTGGGCGATCACCCCGTCGAAGGCCTTCACGTACTCCAGGGCCCGGCGCATGATCACCGCGTCGGAGACGCAGTGGCCGTCGTCGGAGAAGACCCGCACCCGGGCCGCGGAGTCGGCCATGGCGCCCAGTTCGGCGAGCTGCCTGCCCTCGATTCCCTGGGTGACGGCGCCGACCGGCTGCACGTCGCAGTACCCGGCCTCGGCGCCGAGCCGCCAGACCTGCTCGACCACCCCTGCGGTGTCGGCGACCGGGTGGGTGTTGGCCATGGCGTGCACGGCGGTGAACCCGCCGCGGGCGGCCGCCCTGGTGCCGGACTCGACGGTCTCGGCGTCCTCCCGGCCCGGCTCGCGCAGGTGCGTGTGCAGGTCCACCAGGCCCGGCAGGGCGATCAGGCCCTGCGCGTCGACGGTCTGCGCGGCGGCCTCGCCGAGCTCCCGGCCGATCGCGGCGATCTCGCCGTCCCGGATCAGGATGTCCTGGGCGTCCCCGCCGAGGATCTGCGCGTTCTTGATCAGGTAGGTGCTCACTGGTCTCCCCCGATGGCCGGCTCCGAGCCGCCGAGAAGCAGGTACAGGACGGCCATCCGGGTGGTCACACCGTTGGCGACCTGTTCGACGATGGTGGAACGGGGCGAGTCGGCGACCTCCGCGGCGATCTCCATGCCGCGGACCATCGGACCCGGGTGCATGACGATGGCGTGCTCCTGCATCCGGCCGAACCTGGCCAGGTCCAGGCCGTACCGGCGGCTGTACTCACGGGCGGTCGGGAAGTACGCGGCGTTCATCCGCTCGGCCTGCACCCGCAGCATCATGACCACGTCGCTCTTGGGCAGCACCGCGTCCAGGTCGTAGGAGATCTGGCACGGCCAGGTGTCGACGGCGATCGGGAACAGGGTCGGCGGCGCGACCAGGGTCACGTCCGCGCCCAGTGTGTGCAGCAGCAGCACGTTGGAGCGGGCCACCCGGCTGTGCAGCACGTCCCCGACGATGGTGATCTTGCGGCCTTCCAGGTCGCCGAGCCTGCGGCGCATCGTGAACGCGTCGAGCAGGGCCTGGGTCGGGTGCTCGTGGGTGCCGTCACCGGCGTTGACCACGCTGCCGTGCACCCAGGTGGCCAGACGGTGCGGTGCTCCGGAGGCGCCGTGCCTGATGACCACGCCGTCGGCGCCCATCGCCTCCAGGGTCAGCGCGGTGTCCTTGAGGCTCTCGCCCTTGGACACGCTGGAACCCTTGGCGGAGAAGTTGATGACGTCCGCGGACAGGCGCTTGGCCGCCGCCTCGAACGAGATACGGGTACGGGTGGAGTCCTCGAAGAACAGGTTCACCACCGTACGGCCGCGCAGCGTGGGCAGCTTTTTGATGGACCGGCTGGAGATCTGCGCGAGCTCCTCGGCCGTGTCCAGGATCAGCAGCGCGTCGTCCCTGGTCAGGTCGGCCGCGGAGATCAGATGGCGCTTCATGGGGCAACCTCCTTGGGACCGAGCAGCACCACGTCGCGGTCGTCGTTCTCGGCCAACTGGACCTTGACGGTCTCGCTCTTGGAGGTGGGCAGGTTCTTGCCGACGTAGTCTGCGCGGATGGGCAGCTCGCGGTGGCCCCGGTCGATCAGGACGGCGAGTTGCACGGCGCGCGGGCGGCCCAGGTCGTTCAGCGCGTCAAGGGCGGCACGGACGGTACGGCCCGAGAAGAGCACGTCGTCGACCAGCACCACGATGCGGTCGTCGATGCCGCCGGGCGGCAGCTCGGTCCGTCCGAGCGCGCGGGCGGGCTTCATCCGGAGGTCGTCGCGGTACATCGTCGCGTCGAGGGAGCCGCGCGGTACGGGCCGCCCCTCGACCTCTTCGAGCCGCTCGGCAAGGCGGCGGGCGAGCGTCACGCCCCTGGTCTGGATGCCGAGCAGGACGACGTTCTCGCCGCCCTTGGTACGTTCGAGGATCTCGTGTGCGATGCGGGTCAGCGCGCGCCGGATGTCCGGGGCCTCCAGTACGGCCTTGTGCCGCTGGTCACCGTGCGGCGCACGCGCCGATCCCGGCTCAACAGGCCGGGAGGCAGCATTCATCTCGGAAACTCCTTTCCCGCCTCACTGGACGGGGTTTAAAGGATGTCTTGTCTTCTCACCGTAGCAGTCCCTGACCTGGGATCCGTACCTGGCGTGGTGAGCGTCTTACCAGGTGAGAGGGGTCACATCGGGTTCGTGGAGTACCCGGGGTGAGGCTTCCGGAACGCCCCGTGGCGAGGCGTTGCGGCGTCCTCGGCACCCTCCGGAGGCACCTCGCCACAGACAACCGGTTCGACCTGATTTTTCCAATCGGCTTGACCTTGGGCCGTCCCCGTTTTACCGTCACTGTCCGTAACCATCCCCGGAGATGGATTTCGTGTCCGCCTTCCGGGGGCCTCGATCGACGACGAGAGTGAGCCTGGGGGGCCGCATAGATGCCGTCTGAATACGCTAAGGCTCTCGGCGCGAGACTTCGCGCCATCCGCACCCAGCAGGGCCTGTCCCTGCACGGCGTGGAGGAGAAGTCCCGTGGCCGCTGGAAGGCGGTCGTCGTGGGTTCGTACGAGCGGGGCGACCGCGCCGTCACCGTTCAGAAGCTGGCCGAGCTCGCCGATTTCTACGGCGTGCCGGTGTCCGAGTTGCTGCCCGGCGGAGCCGCGCCGAGCCCTCTCGGCCCGACGCCGAAGCTGGTCATCGACCTCGAGCGACTGCAGCAGCTTCCGAAGGACAAGGCCGGTCCTCTCGCCCGTTACGCCGCGACGATCCAGTCCCAGCGGGGCGACTACAACGGAAAGGTCCTGTCGATCCGGCAGGAAGATCTCCGGTCGCTGGCCGTGATCTACGACAAATCCCCGGCCGAGCTGACCGAGGAACTCATCAACTGGGGAGTTCTCGACCCCGAGGCGCGCCGCGCCGTCGAGGCCTTCTGACCTACCCCCGCACCCCTCGTGACCTTGCAGTTCGCACCATCGCGAACTGCAAGGTCACGGCGGGGGCGGTGGCTGCGGACCTCAGGCCCGCCGCCGCAACGACACCAGCGCTTCCGGTCTGCCCGGAAGCGCTCTTCGCCGTCTCAGGGGACCGCGCCGGTGGGACCGCCCTCGGGGGAGGGGCGGCCGCACCGGCGCGGCATTGGGGCGCCTCCCGGCCCGCCGCCTGCGGGGCCTTCGGGAGGGCCGGCCACCTCCTCGCCGGGGAGGGGGGCGAGGCGTGCGGCCGCTCTGGGCTGTCTGGCTTGCTGGCGTTCGCTTTTGCTGGCGCTCGCTCCGCTCGCGCGGCGCTTGGGCCTTGACGCGCGGCCTTCCCTCGTCACTCAGTCGCTGTGTCCATGGCCGCGCCTGCGGCGCGGCGCCGGGCGGGCCTCGACGCGCCGTCTTCCCTCGTCACTCGTTCCTCGCTCCACAGTCCAGGCCACGCGGCCCAAGCACCTAGCTCGCGCGGAAGTCGGCGATCGGGAGGGTCGGCCGGCCGGGCACTCCGAGCGTGTCCTCGACCAGCGAGACGAAGATCTCGGCATCGCGCAGCAGCTCGCCCGCCTCTCCGGCGGTCACGGCGCGGGGCAGGCCGGCCTCGGCTGCCGCGCGCTTGTCGGCGCCCGCGGCGAAGAACGCGGCCCACTCGCTCAGCGCCGGATCGGCCTCCGGCAGCAGCACCCACACGCTACGCGGACGGCCGCGGCGGCCAGAGGAACCGGGCTCGCGGGTGGCGAGCAGGGCGGCGGCGGCGCGCAGGGCGGCCAGGTGCGCCGCCACATACCGGCCGGCGGGAATGGACTCCTCCGCCGCCTCGGCGAGGCCGAGCCGGGCGGCCTGGAGCAGGCCGAGCGCGGACGGGGCGACCCGGCGGGCCGGAAGTCGATGCACGGTCGTGTTGGACATTGCGTGCCTCCTTTTCATGGCCCTCGCTCCGCTCACGCGGCGCTCGGGCCTTGACGCGCAGCCTTCCCTCGTCACTCGGTCGCTGCGCTCCCTCGCTCCTCAGTCCAGGCCACGCGGCCCGAACACTGGAGCGGCGGTGCCCAGATCCGCGGCCCTCCCCAGGGCCCGGCGGGGCGGAGAGCTTCCCCTCACTCCGCCCCGCCGGGTCGACGCCCCACCGGTTGGATGCGCTGCCCCGGCGGAACGTCCCCCTGGTGCAGGCCGCGAGCCCCGCACCACCTCGAACAGTAGTTCGACGTAATCCCAGTAAACCGCACGGTCGAACGTTCGTCAATACGTTCGAACCGCGTCGCTCACCAGGGACGCCACCCAGTAGAACAGCGGGGTACGACAGAACCCGTGGGCGCGGAACCGGGAACGGTACAGACAGCCTCGGACACCACGTGATACAACAATCACCTAGGTGTCTTTTCTGACCATAGGCGACCATCCGGAGCTGTGATGGGCGGATCGAGCGGGGACATGCTGGCCGCCGCGAGGCGCGACCCGAACTTCCGTGGCATCGATCCGGCGGCCCTCGGCCAGCTCGTCAAGCAGGCGATGGACGCCCAGAACGCGGTGCAGGGCTGGTTGTCCTCGCACCAGCCGCCACCGGGCGTACCGGCCACCGGTTACCAGCAGGCGGCCACCGTCGAGCAGTGGACGACCACCCAGATGGGCATGCTGACCCGGCGCCGCAACTACGCGATCACCCATCCGGACACCGGCGGCGGCATGTCCGTGCCCTCCCCGCCGGCCGGTCCGGCCAAGGTCGTCCCCAAGGCCGCAGGCGGCGGAACTCCCGGCATCTCCCGGCACCCCAAGATCACCCCGCACGGGGCCGGACCGCACCTGGGCCACTTCCCCACCACCGGTGCCGCGATCAAGGCGGCGAACGCTGCGGCGGCCGCGATCAAGCGCGCCGAGCAGAACCACACCCCGATCCCGGCCTCGATCTGGAAGCAGATCGAGGCCAACATCAACGACCCGGACTACACCAAGGCGCTCTACGAGCGGCTCGGCGCGGCCGGCACCGCGGGCCTGATCGCGGCGGCCGGGCACGACCAGACCGAGTTGCACGCCCTCAGCCAGTCCCTCGGCATGGCGAGCCGCCACCACACCTTCGACGAGAAGTGGCTGCGCGGCCTGCTCGCCGAGTCTGCCCGGCTCAAGGACCGCACCACGGCCGTACAGGTACTGACCGGCGCGCACCTCAGTGGCCGGAGCGCAACGGCGCTCCAGCATCTCCTCGGGCTCGGGCACGTCACCAAGCACAGCTTCCCGCCCAGCGGCATCCCGGTGCACCGCACCCCGGTCGTACACCACACGCCAGTACCCAAGCCTGTACACCACACGCCCGCGCACCTCAAGCAGCACCACCTCAGCGGTGCGTCGGCGGAGCCGGAAGACTGACAGGAGGGGACCATGTCGACTCCCCCGCCGCCGGGCAGCCTGCCCCCGCCGCTCGACGGCACCGCCGCGCAGCAGCTGCCGCCCGGGCAGGCCCCCAACCC
This sequence comes from Actinomycetes bacterium, assembly GCA_025964615.1. Taxonomy (GTDB): domain Bacteria; phylum Actinomycetota; class Actinomycetes; order Streptosporangiales; family Streptosporangiaceae; genus RYN-227. The sequence continues at coordinate 14,570 of JAOPYM010000341.1, forward strand.
GCTCTACCGGCAGCTCTACCAGGCGTACCAGGACGCCTACGGGAGCATCGACCGGTTGCGCCGTGCCCTGGACCCGGCGCTACGGACGCTGAACGGCACCGATGCCTGGCTCGGGCCCGAGTCACGCTCGTGGGGAGGGCAGCTCTCGGCGCAGCAGCAGACCCTGCGCAGCGCCGCCGACCGCATCCTGTGGGACATCTACACCACCCTGGCGGCGACCGACCGCGTCACGGCACACGCATAAGGTCTGTAGTGTCGGCCCGGTGAAGGAACCGGCACCCATGGCCCCAACCCGCCGCACCCAGCTGCGGGAGATCAACGTGCACGGGTTCAACAAGCGCCTGTCCGGAATGCTCGACGTCTACACCGCCGCGATGGATCCGCCCGCAGACCAGCTCACCGGCCGCTACGCGATCATGCAGCGGCACACCGGCAACCCCGGGTTCCGCGCGATCGTGGCCGAACAGCACAGGCTGCTGCCGCGCGGCGACGACCTCGCCGCCTTCATCTACGGCTTCCACGGCGCCGAGGGCCAGTGGTGGCACGACGTCGTGCACGGCGCGCTGACCGAGCAGGGCGGCACAGCCCACGCCGACGAGTGGCTGGGTGACACCTTCGAGGTGGCCGAACTCCACGTGCGCCCGGCCTTCCAGGGACATGGCCTGGGCCGCCGGCTGCTCACCGGGCTCTGCGCGGGACGGCCCGAGACGACGATGGTGCTGTCCACCCTGGACCGTCCCGGATCCCGGGCCCGCAGCCTCTACCGGTCGGCGGGGTTGATCGATCTGCTGACCGGCTTCCAGTTCCCCGGCGGCGGCCCCCGCTATGCCGTGATGGGGGCCCGGCTGCCGCTGCCGGCGTACGAGTCGGCGCCGAGCAGCCCGTAGACCTCGCGCGTGGCGGTCGACTGGTTGAAGGTGATGAAGTGGAGACCGGGCGCGCCCTGGTCGAGCAGTTCCCTGCACAGCTCGGCCGCATGCTCGACGCCCAGCCTGCGGACCGCCTCCGGGTCGTCGGCGACGGCCTCGAACCGGGCCGCCACCTCCTTCGGGAAGGGCGCACCGGACAGCTGCTCGGACCGCTCGATCGTGCTGATCTTGGTGACCGGCATGATCCCTGGGATGATCGGGATGTCGCAGCCCTGGGCCGTGACCCGGTCGCGCAGCCGGAAGTAGTCCTCCGCGCGGAAGAACATCTGGGTGATCGCGTAGTCGGCCCCGGCGCGGCACTTGTTCACGAAGTGCCGGGTGTCGCTCTCGATGTCGGGCGAGCGCGGATGCTTGTACGGGAACGCCGCGACTCCGACGCAGAAGTCACCGTAGGAGCAGACCAGGCGGACCAGCTCGTCGGCGTACTCCACCCCGTCGGGGTGCTTGATCCATTCGCCCAGCGGGTCGCCGGGCGGGTCGCCCCGCAGCGCCAGGATGTTCCGCACCCCGACCGAGGCGAACCGGCCGACCAGCTGCCGGAGCTCCGTGAGGGAGTGGTTCACCGCGGTGAAGTGCGCCACCGGGGTGAGCGTGGTGTCGGTGGCGATCCGTTCGACGATGCCCACGGTCGTGTCCCTGGTACCGCCGCCGGCCCCGTACGTCACCGACACGAACGACGGGTGCAGCGCCTCCAGTTCGCGGATCGTGCGCCACAGGTTTCGTACGCCCTGCTCGGTCTTGGGCGGGAAGAACTCAAACGAGAACGTCCTGCCGCCGCCGGCGAGGAGTTCACGGATGGTCGGGGGGCGTTCCGGGCGTACGGAGCTCATGACGACCAGGGTAGTGCCTGCGATCGTGGCAATATTGTGCACGGGAAGACCGGGACCTGTGTTAGAGAGGTCCGCCGCGGATCGCTACTCTCGTCACCATGTTCTCCAGTATGTCCTCCAGTCGCGTGCGTAAGGAGGTCGACGAGGCACTGATGACCTTCGTCGACCGGCAGCGGCCCGTACTGCTCTCGATCAGCGACGACATGGCCCCGATGCTGGCCGCGCTGGACGTGCTGCTGGCCGGGGGCAAGCGGCTGCGCCCCGCCTTCTGCTACTGGGGCTGGCGTGCGGCAGGCGGCGAGGACCGGCCGGAGGCGGTGGCCGCCGCCGCCTCACTGGAGCTGCTGCAGGCCAGCGCACTGATCCACGACGACGTGATGGACGCCAGCGACACCCGCCGCGGCCAGCCTTCGGTGCACCGCCGGTTCCAGGCGATGGCCGAGGCCGCCGGCTGGCCCGGGGCGGCCGACTCGTTCGGGGAGGGTGCGGCGATCCTGCTCGGCGACGTCTGCCTGGCCTGGTCGGGTGAGATGTACGACCAGTGCGGTCTCTCGCTCGAGGCCCTGCAGCGGGCCAGGCACTGGTATGACCTGATGCGCACTGAGGTGATGTGCGGGCAGTACCTCGACATGCTGGAGCAGGCGCGGGGAACCGGCTCGGTCGCCACGGCCCTGAGGGTCATCGAGTACAAGAGCGCCAAGTACACCATCGAGCGGCCGCTGCACCTGGGCGCGGCGCTCGCGGGCGCTGGACCGGAGACGCTCGGCGCACTGTCGGCGTACGGGCTGCCACTGGGGATCGCCTTCCAGCTCCGCGATGACGTGCTCGGGGTCTTCGGTGACCCGGCGCAGACCGGCAAGCCCGCCGGGGACGACCTGCGGGAGGGCAAGCGGACGGTCCTCGTGGCGCTCGCCCTGCAGCGCGCCACACCCGCCCAGGCCGCCGTGGTGGCGGACCGTCTCAGCGACCCGGCCCTCGACCTGGCCGGAGTCGGCCAGCTCCGGGCGCTCATGGTGGACACCGGCGCCCTGGCCGCCTGTGAGGCGATGATCGAATCGTACGCCGCAGAGGCGCGGGCCGCCCTGGACACAGCTCCGATCAGCGCAGAGGCGCGAACCGCCCTGACCGAGCTCGCGATCGCCGCCACCGCCCGCACCGTCTGACCCCGGCGCCGTCTTCAGCGGGTAGCCGGTCTCGACCTGTTCATGTGTGGGTCGTATGGTCACACAATGGACGGGCGGATCTTCGGCACTCTGGCTCTGACCGGGACCACCCTGAGTGTGTCGGTCATGGCTCTGATCGGCTTGTGGCGGCCGCCCGCGGCGGTGCCGCGGCTCGACGGGCCGGGCCCGCTGCCGGCGCTGCCCGGTGGACCGCCCTCCG
>JAOPYM010000345.1 GCA_025964615.1 Actinomycetes bacterium
CGGAGGGCGACGAGGTCGTCGGTGAAGATGCCGTCGACGCCGAGGTCGAGGAGCCGGTTCATCTCGGCGGGCTTGTTGACGGTGTAGACGTGCACCTTCAGGCCGAGGCGGTGGGCCTGGGCGATGAAGGCCTCGGTGACGAACGGCACCGGTCCGAGGCCGTACGGCACCTGGGCGCAGGCGATGCCGGTGCCTGCCAGCCGGACGAGCTTGGCTGCGGGCCCCCCGTAGGACTTGGCGCGCAGCGCCATCACCCCGCGCGGGCCGAGCGCGGTGCAGACGTCCTGGCCGGTGACCATCGGCAGCCGGGCGCGCAGGGCGGCGAGGCGCCGGGTGGAGAACGAGGTGATGCAGACCCGGTTCCACGCCCTGGCGTGGTGCAGGACCTCCAGGAGCGGCAGGATCGCGGGTTCGTCCTTGATGTCGATGTTGACGCGCGCGCCGGGCCAGGCGCCGAGAATGTCGGCCAGGAGCGGGATGGGCTCGGTGCCGCCGATGCGGGCCCGGGCCACCTCGGCGTAGGGGAGCCGGGCGATCGGCCCGGTCCGGTCGGTCACCCGATCCAGGGTCCGGTCGTGGAAGGCGACCAGGACGCCGTCGGCGGTGGCGTGCACGTCGGTCTCCAGATACCGGTAGCCGAGGTCGACCGCCCGCTGGAAGGCCGGCAGGGAGTTCTCCGGAAGGCCCTTGGCGCCGCCCCGGTGGGCGAACGCGATGGGACCCGGATGATCAAGGAATTCGTAGGTACGCGCCACACCTGATTATCGGCGCACAGCGGGGGAGCCCTGGTAAGTTCGGCCAGCCATGAAATGCCCGAAATGCAAGGATGTGACGTGAGCATGGTGGATCCGAACGAGTACAAGATGACGTTCGATCTGGTGGATGCCGACGGTGACGGTTTCATTACCGCCGCGGAGCTGAAGAGCCTGATGCAGGCGATAGGTCAGGAGATCACCGACGCGCGTGCGGTGGAGGTCGTGGTCGGGGCGGACAAGACCAGGGACGGGAAGCTGTCCCTGGAGGAGTTCGCCGAGTACCTGGCCTCCCAGCCGTCCTAACCCGCCCATTCGCGGCGCCGGGTCTCGGCGAGGGCGATGGCGGTGGCGACCGCGACGTTGAGTGAGCCGACCCGGCCGATCTGGGGGATGTAGGCGACCGCGTCGGAGGCGGCGAGCAGCGCGGGGGAGCAGCCGTGGTCCTCGCCGCCGACGGCGAGGCAGATGTCACCGCCGAGGGGCGCGTCGTGCAGCGGCAGGGCGTCGGTGGTGAGTTCGATGGCGATCACCTTGAAGCCGGCCTTGCGGGCTGCGGCGACGGCTTCGGCAGGGGTTCCCGCGTGGTCCCACGGGACGAGCCGTTCGGTACCGAGCGCGGTCTTCTGGACGTTGGGGTGGGTCAGCGGGGTGGCGTTGCCGGCCAGCCACAGATGCTCGACGCCGAAGACGGCGGCCGACCGTACGATCGACCCGATGTTGAACGGCTGGGTCACCGATTCCACGATCAGCGCGAGGCGCGCCTGGGTGCCCCGCCGCCAGGTGCGGTTGAGCCGCTTCACGTCGGTGGGCCGCAGCTGCCGGCGTTCGGTGGGTTCGGTCACTTTCCCTCTTCGGTGTCGGTGCGGGCGGAGACGGCCAGGACCCGGTAGGCCGCTCTGGAGGCGATGCGCGCGGCGGGCCGGCCCTGGTCGCTGAGCCATCGCTGCAGAGAGTCGGAGCCGAGGTGTTTCTGGACGACGAGGTAGGCGCTGCCCGCAGGGGTGAGGCGGTCCAGCCAGGTGGTGAGGAGCTGGTGCAGGGCCGGTTTGCCGATCCGGATCGGCGGGTTCGACCAGATCACGTCGAACCGCAGGTCCTCGATCTCTTCCGCCTGTACGAACCTTACATTGTCAAGGCCCCCGACTGAGGCATTCCGCCTTGCTAGTTCCAGTGCCCGCTCATTCACATCCACGCCAAAGACCTTCAGCAAGGGGGACCGCTTGGCGGCGGTGAGGGCGATCGGGCCGTACCCGCAGCCGAGGTCGAGGAGGTTCCCGCTCAGCGGCGGCGCAGGTACCGACTCCAGCAGGATGCGGGTACCGGCGTCGACGCGATCGGGCGAGAACATGCCCCGGTCGGTCTCAAGCCGCAGGTGCAGGTCGGGCAGCACCAGGTCGATGGTCTGCGGACGGCTTGCGGCCTCAGGCCGTTGCGCGAAATAGTGCTCCCCCACGAGGGCCGACGGTATCAGCCGCCGGGATCGGGTAATCTCCGCCACTGTCTACGATCATGGGGGGTACACAGGTGACCATCGTGCTGTTCGTAGTCACCGTGCTGGCCTGGTACACGCTGCGCCTGCTGGCGCACTGGTGGACGCCCGCGCGGCACGCGGTGGACCGGTTGTCGCCGTACACACTGCGGTTGCACGCGTGGGTGCTGACCGCGCCGGCGACGTTCGCGTACATCGCGATCTTCACGGCGTCGACGCTGCTGCAGAAGACCGCTCCGCCGCGTCTGATCGATCTGCTCACCAAGCTGCAGTCCACGAACATCCGGCACCTGAACCTGGATCCGGTGATCGCGCTGGCCGACAGTGCGCTGTGGGTGGCCAACAAGGGCTCCGGGTTGATCTTCTACATCGTGTTGTACGGGTGTGTGGTGGCGTGGGCGGAGCCCCGGTACGGGACGCCGCGGATGGTCGTGATCGGGGTGAGCGGGCATGTGTTCGGGTCGTTGCTGACGTCGCTGGTGGAGCGGAGCGCGATCAGTTCCGGGCGGGCACCGCACCGGCTGGCGCTGACAACCGACGTCGGGGTGTCCTACATCATGGTGGCCGGTTGTGTGGCGGCGGTGGTGCTGATGCGGGGCCGCTGGCGGATCGCCGGGGTGGCGGCGTTGACGATCGGGATCGTCGTGCCGCTGTTCGTCACCCATACGTTGTGGAACCTGGGGCATTTCTTCGCGACCGCGGTGGGCCTGCTGGTGGCGCTGGTGAGCCTGAAGGTCGCACCGGCCCGTACTCCGGTGAATGTGCGGCCCTGCCTGGCGCAGGCCGCGGCCACCTAGCCGCAGGCCTCGACGTTCGGTCCCGGCGATCAGGGGAGCCGGGAGAACCAGGCGAGGGAGAGGGCTCCGGCGGCGAAGGCGAGCAGCAGGGCGATTCCGGTGTACCGGTCGCCGACATCGCGGTTCTCGTTCTTGAAGCCGAGTGAGCTGCCGATCCCCGAGTACACCTCGGAGAGGCTGCCTCCGGTGTCGGCCGTGTAGGCCTTGCCCTTGGTGCCGTCGGCGAGGGCCCGCAGGGTCTCCTTGGAGACGTTGACCGGGATGGTCTGGCCGTCGATGGTGACGGTTCCCCAGTCGGTGCCGAACGCGATGGTGGAGACGGGGACGTTCGCGGCGCGGGCGGCGTCGACGGCTTCGCTGACGCTGCGCCCGGCGGTGTTGTCGCCGTCGGACATCAAAACGATGTGGGCGGGCGGCGGGTTGGCTGCGGCCTGGGCGTCGAAGGTGGCGATGGCCTGCAGGCAGGTGAAGACGGCTTCGCCGATGGCGGTGCTCCTGTCGAGCTGGAGCTGGTCGATGGAGGCGAGGGCGGTCTGCCGGTCCGCGGACGGGGCGGCGATGACGTCGGCGCTGCCGGCGAACCCGACGACTCCGACGTTGAAACGTGCGGGCAGGTCCTGGATGAACGTGCGGGCGGCTGCCTTGGCGGCGGCGATGCGGGTAGGTGCGACGTCGGTGGCCTGCATGGACAGCGACACGTCGATGGCGACCATGATGGTGGCGCGGTCGCGGGGCACCCTGACGGTCGCGGCGGGCCTGGCGTACCCGATGACCAGGGCGGTGAGCATGCCGAGGAACAGGACGGCGGCGGCGTGCCGCCGCCACCCGGGTCTGCGGGGGGCGACGGTGGCGAGCAGCGCCAGGTTGGTGAAGCGGAGGGTGTACTGGCGGCGGCGTAGCTGTTGCAGCACATAGGCGGCGGCCAGGAGCGGCAGGAGGGTCAGGATCCACAGCCGTTCCGGGGACAGGAAGGTCATGTGCGGATTCCCGCCCGGCGGCCGGCGACGCGGCGTTGGCGCAGCGCGAAGCGGGCGATGTCGGCGACCCAGTCCCGGTCGGTGCGCAGGACCAGGTGCGCGGCGCCGGCGCCGCGCACGGCCTGCCGGGTGTCCTCGCGCTGCGCGGCTGCGGCCTGGGCGTACGCGGCGCGGGTTCTGCGGTCGAGCATGATCTCGCGGACGGCACCGGTTTCGGGGTCGGCGAGGTGGACGACGCCGACGTCGGGGAGGTCGAGTTCGCGGGGGTCGATGATTTCGATGGCGAGGACCTGGTGGCGGGCGGCGAGGGCGCGCAGGGGCTTCTCCCAGGCCGCTGGGGGTTCGAGGAGATCGGAGATGATGACACGCAACCCGCGGCGTCCCCTGCTGAGGCCGGTGATGGCGTCGGTGAGGGTGGGCCCGCCGGTGGTCGCGGGGGTGCGGGGGGCCTCGGTGAGAGTGCGGAGCAGCCCGTAGAGGGCGGACCTGCCGGCACGGGCGGGGACGCGGCGGAGCTCACCGTGGTTGAGGATCCAGGCGCCGATACGGTCGCCGAGGCGGGCGGTGAGGAATCCGACGGCGGCGACGGCGGCGACGGCGAGGTCACGTTTTTCGTGGTCGGTGGTGCCGAAGTCCATGCTGGCGGTGAGGTCGACGAGCGCCCATGTTTCGAGTTCGTGGTCGGCGATGAGGTCACGTACGTGCGGGATGGTGGTGCGGGCGGTGACGGGCCAGTCCATGTGGCGGACGTCGTCGGAGCCCGGCTGGTAGAGGCGGGCTTCGGCGAGTTCGGTGCCGGGTCCTGGCAGCAGCCCGAGGTGCTCGCCGTGCAGGAGCCCGTCGAGGCGGCGGGTGATGGTCAGTTCGAGGCGCCGCAGGTGCCGTTCGGGGAGGTTCACGGCTGGTTCCACACCACGCGGGGTGGGGGTACGGCGGCGAGGATCTGGGCGATGACGTCGCGGGTGTGGGTGCCGTCGGCGAGGGCGTCGAAGGTGAGCATGATGCGGTGGCCCATGACTTCGGGGGCGATGTCGCGGACGTCGTCGGGTAGGACGTAGTCGCGGCCGCGCAGGAGGGCGAGGGCGCGGCCGGCGGCGGTGAGGCCGAGGGTCGCGCGGGGGCTGGCGCCGATCTCGATGGTGGCGGTGAGGTCGGGCAGGTGGTACTGGGCGGGTTCGCGGGTGGCCATGACGAGACGGACGATGTAGTCGGCGACGAGTTCGTGGACGGTGACGTGTTCGGCGGTGTGCTGCAGGCCGGTGAGCTGGTCGGGGTCCAGGACGCGGGTGGCGTGCGGCGGGTCGACGCTCATGCGCCGCAGGATCTGTAGCTCTTCGTGGGCGTGCGGGTAGGGGACGTTGACCTTCATGAGGAACCGGTCGCGTTGTGCTTCGGGGAGGGGGTAGACGCCTTCGGATTCGAGGGGGTTCTGGGTGGCGAGGACGATGAAGGGGCTGGGGAGGGGGAAGGTGCGGCCGGCGAGTGTGACTTGTTGTTCGGCCATGACCTCCAGGAGCGCGGACTGGACTTTGGCGGGGGCCCGGTTGATTTCGTCGGCGAGGACGAAGTTGGCGAAGACGGGGCCGAGTTCGATGTCGAACTGTTCGGTGGAGGGGTGGTAGATGCGGGTGCCGACGAGGTCGGAGGGGACGAGGTCGGGGGTGAATTGCAGGCGGGTGAAGGTGCCGCCCACGACGGTGGCGAGGGTACCGACGGCGAGGGTTTTGGCGACGCCGGGGACGCCTTCGAGGAGGCAGTGGCCGCCGGCGATGAGGGCGACGACGATGCGTTCGACCATGTGGTCCTGGCCGACGATGACCTTTTTGACTTCGGCCACGGTGGACTGGAGCAGGGCGGTGGCCTGCTCGGTGTCGTGGGCGGCGACGGTCATGCGGGACCTCACTGTCGGTCGGCCTGTGCGTGTGTTCGACCTTATGCGACGGGATCTCCGCGGCCGGAGAGGGTTGTCGGCGCGGCGGGCGGCGGGTGCGGGGTGATCGGTTAGTGTGACGGCCATGTCGCCTGGGGAGCCTGCGCAGCTCGGCCGGTTCCGTCTGGTGGGACAGCTCGGCCAGTCCGCTGCCGGGGTGGTGTTCCTCGGCGTGGATCCGGACGGCCTGCAGGTGAGCGTGGCGGTGCTGAGGCGCGGCGCGGCGGCGGATGCGGCGGCCCGGGACCGGTTCGGTGCGGCTGTGGTGGCGGCGTCGGTGGTCGCGGGTGTGGTGGTGGACGCCGAGCCTGAGGGTGCGGCGCCGTGGGTGGCGGTGCCGTATGTGCCGGGCGGGGTGGGTGCGGAGCGGTTTTTGGCGGAGGTGGAGTTGTCGGGTCCTGCCGGGGAGCGGGGTCCGCGGTTCCTGCCGTATTGGGCGGGGTGGGGGGATCCGGTGTTTCCGGCGCCGGTTGCGCCTGAGGTCACGGTGGGGGCGCCGCTCGGAGTGCGGCCGGCCCGGTGGCGGGGTTTCGGGGGTGTGCTGGTGGGTTTGGCGGCGGGCCTCGCGGGTGTCGCGTTGCTGTTGCTGCTGTTGTTCGCGTGTGCTGCGCCTGTACCGGCTCCGCCTGCGCCGAGTTTCCCGTTGCTGCCGCCGGTGCCTGCCCCTTCTGTTTGGCCGTCTCCGTCTCCGTCTCCGGCGGGGTCGCCGTCGCCTGGTGCGGATGGTTCGGGGGCGAACGGGTTGGTGTGGCGGCCGGGGTTCGTGCCGGTGCCGAGGTGACCGGTTCCGGCCCGCGGCCGGCGCCCGGTGAGGTGCCGTCCCGGTTGTGCGGCCTTTACCCTGGGCACGGTCGTCGTCTGAGGAGGAGCACGTGTCGGAGCAGCGTTTCGTGGCGGCGATCGATCAGGGGACGACGTCGAGCCGGTGCCTGATCTTCGACCGGGCGGGCGTGGTGGTCGGTGACGCGCAGCGGGAGTTCACGCAGATCTTCCCCCGGCCGGGGTGGGTGGAGCACGACCCCGCGGAGATCTGGGACTCCGTGGTCGCGGTGGTGGGGGAGGCGCTGGTGGTGGCCGGTATCGGCCGCGGGGATCTGGCTGCGGTGGGCATCACGAACCAGCGGGAGACGACGGTCCTGTGGGATGCGGTGACGGGTGAGCCGGTGTGCAACGCGGTGGTGTGGCAGGACACCCGCACGGACCAGTTGTGCCGGGATCTGGAGGGCGCGGTCGGCCAGAACCGGTTCCTGGACTCGTGCGGGCTTCCGCTGGCGACGTACTTCTCCGGCCCGAAGATCGCGTGGCTCCTCGCTGAGCATGACGGGTTGCGGGAGCGCGCCGAAGCGGGGCGGGTGCTGTTCGGGACGGTCGATTCGTGGCTGATCTGGAAGTTGACGGGCGCCCACGTCACGGATGTGACGAACGCGTCCCGGACGATGCTGATGAACCTGCGGACGCTGGCGTGGGATCCGGTGACGTTGGCGGCGATGGGGATCCCGGCAGCGATGCTGCCGCAGATCCGGTCGTCGGCGGAGGTGTACGGGATCGGGCGCGGGGTGCTGGAGGGGGTTCCCGTCGCGGCGGCGCTGGGCGACCAGCAGGCCGCCCTTTTCGGGCAGTGCTGCTTTGCGCAGGGTGAGGCGAAGAACACCTACGGGACGGGTGGTTTCCTGCTGCTGAACACGGGGGCGGACCTGGTGTTCTCCAGGAACGGGCTGCTGACCACGGTCGGGTACCGGATCGGCGCGCAACCGGCGGTGTACGCCTTGGAGGGGTCGATCGCGGTGACGGGCGCACTGGTGCAGTGGTTGCGTGACAACCTCGGGATCATCTCGTCGGCGGCCGAGGTGGAGGACCTGGCGGGCACCGTCGCCGACAACGGCGGCTGTTACATCGTGCCGGCGTTCTCTGGCCTGTTCGCCCCGTACTGGCGTAGCGACGCCCGGGGTGTGATCGTGGGCCTGACCCGGTTCGTGACGAAGGCGCACCTGGCGCGGGCGGTCCTCGAGGCGACGGCGTGGCAGACCCGGGAGATCGTCGATGCGATGAACGCCGACGCGGGGGTGGAGCTGACGTCCCTGAAGGTCGACGGGGGGATGGTCGTCAATGATCTGCTGATGCAGATCCAGGCGGATGTGCTGGGCGCGGAGGTGGTGCGGCCGCGGATCGCGGAGACGACGGCGCTCGGCGCGGCGTACGCGGCGGGCCTGGCGGTGGGGTTCTGGGCGGATGTGGCGGAACTACGGGCGCAGTGGCAGCAGAGCGGCAGGTGGCGGCCGGCGATGGACGCCGGGACGCGGGAACGGGAGTACGGGCAGTGGCGTAAGGCGGTGACCCGCACGTTCGACTGGGTGCCGCACCCGTGATGTGCGGCGGGACTCTGTGCGGTGACGGGTGGTGGCGGCCGCCTACGGTGGGGTGATGACCGCTGTGGACGATCTCGCCGACCGGTATGTGGAGGACTTCGCGTCCCTGGACCCGTGCCTGGCGGCGATCATGGGTATCGCCGGGCACGACGGTGAGCTGACCGACTACAGTCCGGGCGGGTTCGGTGCGCGCGCCGACCTGGCCCGCCGGACGCTCGCCGCGCTGCGAACCGTGCCGGCCGGCGGGGATATGGAGCGGGTCGCCGCGGGGGTGCTGCGGGACCGCCTGGAGGTGGAGGTGGCCAGCGCTGAGGCCGGCATCCCCGACGCGACCCTGAACGGCCTGGACGGGCCGTTGCAGCGGCTCCGCACGTGCGTGGAGCTGCTGGACCGGGGACCGGACACCCCATGGGAGGACGTTTTCGCCCGGTTGCGGGGGTTGCCTGCGGCGCTGTCGGGGGTGCGGGTGAGCCTGGACGAGGCGCGCCGCGCAGGCCGGGTCGCAGCGGTACGGCAGGTGGTGATCACCGCCCGGCAGTGTGAGGGGACCACCGGGTACCTGGCGTCGTTGCCGGCCGCCTACGGGGACGGGCCGCAGCGGGCGGGCCTGGAGGAGGCGGCGCGGGCGGCGAACCAGGCGCTTTTGGACTTCGCGGCGTTCCTGACGGCGGAGCTGGCTCCGGACGCCCCCGCCAGGGACGGGGTGGGCCGCGACCGGTATCTCCTTGAGGTCCGTCACCATCTCGGTACCCGCCTGGATCTGGAGGAGACGTACGCGTGGGGGTGGGAGGAGCTGGCCCGGATCGAGGCGGAGATGCGGGCGACGGCGTCCCGGATCCTGCCGGGGGAGCCGCTGCAGGCGGTGTTCGCCGCGCTGGACGCCGACCCCCGGTACCGGGTGGCGGGGGCGGACGTGTTCCGCGGGCACATCCAGGACCTCGCGGACCGGGCGGTCACGGACCTGGACGGTTCGCATTTCGACATTCCGGGCCCGTTGCGGCGGATCGAGTGCCGGATCCCGCCGACGGGCAGCGGCGGCGTCTACTATCTGGCGCCGGCGGAGGACCTGTCACGGCCGGGCACGGTGTGGTGGACGGTCCCGCCAGGTGAGGTGCCGGTGGCGACGTGGTCGGTGCCGGCGACGATGTTCCATGAGGGGGTGCCCGGCCATCACCTGCAGCTGGGGGCGGCGGTCCTGAACCCGGACCTGAACCGGTACCAGCGGGTGTGCGCGGAGCTGCACCCGGGGCACTGCGAGGGGTGGGCCCTGTACGCGGAGCGGCTGATGGCGGAGCTGGGGTTCTACCCTGATCCGGCGCACTACTTGGGGATGCTGGCGGGCGGGCAGCAGTTGCGGGCGGCCCGGATCATCCTCGACATCGGGATGCACCTGGAGTTGCCGATCCCGCACGGCGCCGGGTTCCATGAGGGGGAGCGGTGGACCCGTGACCTGGGGGTGGAGTTCCTGCGCCGGCACTGCGGACCTGAGGGTGACTCTTTCGTGTCGTTCGAAGTGGACCGGTACCTGGGGATGCCGGGGCAGGCCCTCGCGTACAAGATCGGGGAGCGGGTGTGGGTAGCGGCGCGCGAGGACGCCCGCCGCCGGCACGGCGCCGGTTTCGACCTGAAACGGTTCCACCGTGACGCCTTGGCCCTGGGCCCCATGGGCCTGGACCGGTTGCGGGAAGAACTGGCGTCGGTGTGATCGCCGTCCCGGCAATCACCCTTGCAGGTCAAGCGGCCGTACGGCGGGGACCCGCCATGCGGGCTCGCGGTGGTCTGCCGCATGCTGGGTGCCTTCGAGAGGGAGGCTCTGAGGGAGGCTCTGGGTGATCGACGGCTACTGCGACCCGCGTTTCTCACCGGTCAGGGACGCGTTCGCGGACAACTTCGCGGCGCGCGGCGAACGGGGCGCGGCCGTCTGCGTGACCGCCGGCGGAGTCACGGTCGCCGACCTGTGGGGTGGGTACGCCGACACCGCGGGCAGGCACCCGTGGCGGCCGGACACGCTCGTGAACATGTTCAGCGTCGGGAAGGGCCTGACGGCGCTGGTCGTGGCACGCCTGGCAGGGGAGGGGCTGCTGGACGTGGAGGCGCCCGTCACCCGGTACTGGCCGGAGTTCGGCGCCGCGGGCAAGGAGTCCGTGACCGTCGCGCATGTGCTGTCCCACCAGGCGGGGCTCCCGGCGATCCGCCGCCGCCTGCCCGCCGCGGCGATGCTCGACCACCCGTACATGGCGGCGGCACTGGCCGCCGAACAGCCGTGGTGGGAACCGGGCACCGCGCACGGTTACCACACCAACACCTTCGGGTTCCTGGTCGGTGAACTCGTGCGCCGCGCCGCTGGGGCCACCGTCGGGACGCTGCTGCGCGAGCACATCGCCGGGCCGCTCGGCGCGGACGTGCACATCGGCCTGGACGCGTCCTGCGACGAGCGGGTCGCGGAGTTCGCCTGGCCCGGCCCGCCCCCCGCCGAGACCGAACCGGAGGGCCTGACCACCGACCAGCTGATGGAGTACAACGGGTACTTCAACCCCGGCGGGCTGTCGGGCGCCGGGGTCGTCAACAGCCGCGCGTGGCGGGCCGCGGAACTGCCGTCCACCAACGGGCACGGCACCGCCCGCGGACTCGCCCGCGTGTACACCGCGCTCGCCGCGGACGGCGCCCTGGGCGGGGTACGGGTCGTCGATGCCGGCGCGCTCGCCGACGCCGTGACCGAGCGCGTGTACGGGCCGGACCTGATCCTGCACCGCCCGTCCCGGTTCGGCCTCGGGTTCCAGCTGACCCAGCCGGAACGGCCGCTGGGGCCCGGCGGCGGCGCGTTCGGGCACTTCGGGGCGGGTGGTTCCCTGGGTTTGTGTGACCCACACGCCGGTGTCGGGTTCGGGTACGTGATGAACGAGATGGGGCCGCGCTGGCAGAACCCCCGCAACCGGGCCCTCATCGACGCGGTGTACGCCTGCTTGTGACCGCCCGGGGGCGGCAGGTCATGCAACGTCGACGCAACCCCGCTGCCCGTATTGTCCGGCTCGGGTGTGCGCGGCGGCCCCTTCCCAGAGGGCCCGGCCACTCCGCGCACACCCGCCCACGGCCCTCAATCCGCCCCCGCAGGTCGCACGTTTCCGCAGGTGGCACCCGTATCAGGACGCCGCCCACCCGGCAGTGCGGTGAGCGGCGTACCACCGGCCCCTACAGGTTCACGCCCGCCATCCCCGCGGGCGGGTACCGTTCACCGGCGACCGCCTCCACCGGGGCTGCCTTCGCCAGCGCCGCCAGATCATCGGCCGACAACTCCACGTCCGCAGCCGCCGCGTTCTCCTCCAGATACCGCAGCCGTTTCGTCCCCGGGATCGCCACGACACTCTCACCCTGCGCCAGCACCCACGCCAGAGCCAACTGCCCCGCGGTGACCCCCTTCGCCTCCGCGACCTCCCGGACCGCCGCGGCCAACGCCACATTCGCCGCGAAGTTACCGCCCTGGAACCTCGGGCTGCCCAACCGGAAATCCCCGGCCTCCAGTTGCGCCGGATCGGTGATGGCACCCGTCAGGAACCCCCGGCCCAGCGGGCTGTAGGCCACCAGGCCGATACCCAGCTCACCGAACACCTCAAGGAGCCCGCCCTCCGGGTCCCGGGAGAACAGCGAGTACTCGTACTGGCCCGCCGCCACCGGATGCACCGCGTGCGCCCGCCGCACCGTCGCCGGAGCCGCCTCCGAAATACCCAGGAACCGGACCTTCCCCGCCGCCACCAGCTCCGACATCGCCCCCCACGTCTCCTCCACCGGCACCTCCGGATCCACCCGGTGCTGGTAGTACAGGTCGATGTGGTCGACACCCAGCCGTACCAGCGACGCCTCGCATGCCTCCCGCACATACTCCGGGCGGCCCGACACCGCCCGCGTACCGTCAGGGAACCGGCGGATACCGAACTTCGTCGCCAGCACCACCTCGTCGCGGCGGCCCGTGACCGCCCCGCCTACCAGCCGCTCATTCGTGTACGGGCCGTACGCGTCCGAGGTGTCCAGGAACGTCACACCCAGATCCAGCGCGCGATGGATGACCTTCACCGACTCCGCGTCATCACCCGCACCGTAGAACTCGCTCA
>JAOPYM010000352.1 GCA_025964615.1 Actinomycetes bacterium
CCGGGGGTCCTTGCGATGAGCTGTGAGGTCCGCCGCATTCGGTGCCCGGTCACGTGCACCGTGGAGATCTTCAGCCCGCCGAACTCGGCGTGCGTGAGCTGCCCGGTGAAGTCATCCGGGCGGGTGGGTATGGCGGTCATCGGCACAATCGTGTCGCAGACGAGATCATGCCAGTACTCGAAGGCATGCTGGGGATCGACCACCGAGGTCGACCGTACTGCGGCGGCCGCGGCGGGCTGCGAACCGTTCATCTGGACATGATGCGGCATAAAACACCGATGTCCAAACAGACCTTTCCGGCAGCCACCGCACGGCGGGCTGTGAACCCCGAGAGCGTCATCGATCCCATTCAAGCCTTCGCACCCCTGCGGGCGTCGACGAGCGCTGCGCCTCGATACAAGAGAACACCGGGATGGCTGGCACGTTTGGTGAGTGACCTGGCACGTCCTGACAGTGCCGGCCGCGGGAGCAGCGCCGAGGGTTGGTTGGTGACCGCATTATCCAATTCAGGGGGCTCTTGGTGATCCATCACGTGCGTGCTGCCGTTATCCAATCCGAACCGCGCCGGCTCGACCTGGCCACCGGCTCGACCAGGTCGTCGAACTCATCGCCGAGTCAGGCTGCGGGGGCGCGGACCTGGTCGCGTTTCCGAGACCTTCCTGCCCGGATCTCTGTGGGGGGCTGGCCGGGCTCTCCCGCCCGCGGCATTCTGCGGTTTGTCGCTCGGTACAGGGAGAACTCCATGATCCGTGACGGGGGCGGAGAGGGACCGCATCGCGACCGCGGCCGCCGCCGACCGGCTGAAAGCCCAGGCCGCCGAAGCCGCCTGGAACACCAACGCCTGGCAAAAGGCAAGCAGCTCACCTTCGGGGGTCAGGTGCTGAACTGGAACCGATCATCGCTTCGAGCCCGTACGACATTGGCGACTGGCGCCGTCGCGGCACTGGTGTGCATCGGGTTCAGTGTGCTCTTTCTGCTGTTCGCGGGCAGCAAGGAGACCGCTGATGCCCAGGCTCGGGCCACCGCGGGCTGGGCACGGGTACTTCCCATCAGCAAACCCGGGCAGCTGCCGGCCGTGCTGCCGGACGGCAACGACGGGCCGATCCAGGTCGTGGACACATGGGCCCGGGTGGTCGCGGCGACCCCGGAACTCGTCGGCAAGCCGCCGATGGCCATCTTCCCTCCGACCCCCTCCGACAGGGACGTGCGCACCCAACGGACGCTGTGTCCCCCGGCCGGGCTGAAGGGCTGCATGACCGTCGTCTCAATCAAGATTTACACTCGCCCGGAGGGGGTCGGGCTGATCGACGTGGCGGTTCCGGTGGTCCCCTGGTACGGCAGCTCCACCATGCTGCTCCTGGCGATCGGCGTGTCTGTGCTGATAACCACGATGATGGCGGTCGGGGTCTTCCGTGCGGTCGGTAAGACCCTGGCTCCGGTGGACGCCATCCGCACCGAGTTGGCGGAGATCACTGCCACCGGCCTGGACCGCCGCGTCCCGGTGCCCAGGAAAGATGAAGAGATCAGGCTGCTGGCTGAAACCGCGAACGCCACCCTGGATCGCCTTGAGCACGCCTACCAGCAGCTGCGGCGTTTCACCTCGGATGCCTCCCACGACCTGCGCAGCCCGCTCGCCGCCATGCGGGCTCAGCTGGAGGAGGCGCGCATGTACCCGCAGGACACCGACTGGCCGAAGATGACCGACGCGGTGCTGGCCGGGGTGGACCGGCTGCAGGCGATCGTGACCGATCTGCTGACCCTCGACCGGCTGGACGCCAACGCCCCCCTCACCTGCGAACCGACCGATCTGGGCCAGCTGGTCGGCGCCGAACTGGACCGCCGTACCCCTCGGGTGCGAGTGGTCAAGGATCTCCACCGGGGCGTCGTCATCGACTGTGACCGGCTGCGGATCACCCGGCTGCTCACTAATCTGCTCGACAACGCCGAACGCCACGCCACCTCACAGATCACCGTCACCGTGCGAGCCGGCCCCCCGCGAGCCGACGGAGCCACCGCGACCCTGGAGGTCATCGACGACGGCGCCGGAATCGCCGCCGAACACTGGGAGAAGGTCTTCGAACGCTTCATCCGGCTGGACGCCTCCCGCAACCGCGACGCCGGAGGAACCGGGCTGGGACTGGCGATCGCCCGCCAGATCGCCCACGCCCACCAGGGCACCATGACCATCCAAGACAGCGAACGCGGAGCCCGCTTCGTACTCCGCCTCCCACAGCGCGATCCACTCTGACCGCCGACCCAGGTGGCCCTCTCACCTCGCGCCTTCGCGAACCCAGCAGCGCAGGGGTGTGAAGCTACGTGACGCCTCGCTGGATTCGGTGGCGGGCGGGGAGCTCAGCGTGGACATCAACGGCTCGCCGATACGCGGCGTGTACCTGGAGGTCGACCCGCCGCACCGAGTGGTGGTCTCGTGGGGGATCGCGAGCGACGACGAGCATCCGCCGGGCTCTTCACGAGTCGAATTCACGCTCACCGAGATCAGTGGCGGTACCCGGCTTGAACTGCTGCACAGCGTGCCCCGAACGTAGAGCCGGGTGATGGGTGAGGTGTCTCACGTGGCGGGGAGTGGGGCCCTCCTGCCCGCGAAGCTCATGCGGGCGCTGCCGACGCTAGTCGCCGATGTCGTACCGGCTCGAAGCGATGATCGTTCCAGTTCAAATCTGAACCCCGAAGTTGACGTGCTCATCCCCTAAAGCCTGAATTCAATATTCGGCCGCAATCATCCCAATGTAAGGAAAAGTTCTCTTGTGTCGAGGCGCAGCGCTCCGGTGGCTGCCGGAAAGGTCTATTTGGACATCGGTGTTTTATGCCGCATCATGTCCAGATGAACGGTTCGCAGCCCGCCGCGGCCGCCGCAGTACGGTCGACCTCGGTGGTCGATCCGCAGCATGCCTTCGAGTACTGGCATGATCTCGTCTGCGACACGATTGTGCAGGTGACCGCCGAAACCACCCGCCCGGATGACTTCACCGGGCAGCTCACGCACGCCGAGTTCGGCGGGCTGAAGATCTCCACGGTGCACGTGACCGGGCACCGAATGCGGCGGACCTCACAGCTCATCGCAAGGACCCCCGG
>JAOPYM010000354.1 GCA_025964615.1 Actinomycetes bacterium
GGAAGGACCACGGGGCGATGGGCGAGTTCCTCAAGGGCGTGCGGCGTTATCTGTCCCCGGAGAAGAAGGTTCCGCGCCGCCGGGACTTCGTCGGCCGGATGTGCGTGATCCGCACCGGCCGGGTGGACGAGCGCTTCGGCCAGGCCGAGGTCCGGGCCGAAGACGGTTCGGTCGCATTGATCGAAGTGCGGAACCAGAGCGCCACCGATCACCTCAAAGCAGGTAGTAGTGCCCTGATCTTCGAATACGACGACGACGGCCGGTTCTTCTGGGTCATGCCGTACGACGCCGCGCTCGACCCCCATCGGAAGGATTAACGATGAACGCCCTCACCGCCGGGCTCGGCATCACGCTCGGCGTCATCCTGTTCGCCATCGCGGCGGCGTTCTTCACGCTGACCCGGCTTTTCCGCAAGGTCGAGCAGGGCAAGGTCCTCATCATCTCCAAGGTCAAGAAGATCGACGTCACCTTCACCGGCGCGATCGTGCTGCCGGTGCTGCACAAGGCCGAGATCATGGACATCTCGGTGAAGACCATCGAGATCGAGCGCCTCGGCAAAGAGGGCCTGATCTGCCAAGACAACATCCGCGCCGACATCCGGATCACCTTCTTCGTGCGGGTCAACAAGACCGTCGAGGACGTCACGCAGGTCGCCCAGTCCATCGGCACGGCCAGGGCCAGCCACGAGGACACCCTGCAGACGCTGTTCTCCGCGAAGTTCGCCGAGGCGCTCAAGACGGTCGGCAAGCAGCTCGACTTCGTGGACCTCTACACCCACCGGCACGAGTTCAGGGACCGCATCCTGGAGGTCATCGGCACCGACCTCAACGGCTACCACCTCGACGACGCGGCCATCGACCACCTGGAACAGACCCCCCTGTCCAGCCTCGACCCGTCCAACATCCTCGACGCGCAGGGCATCCGCAAGATCACCGAGCTGACGGCGATCGAGCACGTCAAGACCAACGACTTCCAGCGCAACGAGGAGAAGGAGATCACCCGCCAGAACGTCGACGCGCGGGAGGCCATCCTGGAGCTGGAGCGCAGGCAGGCCGAGGCCGAGGTCAAGAAGAAGCGCGAGATCGAGACGGTGCGGGCCCGCGAGGAGGCCGAGATCGCCCGGGTGCAGGCCGAGGAGCGGCTGGTCTCGCAGACCGCCCACATCCGCACCGACGAGCAGATCGGCATCCAGGGGCAGAACCGGGACCGCGAGATCGCCGTCGCGGAGAAGAACAAGGAACGCGTCATCTCCGTCGAGACCGAGCGGATCGAGAAGGACCGGCTGCTCGAAGTGATCTCACGTGAGCGCGAGACCGAGCTGTCGCGGATCTCCAAGGACAAGGAGGTCGAGGGCGAGAAGCGGCTCATCGCCGAGGTGATCAGGGAACGCATCGCGGTGGAGAAGACGGTCGCCGAGCAGGAGGAGAGCATCAAGCGCCTGCGGGCCGTCGAGGAGTCCGAGCGGACCCGGCAGCAGATCATCATCGCCGCCGAGGCGGAGGCGCAGGAGCACCTCGTCAAGGACATCAAGGCGGCCGAGGCCGCCGAGGAGGCCGCCAAGTTCAAGTCCCGCGAGCTAATGCTGCTCGCGGAGGCCCGGCAGAAGACCTCCGAGCTCGACGCCCAGTCGAAGATCCGGCTGGCCGAGGGCATCCAGGCCGAGCGGGCCGCCGAGGGCCTGGCCGACGTGCAGGTACGCGAGCGCAACGCCGACGCCGTCGAGAAGCTGGGCCGCGCCGAGGCCGCCGTACAGCTGGAGAAGCTCAAGGCCGAGGCCGCCGGCGACGAGGCGAAGGGCCTGGCCGCGGCGGGCGCGCTGCGCGAGAAGTTGCTCGGCGAGGCCGAGGGCCTGACCGCGAAGGCCGCCGCGATGGCCGCGCTCGACGACGCGTCGCGCGGGCACGAGGAGTACCGGCTGCGGCTTGAGGCCGAGAAGGACATCCGGCTCGCCGGGCTCGACACGCAGCGCACGGTGGCCGAGGCGCAGGCGATGGTGCTGGCGGCGGGCCTGGAGAAGGCCGACATCGACATCGTCGGCGGCGACACCCTGTTCTTCGACAAGATGGTCGGCGCGATCGGGCTCGGCAAGAGCGTGGACGGGTTCATGGACCACACCTTGGTAGGCCGGACGCTCGCCGAACCATGGCTGAACGGGACGCGCAGCCTGCCCGATGACCTGTCCGGGCTCCTCGGTGCTGTCAAGACCGACGACGTGAAGAACCTGACGCTGTCGGCCCTGCTGATGCAGCGGATCAAGGCGGGCGGCGCCGAGGCGGGCAAGGCCAGGGAGCTCCTCGACACGGCCGAGCGCCTCGGTGTGGCGGACGCGGCCGTCTCCTCGCTCGCCGTCGTCGAGCAGTGAGCGACGCCACGACGCTGGAGGCCGGCACCTACGAGGTGCTGCGGGCCCGGCTGGTGGAGCAGTCCGCCGACCTGGCCCGCCGGGCCTCGGCACTGAACGCGCGCCGCCTCGAGGTCTTCGGCAGCGCCGAACTGCGGCTGATCGGCTCCGAGCGGATCCGTACCGAGAACAACTGCATGCCCCGCGACATCGTCTCGGTCGGCGGGATCATGGTGTTCGGCTACAACGTCTACATCGGGCTCAAGCCCGAGACGACGGTCGACGACGTGTTCTCGCTGCACAGGTTCGTACGGGACGGGGACGGTTTCCGGTTCGAGGACGTCGCGCACAGCGAGCTGCCGGGGCTGCTCCGCGATCCGCACTTCGAGCGGGACTTCGCCGAGCTGTACCGGTACTACCGCGACACCCGCCTGCTCCAGCTGAGGCGGCCCGAGGGGAAACTTCTCGCTGTCTTCCAGACCGGCCTGGAGGCGGTGGACGCCCAGGCGTTCCGATGGCGGGTCGGCCTCGACGGCGAGGCGTCGTACCTGGACAACCAGGGCGCGCAGGACCACGTGTTCCCGCCGTCGCACGACTTCGAGTGGACCCCGACGACCCGCGACGACCACGTGCTCGGCAGGCACCCGCACATCTCGATCCAGGGCGAGGTGTTCGTCGAGACCATCGAGGGCGACCTCACCGTCAAGGTGGAGAACAACACCGAGACCGGCGAGGGGATCTACCGGGAGCCGGTCGCCGAGCCGCTGCAGAGTCTCGCCGACGCGGAGGTGCTGTACGCGCGGGTCGGGGCGCTGATCCTGCTGCGGATCCTGCCGTACAAGGAGACCGAGTGGCGGAACCTGGTCTTCAACACCAGGACCCGGTCCGTGGTCCGCCTCGACGGCATCGGGCAGGCCTGCCGGCGGCTGCCCGAGGACCAGGGGATCATCTTCCCCGGCGGGTACTACCTGGCCACCGGCGCGGTGAAGACCTTCGACACCGACACCGACAGACTGGAGTACGAGCAGGTCATCCGGTCCACCAACGGTGAGGACGTGCTCTACGTCTTCCATGCCCGCGAGGCCGGCCGCTACCTGCTGCTCCCGTACAACGTGATCCGCAAGGAGATCGACAGCCCGCTCACCTGCCACGGGTACTCGCTGTTCGACGACGGCACCCTGGTGATCTTCCGGAACGGGTCGCCCGAGCCGACGCGGGTGCACACCATGCAGGTCTGGCAGACGCCGTTCCTGTCGGAGAGCTTCGCGGCCTCCCAGCCGACCGGCACCGGGCCGCTGGAGCGGGTCGGCAACGCCGACCTCGTCCGCGGCATCTCCGACTGCCTGTCGGTGTCGGTGCTGGCCGGTGAGATGGCCCCGTCGGTGGCCGTCTTCGAGGGCCTCATCGCGGCCTGCACGCGGGTCTTCGACCACTACCACTGGCTCGGCGACCAGGAACTGGAAGACCTCAAAGCGCCGCTCGCAGACGTGCTGTCCACGGCCGAGCAGGTACTCGACGAGTTCGAGAAGGTCTCCGCGCTCACCGCTCAGGCGGCCGTCGCGGTCGACGAGACCGCCGCCCAGATCACCACTCTGGTACGGCTGTCGCGGGGCGAGGCGCCCGGGTCGGCGGGCGGCTGGGTGACGCAGCTGACCGAGCTGCGCCGGGCCCAGGGCCGCCTGGTCACCCTCCGGGAGCTCCGGTACGCGGACCTCTCCCGGATCTCGGCGCTCGGCGGCATCCTCGACGAGGCACTGGAGGAGTCCGCCAGGAGGGCGGTCGCGTTCCTTTCCGGCGCGGACGCGTTCGCCTCGTACCATGCCGAGATCGACTCCCTCGCCGCCGCGGCCGGGGTCATCGGCACCGTCGCCGAGGCGGCACCGCTCACCGGGCGGCTCGCCGAGCAGACCTCCGGCCTGGAGATCGTCACCGAGGTGGTCTCGAACCTCGACATCGCCGACGCGACCGTCCGTACCTCCATCCTGGAACG
Organism: Actinomycetes bacterium; assembly: GCA_025964615.1. Taxonomy (GTDB): domain Bacteria; phylum Actinomycetota; class Actinomycetes; order Streptosporangiales; family Streptosporangiaceae; genus RYN-227. Next base: position 4,332 of record JAOPYM010000354.1, read on the forward strand.
GATCGGCCAGGTGCTCGGCGGTGTCAACCGGGCCCGCGCCACTCTGGACGCCCGCCGCAGGGAACTGCTCGGTACCGAGGGCCGCGCCGCGTTCGCCGCCGAGTTCGCGCTGCTCGGCCAGGCCGTCACCGGCGGCCTCGCCGTCGCCGACACCCCCGAACGCTGCGACGCCCAGCTCGGCAGGCTGCTGCTCCAGCTGGAGAACCTGGAGTCGCGGTTCGCCGATTTCGACGACTTCCTCACCCGGCTCGGCGCCCGAAGGCAGGAGGTGTACGAGGCGTTCTCCGCGCGCCGGCAGACCCTGCTCGACGAGCGGTCCAGGCGGGCCGACCGGCTGGCCTCCTCGGCCGACCGGATCCTGTCCGGACTCTCCCGCAGGGTCGCGTCGCTGCACTCGCTGGACGAGGTCAACACCTACTTCGCCGCCGACCCGATGGTCGCCAAGCTCCGCTCCGTCGCCGGCGAGCTGCGCGCCCTCGGTGAGGCCGTACGGGCCGAGGAACTGGAGGGCCGGATCAAGGCCGCCCGCCAGGAGGCCGCCCGTTCGCTCCGCGACCGCGCCGACCTCTACGCGGACGGCGGCGAGACGATCCGGCTCGGCAGGCACCGGTTCGCGGTCAACACCCAGCCGGTCGAGCTGACCCTGGTCCCGTCCGGGACCGAGATGGCCTACGCCATCACCGGCACCGGCTACCGTTCCCCGGTCGCCGACGACGGCTTCGAGACCACCCGGCCGTACTGGGACCAGCTCCTGGTCTCCGAGTCCGCCGACGTCTACCGCGCCGAGTACCTGGCAGCATCTCTGCTGGCCGATGCCGGGTCGGCACGCGACCTGCTCGAACTGGTCCAGTCGGCCGCCGAGTCCCGCTACGACGAAGGGTACGAGCGTGGCGTGCACGACCAGGACGCCGCGCTGATCCTCGCCGAGCTGCTCCGGCTGGACGCCGATGCGGGGCTGCTCCGGTATCCGCCCGCCGCCCGCGCCGCCGCTCAGCTCTGCTGGGCGTACGGCACCGACGACGGCACCCGCAGCGCCTGGTCCACCCGTGCCCGCTCGCTGGCCAGGGCCCGCGCGGCATTCGGCGCTACCGAGGCGGTCACCGACTTCTGCGCGGAGCTCACCGCCTCCCTCGACGCCCGCTTCGGTGAGCACGGCGGCCTGGCGGGGGAGTACCTCTTCGAGGAACTGGCCTCCGGCGAGCCCGGGTTCGTGACCAGTGCCGGGGCGCGGGCGCTGATCGAGGGGTTCGACCGGGCGCTCGGCGCGGCCAGACCGGACTTCGACGCCGACCTGAAGGCACTCGGCGACGACCTGGACGCACGGCACCAGCTGGCGGAGGCGTGGCTCGCCTCGTTCGTCGCATCGACCGGCGGTTCCGCGGCGGAACTGCCCGAAGCGGTGGCGCTGCTGCTCTGCGACATTCCGAGGTACGACTCCTGCGCCCGCCTTGACGCCACCGTCCAGGGGCTGCTCGGTACCCACCCCCGGATCACCGGCCGCCGCCTCGACCTGCGTCTCGACGAGCTGCTCGCCCGCACCAGGCGGTTCCGCGAGGAGCGGGTGCCGGGCTTCCGTGCGTACCAGAAGCGGCGCACCGCGATGGTGGAGCGGGAGCGTGCCCGGCTGCGGCTGGCCGAGTTCCAGCCGCAGGTGATGAGCGCGTTCGTCCGGAACCGGCTGATCGACGAGGTCTACCTGCCACTGATCGGCGACAACCTGGCCAAGCAGCTGGGCGCCTCGGGGGAGGCCAAGCGCACCGACCAGATGGGCCTGCTGCTGCTGATCTCTCCGCCCGGCTACGGCAAGACCACACTGATGGAGTACGTCGCCAGCCGCCTCGGCCTGATGCTGGTCAAGGTCAACGGCCCGGCGCTCGGCCGGCACGTCACGTCGCTGGACCCCGCCGAGGCGCCGAACGCCACCGCCCGCCAGGAGATCGAGAAGATCTCGTTCGCGCTGGAGTGCGGCAGCAACGTGCTGCTGTACCTGGACGATATCCAGCACACCGCACCGGAGCTGCTGCAGAAGTTCATCTCGCTCTGCGACGCGCAGCGCCGGATGGAGGGCGTCTGGGAGGGACGGACCAGGACGTACGACCTGCGCGGCAAACGGTTCGCGGTGTGCATGGCAGGCAACCCTTACACCGAGTCCGGCAAGCGGTTCCAGATCCCCGACATGCTCGCCAACCGGGCGGACGTGTGGAACCTCGGCGACGTGCTGTCCGGCCGGGACGAGCTGTTCGCGCTGTCGTACCTGGAGAACGCGCTCACCTCCAATCCGGTGCTCGCGCCGCTGTCCGGACGGGAGCGGGGCGACCTGGAACTGCTGGTGCGGCTCGCGTCCGGCGATTCGTCGGTACGGCCCGACCAGCTCTCGCATCCGTACTCGCCGGTCGAGTTCGGCCAGCTCCGCGCCGTACTCGCCAAGATGCTCCGGGTACGGGAGGTGGTGCTGGCCAACAACCGGGCCTACATCGCCTCGGCCGGGCAGGCGGACGCCTCCCGCAGCGAGCCGCCGTTCCAGCTACAGGGCTCGTACCGGAACATGAACAAGCTGGCCGAGCGGATCGTGCCGGTGATGAACGACGCCGAACTCGACGCGGTCATCGACGATCACTATCTCGGCGAGGCGCAGACCCTCACCTCGGGAGCCGAGGCCAACCTCCTCAAGCTCGCCGAACTGCGCGGCTCCCTCAGCCCTTCGCAGGCGTCCCGCTGGGCCGAGGTGAAATCGGGTTACCTGCGCGCCCAGGCCCTCGGCGGCAGCGACGACGACCCCATGAGCCGGGCCGTCGGCGCGGTGGGCCTCCTCGCGGACCGCGTCGAGACCGCCATCGGAAAGGCCGCCGACCGCCTCATAGCCGAATGAGCCGGCGTCGGTAGCCTGCTCAGAACTGGAGTTCGGTCCGACTTCGTCTCAGTCGCCGACAGGGTGGTCGAGCACTTGTTCCACGATCCCAACCCTTGGGCCCGGTTTCGCTCACTCCGGATGCCTCGCTTCCCTCGTCGGGTGTTCGATCATGTTTTCGAATTCTGTCGGTGGGTCTGACTAGTGTTGAGGTATGAAGTCAGGTCCGGGTTTCGGGTCGGTCTCCACCGGTGAGCTGGTGGAGACGGTGGCCGCTGGGCTGGCCGAGTTGGCGGCCCGGGAGGTCACCGACTCGGCTGAGGTGTGCGTGGGGCTGGCAGCGGTGCTGGGGTCGGCCCTGGACCTGGGCGAGGCGGCGCTCGCCGCTCTCATCCGGGTGGTGGACGAGGCGGGGGAGGCGTCGGCGCAGTCGTACGCGGGGACCCGGGGGTTCCTCAAGGTCGCGTTGGGGATGAAGGTCGGGCGGGCTGATGAGCGGTTGACCGTGGCCGGTCAGTTGCCGCGTGTGCCGTTGACGGCCAAGCTGCTGGCGAGTGGTGGCTTGTCCTTCGGGTACGCGTCGGCGATCTGTGAGGCCGTGGTCCGGTTGAGCGATCAGGACGCGGTCAGGGCCGAGGAGATCCTGCTGGGGATGGCCTCGGAGGGGCTGTCGGTGCGGCAGGTGGCCAGGGCCGGGGACCGGATCAAGGACATCATCGACGAGCGGGACGGCACCGAGACGGCCCCCGATGAGGACGCGCGGCGGGGTGACCGGTCGTGGTTGCGGCTGTCGAAGTCGCTGGGTGGTGCCTCGTTCGTGAAGGGCCGGTTCTCCCCGGAGCTGACGGCGCTGATGGTGGAGCGGCTGGGCCGCCTGGCCAAGCCGGCCGGTCCGGATGATGTTCGTGATCATGCCGAGCGGCTGGCCGATGCCCTGGAGCTGGTGCTGTCGGGCGGGTCCTCACGCTGGAACGCAACGCTGGTCGTCAACCTCGACCAGCAGCACACCGACCCCGCCCAGTCCGCCGCCGACGAGGACGCCAGGGAGGCGGCGCAGGCCGCGCCCGCCCAGGCGGGATGGCTCGCCGACGAGGGAGCCCGGCCTCAGCCCACCCTGGTGCCGGTCTGGCCCATCGAGGAACTCGGGCACAACTGGCGGGTCTCCGCGCGGCTGGCCGACGGCACACCCCTCCCGATCGAGCGGGCCCGGCAGATCGCCCTCAACGCCGGGATCTCTCTGCTTCTGCTGGGGCCAGACGGGATCCCCCTCTACCTCGGCGACAGAGTCCGGTTCGTCACCGCCGCCCAACGGCGAGTCATCAACGTGCTGTACGACACCTGCGCCTTCACTGAATGCGATATTCCGGCCACCATGTGCGACATTGACCACGTCATCGACTTCAGCGCACACCACCTGACCGATATCGACCTTCTCGCACCCTGTTGCAGCTTCCACAACCGGCTCAAATTCCGTAAGGCCGACCAGATCACCACCACCCGCGACGACCGGGGACGCTGGCGGTACACGATCCACCGCACCCGCAGGTTCGGGTTCCGGCGGGCGATCACACCCGCTGCCGACGGCGACGCCCAGGCCAGGGGCCCGTGACCGG
>JAOPYM010000362.1 GCA_025964615.1 Actinomycetes bacterium
AGAGGACCCCGTCCATGACTGTGCAGGGCCACTGCGATCCGGCGTTCGGCGCCGTACGCGAGGTGTTCGAGAGGCATTTCGCCAAGGGGCGTGAGCTGGGCGCCTCGGTCAGCGTCTACCAGGGCGACCGGCTGGTCGTCGATCTGTGGGGTGGTGTCGCGGACCGGCGTACCGGCAGGGCCTGGGAGAGCGACACACCGTGCGTTGCGTTCTCCTGCACCAAGGCGGTGACGGCCGCCGCCGCCGCGCTGCTGGCCGAGCGCGGGCTGTACGACCCGGATGCCCCGGTCGCAGACTGGTGGCCCGAGTACGCGGTGAACGGCAAGGAGTCGACGACCGCCGCGCACCTGCTCTCCCACCAGGCGGGGCTCCCCGTACTGGATCGGCCCACGACCGCGCAGGAGGCCGCCGACCCCGAGTTCATCGCCGGCCTGCTGGCGGCGCAGGCACCGCAGTGGACACCGGGATCCACGCACGGCTATCACGCGCTGACCTACGGGTGGCTGGCCGGGGAGATCGTGCGGCGGCTCTCCGGGCGCCCGGTCGGTGAGTTCGTACGGGAGGAGTTCGCCGGGGACCTGGACCTGTGGATCGGTGCTCCCGACGAGGTGATCGAGCGGTCGGCCCGGCTGTCGTCCACCAGGCCCGGAGGTACGGACGGCGGGGACCTGCTGACCCGGATATCGGACGCCTACCTCAATCCGGAGAGCCTGCTCAACCGGGCGCTGAACAATCCGGACCCCGGCAAGGGCGGCTTCAACAACCCTGTGGTGCTGAGCGGCGGGTGGCCGGCCGCGGGGATGGTCACCACCGCCCGGTCCCTCGCCGGGTTCTACCGTGACCTGGTCGGCGGCAGGATCGTACAACCCGAGACCCTGCGCAGCGCCATCGAGCCGAGGGTGTCCGGCCCGGACCAGGTCCTGCTGGTGGACAGCTCGTTCGGGCTCGGGTTCATGCGCCCGTCCCTCACCTACCTGGTCCCGCCGGCCGCTCAGCGGACCGCGTTCGGCCACACCGGCGCCGGCGGCTCGATCGGCCTCGGCGACGTGGAGGCCGGAATCGGCATGGCGTACGTGATGAACCTGATGGGCAACGCCCTGTCCGGCGACTTCCGCGCCCACCGCCTCGTCGAGGCCGTCTACGCCTCCCTGACCTGACGTTGAGCCGTGGAGTGTCCCGCACCGTTTCGTGAAACGGTGCGGGACACGCCACGGATCAACGTTCAATGCATCGTGATTCCGCCGCTGACCGAGAGGGTCTGGCCGGTGATGTACTCGGCGCGGTCGGTGGACAGGAAGGCCACCAGGCCGGCGATGTCCTCGGGCTGGGCGATGCGGCGGAGCGGGATCTGCTTGGCGAGCTTCTCCAGGAGCCCCGGGTGCTGCTCGCCGACCGCGCGGACCATGGGCGTATCGGTCGGACCGGGGCAGACCACGTTGCTGGTCACACCCCCGCGGGCCGCCTCGCGGGCGAGAGTCTTGGCGAGGCCGAAGAGTCCGGACTTGGTGGCCGCGTAGGCACCCTCGCCACCGGACCCGGCGCGGGCCCCGTCTGAGGAGATGAAGATCAACCGGCCCCAGCCGCGCTCCGTCATGCCGGGCAGCAGTCCCCTGGTGAGCTGCATCGGGGCCCGCAGGTTGATCCGCCACATGAGGTCCCAGTTGGCGGGATCGCTCTGCGTGAACGGCTCGACGATGCTGACGCCCGCGTTGTGCACGAGCACGTCCACCGGCCCCACCTCGGCCACGAAGCTATCGATGCCGGCCGGATCCAGCAGGTCCACCCGCATCGCGAGCGCGCCGGGAAGCTCCTTGGCGAGGCCGGAGGCGGCGGCCAGGTCGAGGTCCGCGATGACGACCCGGGCGCCCAGCGCGGCGAGGTCCCGGCAGATGGCCCGTCCGATGCCGCCGGCTCCCCCGGTCACCACGGCCGTACGGCCCGCCAGGTTCATGCCGTCCATGTCGTGCCCCTTTCAGGTCCCTGCCACGCGGTGATCAGGTCGGCCGAGGTGACCCGCGCCGCCAGGAGACTGATGGTGTTGGCCATGACCAGGTCCCCGTACTCGGCGGGCATGCCCGCGACCCCGTCGGTGACGACGACGACCCGGTAGCCGAGGTTGACGGCCTCCAGGCAGAGCCCGGGGATGCCGAGGTTCAGCGAGAGGCCCGCGGCCACGACGGTACGGACGCCGAGGCTGCGCAGCGTCTGGTCCAGCGAGGTGCCGGTGAAGGGCGAGAACCCGTGGTAGCGCCTGGACTCCAGGTCCCGTGGATCGTGGAGTTCCGGTACGACCTCGATGGCGCCGGTGCCCTCCAGCATGTGCGCGGGGTCCTTCAGGAGGCCCTTGATGAACGGGCAGTTGTCGGTGTGGCTGCCCGCCCGGTCGGCCCGGAACGCCGCGGTGCACTGGACGACCCGTACCCCCGCCTGCCGCGCTGCCCGCGCCACGTCGGCGGCGTGCGCGACCACGTCCCGGTCCGCGCAGGTCTTGACCAGGTCCGGGAACTTGGCCAGGTCGCCCACCACCCCGCGCTGCATCTCCATGACCAGCATCGCGGTGTGCCCCGGGTCGGCCAGCTCAGCAAGATCTATCGCCACAGGCGCCACCATATCCAGCCGAGCGCTTGCTTGGGTACCTCGTTGACTCGTGGCGTTTCCCGCACCGATTCCCCGAGGGATGCGGGAAACGCCACGAGTCAACGAAGATGATCGGGTGGATGTGCGGGAGGCGGAGCGGGTTCAGGACGAGTTGCGGGCGCTCGTGGAGCTCGGCGAGCCCGGGCCGCAGGAGCTCGGCACGGTGGCGGGTGACGTGTCGTACGCCGGGGACCGGCGGGCCGACCGGCTCTCCCGCAGGGCTCTTGTTGAGTAACCAAGCGTGCGCTAGGTTGGGTTGGCGATGAACCAAGCCCCGCTCCCCACCCCGAGCCCGCTGACAGCGCCCTACTGGGAGGCCTGCACGCGGGGTGAACTCGCGCTCCAGGAGTGCACGGGGTGCGGGCGGTTCGTCCACTTCCCCGAGCCCGCCTGTCCCTACTGTGGCGGCACCGACCTCCCGTACAGGAACGTCTCCGGGCGCGGGACCGTACACACCTTCA
>JAOPYM010000376.1 GCA_025964615.1 Actinomycetes bacterium
GGGGCTCGCGGGGTTCTATCGCGTATCTCGCGTAGCGCCCGGCCGCTATCACCTTCTCGATCGTCCACGGCTCGATCGCGCGGGTCGGCGCCAGCATGTCGGCCAGCGGCCTACGACGACAACGACCCCGATCGTCATCTCGTCGATGTGCCCGCCGGTGAGCTCAAACCGCTGCGGTCACGACGACTTCGACCAGGATCTCGGGGCGGGTGAGCAGGGCCTGCACGGTTGCCCGAGGGGGCGCGTCACCCGCAGGCACCCATTCGTCCCAAACCAAGTTCATCGCGTCGAAGTCCCTAATATCCGCGAGGTAGATCTGCACGCTAAGGATCTTGCTCTTGTCGCTGCCGGCCTCCGCCAGCAGCCGGTCGACGTGGCCCAGGGTCTCACGCATCTGCCCCTCGATGTTCTGGGTGGTGTCCTCGGCGAGCTGACCGGCCAGGTACACCGTGCCGCCGTGCACTGCGACATCGGACAGGCGCTTGTCCACATGCAACCGCTGGATCATCGACTCTCCCCTTGGATCGTGTCGCCAGGCCAGGCTCTCATCGAGCCCAACTCTGCGTTCTGGCGGCTGGAGCCGCCCGCCGAACATACAACCGGTATCCAAGATCCGCCACCAGGCCGGCGCCCTCCACACCGTGATCACCCACGGATACCGGGAGCCCTACCGCGGCCTTCACCGCGACTCCTACGCCGTGGATCAGCTCCGCGAGGCGGGGGGCTCATCCACGGCGACCCAGACCGCGGCGAACCCGTCTACGCCAGCGACGACGTGCTGTACAGCCTCCGCCGCACCGGCCCATAGATCGACTTTGGTACCAGCCCTTGAGCTGTGACTTGCATCGGTATCTGGGTCTGGCGTGGTTCTTTGCACGGTATTTGGCGCGGTCGGGGCGCGTGCGGGAGCAAGCACCCGGGCTGGGCAGCTTGACATACTGCCCCAAGCCGACGCCTCCGCCGTCCGCCGCGCACCCGCTCCGGCCTGCGGCGATGGCCAGCCGCACGAGGTAGACCACGCGTTATCACGGCCGCCCGGCCGCACCCGGTACCGGACCTATCCCGATTCGCCCGGCCGGGAAGGCGTCCGGAACCGCTTGCTTGCGCACGCACCGAAGCTCGTGGACGAGGCCGCGCGTACGACAGAAAGCGATACAAGAAGTACGCCAGATACCGATGCAAGTCACAGCCCGGCTCGACGGACGGATCATCGTCGGCCAGCCCATCGATACCGTGAGGAGGGCCCGCGAGGAAGCCGACCGCATCCTGACCGAAGCCCGGCGCGAGGCCGCTCGAATCACCGAGGCCGCCCATGCCCAAGCGTCCCTCACGATCTCGACGACGCGGAGTTCGGACTTCCGGCTCCCCGCGTCGTTCACACGCCAGATCGCTGAGATCACCCGCACGGCCGCTCAGCACGCCGATCTGGCGAGCAATCTCGCCGGCCTCAGCAGGCACAGCACCGCAAACATGCCCAAGGTCGCGCTCCCGAGCATTACCGCTCTTCCATACCTGGAAGGCTGGTCCGGCGAGTTCGTCAAGGTCGTCGCCGCTGCGGGCACCAGGACCGCGATCCCAGACGCATCTGTCCTGGGACTGGCGTCGGATCTCACTGCCCTCCATGCGCTGCTCAAGTCCGTCCTGGCCGACCAGGACGCGTGCGGGACCACCTCGACTGGCGCCAGGGTGATCGGCCACGTTTTCGGTTCCCATGTCAATTGATTCCATGGTGAAACGTGATCGTAACAACGGAATCGCTTGTTATCAGGGGTCATGTCTGCCAGGATCAGCGCGACCCAGGGCACACATTCCCGTATCGGAGGTCGAGGGTGACCAGTGAGACCAGGGCGAGACTGCGCAACTTCGTCGGTGGAGAGTACGTCGATGCCAAGAGCGGCCGTACCTCCCAGGTGATCGACCCCAGCACGGGGGAGATCTACGCCGAAGCGCCGGTATCCGGTGCGGATGACGTCGATGCGGCGTTCCGCGCGGCGGAGGGAGCCTTTCCGGCCTGGCGGGACTTCACACCCAAGGACCGGAGCCTGGCGCTCCTGAAGATCGCGGACGCGATCGAGGCCCGCGCCGAGGAGATCGTCGCGGTCGAGAGCCGCAACACCGGCAAGCCCCTTCAGCTGACGGCGGACGAAGAGGTCCCCCCGATGGTGGACAACATCCGCTTCTTCGCGGGCGCTTCGCGCATCCTGGAGGGCAGGTCCTCGGGCGAGTACATGACCGACCACACCTCCACGATCCGGCGCGAGCCGATCGGGGTCTGCGCCCAGGTCGCGCCGTGGAACTACCCGATGATGATGGCGGTCTGGAAGTTCGCCCCGGCACTGGCCGCGGGCAATACCGTCGTGCTCAAGCCCTCGGACACCACTCCAGCCAGCACCCTGCTGCTGGCGGAGATCGCGGCGGAGTTCCTGCCGCCTGGCGTCTTCAACGTGATCTGCGGTGACCGGGACACCGGCCGCTCGCTGGTCGAGCACCCGATCCCGCAGATGGTGTCGATCACCGGCAGCGTCCGCGCGGGCATGGAGGTCGCGGCCTCGGCGGCCAAGGACCTCAAGAAGGTCCATCTGGAGCTGGGCGGCAAGGCCCCAGTGGTCGTGTTCGACGACGCCGACATCGAGGCGGCCGTCGAGAGCATCGCGGCCGCCGGTTTCTTCAACGCAGGTCAGGACTGCACCGCCGCCACCCGGGTGCTCGTGCAGGGCCGGCTGGCCGGCGACTTCACCGAGGCCCTCGCCGAGGCGGCCAAGGGCACCAAGGTCGGTCCGCCCAGCGACCCGGACGCCTTCTTCGGCCCGGTGAACAACGCGAACCAGCTGGCCCGGGTGAAGGGGTTCCTGGACCGCACGCCGTCGCACGCGTCGGTGGTGACGGGTGGTGAGCAACTCGGGGACCGGGGTTACTTCTACGCCCCGACCGTGGTCAGCGGCCTGAACCAGCAGGACGAGATGGTCCAGGACGAAATCTTCGGCCCGGTCATCACCGTGCAGACGTTCACTGACGAGGACCAGGCCGTCGCCTGGGCCAACGGTGTCAAGTACGGCCTGTCCTCCAGCGTGTGGACCAAGGACCACAAGCGCGCGATGCGGATGACCAAGCG
>JAOPYM010000380.1 GCA_025964615.1 Actinomycetes bacterium
GGTCGGTCTCGGCCTCCTCGGTGAAGGTGGTCTTGATACCGCCGGCGCGCAGGCCGCCGATGCCCTTGGCGTAGGACAGGACCAGCGGCCAGGCGTCGCCGGTCGCGTCCTTCTCCACCGCGACGAGGACGGGAACGCCCCGGCCCTCGGTGAACTGGCGGCGGACCAGGTGACCCGGGCCCTTCGGCGCCACCATGGCCACATCGACGCCCTCGGGCGCCTCGATGAGGCCGTAGCGGATGTTGAGGCCGTGCCCGAAGAAGAGGGCGTCGCCCTCGACAAGGGCCGGCTTGATGTCATTCTCGTAGATCCCGCGCTGCAGGTGGTCAGGCGCCAGGATCATGATCAGGTTGGCCTCTTCGGCCGCCTCGCGCGGGGTGAGCACCCGCAGGCCCTCGGCCTCGGCCTTCTCGCGGCTCTTGGAGCCCTCGGGCAGGCCGATCCGGACGTCGACGCCAGAGTCGCGCAGGCTCAGAGCGTGCGCGTGACCCTGGCTGCCGTACCCGATCACTGCCACGTGACGGCCCTGGATGACGCTCAGGTCGGCGGCGTCGTCATAGAACATTTCAGCCACTTGCGATATGCCTTTCTGTATTGGATTGCGCTCGCGCCCAAGCACTAGGCGCTGCGCTCTACGGCGCGCAGCGAACGGTCGGTGATGGAACGGGCACCGCGGCCGATGGCCACCATGCCCGACTGCACGAGTTCCTTGATGCCGAACGGCTCGAGTACCCGGATGAGGGCCTCCAGCTTCTCCTTGCTCCCGGTCGCCTCGATGGTGACGGCGTCGGGAGCCACGTCGACGACCTTGGCCCGGAAGAGCTGTACGGTCTCCAGGACCTGCGACCGGGTCTCGGTGTCGGCGCGCACCTTGACCAGGAGCAGCTCGCGCTGCACCGACGAGGTGGGGTCAAGTTCGACGATCTTCAGTACGTTGACCAGCTTGTTGAGCTGCTTGGTGACCTGCTCAAGGGGCAGGTCCTCGACGTTGACCACGATCGTCATCCGGGAGACCTCCGGATGCTCGGTCGGGCCGACCGCCAGTGAATCGATGTTGAACCCACGCCGGGAGAACAGACTGGCGATGCGGGCGAGCACACCGGGCTTGTTCTCGACGAGCACCGAGAGCGTGTGCCGACTCATGATCACTCTCCGTTTTCCCAGACGGGCGCCAGGTCGCGCGCGAACTTGATGTCGTCGTTGCTGGTTCCTGCCGCGACCATTGGCCACACCATCGCATCCTTGTGCACGACGAAGTCGATCACGACCGGCGCGTCGTTGATCTCCATCGCCTTGGCGATGGTGGCATCGACGTCCTCCGCCTTCTCGCAGCGCAGGCCCACACAACCGTAGGCGTCCGCGAGCTTCACGAAGTCGGGAATCCGGCGGCTGGTCTGCAGGTCGGTGTTGGAGTAGCGCTGGTTGTAGAAGAGCGTCTGCCACTGCCTGACCATGCCGAGGTTACCGTTGTTGATGATGGCGACCTTGATCGGGATGTTCTCGATGGCGCAGGTGGCCAGTTCCTGGTTGGTCATCTGAAAGCAGCCGTCGCCGTCGATGGCCCAGACCACCGACTCGGGGCTGCCGACCTTGACGCCCATCGCGGCGGGGATGGCGAAGCCCATCGTGCCGGCGCCGCCGGAGTTCACGAAGGCCCCCGGACGGTCGTAGCCGATGTGCTGGGCGGCCCACATCTGGTGCTGCCCGACGCCCGCCACGTAGTACGCCTCGGGTCCGGCGATCTTGCCGATCCGCTCGATGACGTACTGGGGGGACAGTTCGCCGTTCTCCGGAAGGTCGTACCCCAGCGGGTAGGTCTCCTTCCAGTAGTTCAGCTGCTGCCACCACTCGGCGTAGTCACCCCGGCGGCCGGCGGCCTGCTCGGCCTGGATCGCGACAATCATGTCAGCGAGTACCTCACGGGCATCGCCGACGATCGGCACGTCCGCGTGCCGGTTCTTGGAGATCTCCGCCGGGTCGATGTCGGCGTGCACGACCGCCGCGTCCGGGGCGAAGCTGTCCAGCTTGCCGGTCACCCGGTCATCGAACCTGGCCCCCAGCACGACGAGCAGGTCCGACTTCTGCAGGGCCCCGACAGCTCCGACGGTGCCATGCATGCCGGGCATGCCCATGTGCTGCGGGTGGCTGTCGGGGAAAGCGCCCTTGGCCATCAGGGTGGTGACGACCGGTGCCCCGGTCAGCTCGGCGAGGACCTTCAGCTCCGCGGAGGCCTGCGCCTTGAGCACCCCGCCGCCGACGTACAGCACCGGGCGCTTGGCCTCGGTGATCAGCCTGGCCGCCTCGCGAACCTGCTTGGAGTGCGGGCGGGTGACCGGGCGGTACCCGGGCAGCGCCATCGGCACCGGCCAGGCGAAGTCGAACGTCGCCTGCAGGGTGTCCTTGGCGATGTCGACCAGGACCGGCCCCCGCCGGCCCGTCCCGGCGATGTGGAAGGCCTCGACGATGGTACGGCCGATGTCGGCGGGGTCGGTGACCAGGAAGTTGTGCTTGGTGATCGGCATGGTGATGCCGACGATGTCCGCCTCCTGGAAGGCGTCCGTGCCGATCGAGGCGCTCGCCACCTGACCGGTGATGGCCACGATCGGGACGGAGTCCATGTAGGCGTCCGCGATGGGGGTGACCAGGTTGGTCGCGCCCGGGCCGCTGGTCGCGATGCAGACCCCGACCCTGCCGGTCGCCTGGGCGTAGCCCTGCGCGGCGTGCCCGGCCCCCTGCTCGTGCCGTACAAGGATGTGGCGGATCTGCTCGGAATCGAAGAGCGGGTCGTACGCCGGGAGGATCGCCCCCCCGGGTATCCCGAAGATGGTGTCGACGCCGACGAGTTCCAAGGCGCGCACCAGCGCCTGGGCTCCGGTCATCTGCTCGGTCATCTGTTTCGTTCCTTGCTCCGAGGGAGGGCGGCCAACAAAAAACCCCTCACCGCCTGGTGGCGATCGAGGGGCGCGCGCGAACCTGCACTCAGTCAGGCTGCGCGCCTGCCGAGTACTACGAGGATTGCGGGGTTCTGCTGCACGAGTCCACCTTGGCCGACTTCCAGCGCCCGGTCAAATCCATGTTGCGAATGTCTCACCATGTGGATGGCTTCCACACGCCCAGGCTCCAGGTTATCCCGCGGACACCGCGGACCCCCGCACGGGGACCGAAGCCGGGGCCAGCGCGGCGATCCGTTCCGCCGGCATGGGGCGGGCCACCAGGAAGCCCTGGCCCCGCGGGCAGCCCATCTCGCGCAGCAGGTCCAGCTGCTCGGGCCGCTCGATACCCTCGGCGACCACCGCCAGGCCCAGATCGTGGCCGAGCCGCACGATCGTCCGGGTGAGCAGCGTGAGCGTCTCGTCCGAGCCCAGACCCGCCACGAACGAAGGGTCGATCTTGATCACGTCGACGGGCAGTTGGCCGAGATAGGCCATCGAGGCGTACCCGGTGCCGAAGTCGTCGATGGCGAGCCGTACGCCCAGATCACGCAGGGCCGACAGGCGCTCCACGTTCTGGTCGTCCTCGACGAGGACCTCCTCCTTCACCTCCAGGGTGAGGGCGTGCGGCGGCAGCCCGGTCTCCTCGAGGATCGAGGCCACCGAATCCACGAACCGGGGGGCGGCGATCTGCCGGGCGGTGAAGTTCACCGAAAGGCCGATCTCCCAGGACTGCGCCCGCCAGCCGGACACCTCCCGGCAGGCCTCACGCAGCACCCAGTTGCCCAGCGGGATCATCAGGCCGGACTCCTCGGCTGGTCCGATGAACTCCTCCGGCGGTACGAACTCGCCGTCCCGGCGCCAGCGCACCAGCGCCTCGACCCCGGTGATCCGCTTCGTGGACAGCTCCACGACCGGCTGGAACTCCACCGAGAACTGCTCCTCGGCGAGCGCCCGCTGCAGGTCCCCGCCCAGCTCCAGGCGGCGTACGACGTCGGCATGCATGTGCGCGGCGAACAACTCGACGCGCCCGCCGGCCAGTTCCTTGGCCCGGGCCATGGCCAGATCTCCGTTACGGATCAGGTCGCCGGACGCGAGCCCGTCCTCGGCGAAGGCGATGCCCACACTGGCGGTCAGCGCGATGCCCCGGTTCCCCACGCGGTAGGGCTCCTCGGACAGGTCCCGCAGGAGCCGCTCGGCCAGGTCCACCACGGCCTGGCCCTCAGCCGGGTTCTCCACCAGTACGGCGAACTCGTCACCGCCCCAGCGGGCCACGGTGTCCTCGGCCTGGACCGCGCCGCGCAGCCGCCGGGCGGCCTGGGCCAGCACCTGGTCACCGGCGGCGTGCCCGGCCGAGTCGTTGACGGCGGTGAACCCGTCCAGGTCGACGAAGACGACGGCGACCCTGGCGGGCTCCTGCCTGGCGAGGACCTCTCTGGTGCGCTCCTCGAAGTACGCCCGGTTCGGCAGGCCGGTCAGGCCGTCGTGAAAGGTCAGGTGGGTGACCTGACGCTGCAGGGCGGCCTGCTCGCTGAGGTCGCGGGTGGTGACGAGCAGCCTGCCGCCGGACTCGTCGCTGGAGCGCGCGTACCGGGAGATGGTCGACTCGGTGGGCAGCCAGGTGCCGTCCGCGGCCCGTACCCGGTAGGCCAGCTTCAGCGCCTTCGCCATCGGCTGTTCGGGCTCGGTGTCCGCATCGGTCCCGTCTGGCAGGCCCTCCGGGAACCCCTCCACGAACTCGGCGAAGAGCTCTTCGACGCGGGGCAGGTCCTCGGGATGGATGATCTCCTGCAGGGGCCGCCCGAGCAGTTCGCCCGGCTCGTACCTGAAGGTCTGCTGAGCGCCGACGCTCACGTACTGGACGTTGCCTTCGAGGTCGCAGATCAGCACGACCCCGTTGACGCTCTCGGCGAGCGCCCGGAAGTGCTCCTCGCTGGCGCCGACGGCCCGCCGCAGTCCCTCGTTCTCGTGCAGCAGCCCGGCAAGGCGGGCCAGCAGCACCAGCGTCGCGGAGCCCGCGACGATGGATACCACCGGTTCCAGGCCGTGCGCGCCGGTGAGCGAGTGCCCGGCCACGAAGAGGGCGGCGGCGCCCGCCGCCGCGGCCGGGGTGATGCCGGGGCCGATCATGGTGCCGTGCGGCTCGCCGGTGTCGTCTGCGGGCGGCCCGCTCTCCACCCACGGTGCCGCCCCGAGCAGCAGCAGACCTGCGAAGCGCGCCACGTCACCGGCATTGCCCGGTACCGCGCCGCCGCGCAGCCGGACGGCCGTGGCGATCACGTCGGCTGTGGCGATCGCCACCAGCGCGCCGTACGCCATCAGCGCGGACCTGCGGTGCCCGGGACGGCTGCCGAGCACGAACGGGAGTACGGCGCAGACCAGCACGGCGTCGACGAGCGGGTAGATCAGCTCGACCAGGAACTCGCCCGGGGACTCCCCGGACAGCTGGTAGAGCTGCCCGAACAGCGCCACCCAGCCGAGTACGAACAGCGCGGCGGCGCACACGTAGGTGTCGGCCGCATACCGCACCCAGGTACGCGTGTTCCGGTCGAGCCGTACCGGCACGATGAACCCGATCGCGAGCGCGATCACCGCCACCAGGTTGAACAGGTCACCGAGGGAGAGGGAGACGACGGCCCTGCTCAGCACGATCCGGGAGACCGCGTTGATGGTGGCCCCGACGCTCCAGCAGGTCGCGGCGACCGCGAACCAGCGCCATGCCTCGCGGCTGACCTTGTCACGAGCGCGCTGCGAGGCGTAGAAGAGGGAGCCCGCGACTCCGGCGACGGCGACCACAGGTGCCCAGGCGGCCGCCGTACTTCCGCCGCCGAAGATCGCACCGGCCGCGTAGAGCAGGCCGAGCACGACGGCGGCACCGAACGGCAGTAGCCGGCGGAGCCTGACGTCCTTCACTTGCCCCCCTTCGGGGTGGCACGCAGGGCGACATGCCCGCACCCCGTTACGGGGTCGGGCAGGCGCCGGTCGGCGCAAACGCATCGGCAGAGCCGGTCGGATGTCAGCAAGGTCGTTTCAGCAGGCGGGGCGATGATCCGCAGATGCGGATCACGGGCGGGTTCGTGTTGCTCAATGTACGTTCTGTAGGTCACGGAGCGATTGAGGGTGTGCGTCCCCTCGGCGACAACCGAACACTACGTGTAGTCGCGCCGGGCTGATCGCTTTTAGTAGGAACCTGAGATGACGTTGACCAGTGGCTCACCGGAGATGTACCTGGCGACCTGCGCCCTGACCAGCCGGGCGACGCGCCGGGTGGAAGCGGGTGTGGAACCGGCGACATGCGGGGTGATGAACACCCCGGGCGCCCGCCAGAGCGGATGGTCCGGCGGCAGCGGTTCCGGGTCCGTGACGTCCAGCACCGCCCGCAACCTGCCCTTGCCGGTCTCGGCCAGGAGCGCGCCGGTGTCGACGACGGTGCCCCGGGCCGCATTGACCAGGAGCGCCCCGTCCTTCATCCGGGCCAGGAAGTCCCGGTCCACCAGGCCCTTGGTCTCCTGGGTCGATGGGACGAGGAGTACGACGATGTCGGCGTCCGGGAGCAGGTCGGGGAGTTCGGCGATGCCGTGCACGCCCGGCCTGGCCGTTCTGGCGGCCCTGGTGATCTCCACCTCGAACGGCTCAAGGCGGCGTTCCAGAGCGTGCCCGATGGAGCCCGCCCCCACGATCAGGATGCGGGAGTCGGCCAGCGTCCCGGTCTGGTGGTAGGCCCAGCGGCCGTCCCGCTGGGCGGCGGCGAACTCGGGGAAGTCGCGCTGGGACGCGATGATCGCGCCGACGCACCACTCGGCGGTGCCCGCGTCGTGCGCGCCCTTCGCGTTGCACAGCACCGCCCCCGGCGGCACGAAGGGGCGTACATGGTCGACCCCGGCGCTCTGCAGTTGTACGACTCGCAGGGCCGGCATCCGGGACATGATCTTCAGGCTCTCCCGGGCCGGCAGCAGCCCAGGGACGTAGAAGTCGACCGTCTCCGGCGGGCCCGGCGGCTCCCCCGTCCCGTCGTACAGCGCGACCGTCACGCCGAGCCCATCGAGCTCCACCACGATCTCCGGCCGCGCCACCCACACCGTCGTCATGCCACCAGCCCAATCCCGGCCACAGCCCCGCAGGTCAATCCCACCAGAAGGACCAGTGGTCGGCGTCGACGAGGTCGGCTGCGTACTCCTCGAAGCCCGCGCCGCCCTGCCAGATGTTGTCCGGGCAGAAGGCGTAGTGCTCGGCTGTGATGTGCCTGGCCTGCTCGATCGTGACGGGCGGTGCGGCCACCGACAGGTCCAGGGTATCGAACCCCACCCGTACCACCCGTACCCCGAACCGGTCCTCCCAGGAGCGCACGACCGCCGAGATCTCCTGGGTGAAGTTCGTGTGGTTCAGGGGCCCGCCCCAGCCCGCGAGGCTTAGCGCGTCCGCGCCGCGCGCGGCCGGCACCAGGCCGAGCAGCACGCCGTCCTTGGCCCAGAGCTCGGCATGCTCCCTGGCGGCGTCCCCGGGTTCGGCCACCCGCACGCCCGCCCCCGCAAGACCCGGCCAGTCCTCGTAGGGCGGGACATCCTCGTCGTCCTCGTCGGTGACGTCCGACCAGAACCTGCGCAGCACCCCTTCGGCCGTCAGTGCGTCGATCGCCCCCTCGGCGACCGGACTGAGCTCGCCCACGCGCCAGGGCCGGTCCGCGTCACTCCGCAGCCCTTCGAGGAGCAGCGGATAGAGCCCCGTCTCCGGATGCGCCACGTAGAGCCGTTCCCACCGCTCCCCGGCATCCGGCACGATCTCGTCCGACACCCACAGGACCGGCGTGCCCGCCCACATGTCGTCGGCGAAGTCCAGATCCGGAACGATCAGCCGCCCCGCCGGCAGACCAGCAGGAAGCCCCCCAAACGATGATCCATCCACCATAACCCGCAACCTACCGGCCCCTTCCGTTGAGCCGTGGCGTTTCCCGCACCGTTTCGTGTTCCGATGCGGGAAACGCCAGCTGCTATTGGGCGACTCAACGGAGGT
Source organism: Actinomycetes bacterium (assembly GCA_025964615.1). Taxonomy (GTDB): domain Bacteria; phylum Actinomycetota; class Actinomycetes; order Streptosporangiales; family Streptosporangiaceae; genus RYN-227. The sequence goes on from JAOPYM010000380.1 coordinate 7,941, forward strand.
TCCTGTTCGGGGTGCGGGTCAGGAGAGCTTTTCGAGGATGAGTTCTCGGGCGCGGGCGGCGTCGGCCTGGCCCCGGCTGGCCTTCATGACGGCGCCGACGAGGGCTCCCGCGGCGGCGACCTTGCCAGAACGGATCTTGTCGGCGGTGTCGGCATTGTCGGCGATCACCTGGTCGATGATCGCGGACAGGGCGCCGTCGTCGCTGACGACCTTGAGGCCGCGGGCGGCCACGACCTCGTCCGGGGTGCCCTCACCGGCGAGCACGCCCTCGAAGACCTGGCGGGCCAGCTTGTCGTTGAGGTCCCCGGAGACGACCAGGGCCTGGATGCGGGCGACCTGCTCCACGGTGATCGGCAGCTCGGCCAGCTCGACGCCTTGCACGGTGGCGTGCCTGGACAGCTCGTTCATCCACCACTTGCGCGCGGAACCCGCGTCGGCACCGGCCGCGATGGTCTCCTCGATCAGGTCGAGGGCGCCGGCGTTGACGACGTCCCTCAGCTCCAGATCGCTGAGCCCCCACTCCCCCTGTACCCGGCTGCGGCGGGCGGCCGGCAGTTCCGGCAGGCTCGCGCGGATCTCCTCCACCCACTCCCGCGACGGCGCCATCGGGACCAGGTCGGGCTCGGGGAAGTACCGGTAGTCCTGGGCCTCCTCCTTGCTCCGGCCGCTGGTGGTCGTGCCGGTGGCCTCGCTGAAGTGCCGGGTCTCCTGATGGATCCGGCCGCCCTCATCGAGAATGGCCGCCTGCCGTTCGATCTCCGACCGTACGGCCCGCTCGACGGAGCGCAGGGAGTTGACGTTCTTGGTCTCGGTCCGGGTGCCCCATTCCTTCGCCCCGCGGGGCATCAGGGACACGTTGACGTCGCAGCGCATGGAGCCCTCCTCCATGCGCACATCCGAGACCCCGAGCGCTCGCACCAGCTCGCGCAGCTCTGTGGCGTAGGCCTTAGCGACCTCGGGCGCGAGCACATCGGTGCCTTCGACCGGCTTGGTGACGATCTCCACCAGCGGGATGCCCGCCCGGTTGTAGTCGACCAGCGAGTAGTCGGCTCCCTGGATACGGCCGGTCGCGCCGCCGACGTGCAGCGACTTGCCGGTGTCCTCCTCCATGTGGACGCGCTCGATCTCGATCCGGTACGTGCGTCCCTCGACCTCGACGTCCAGGTGACCGTTGATGCAGATCGGCTCGTCGTACTGGGAGATCTGGTAGTTCTTCGGCATGTCCGGGTAGAAGTAGTTCTTCCTGGCGAAGCGGCACCACTCCACGATCGTGCAGTTCAGCGCCAGGCCGATCTTGATGATGCCCTCGATCGCCGCGCGGTTGGCCACCGGCAGGGAGCCGGGGAAGGCCAGGCAGACCGGGCACACCTGAGTGTTCGGCTGCGCCCCGAAGGTCGTCGCGCACCCGCAGAACATCTTCGAGGCGGTGCCCAGTTCGATGTGGGTCTCCAGACCCAGTACGGGCTCGAACTTCGCCAGCGCCTCGTCGTAGGCCATGACCGTGTCGGTGCTCACAGCTGCGGAGCCTTTCCGAGAAGGGGACCGCCCCAGCGGTCCTCGAGGGCCTTTTCGACTGCGGCGCCGACCCGGTAGACGCGGTCGTCGGCCAGGACCGGGGCCATGATCTGCAGGCCGACCGGGAGGCCGTCCTCGTCGGCGAGGCCGCAGGGTACCGAGATGGCGGCGTTGCCGGCCATGTTGGACGGGATCGTGCACAGGTCGGCCAGGTACATGGCCATCGGGTTGTCGGCACGCTCGCCGATCGGGAAGGCGGTGGTAGGCGTGGTCGGCGAGACCAGCACGTCCACCTGTTCGAACGCGGCGTCGAAGTCCCGGGAGATCAGCGTGCGGACCTGCTGGGCCTTGCCGTAGTAGGCGTCGTAGTAACCCGACGACAGGGCGTAGGTGCCCAGGATGATCCGGCGCTTCACCTCTGCGCCGAACCCTTCGGCCCGGGTGAGCGCCATGACCTCTTCGGCGGAGCGGGAGCCGTCGTCGCCCACCCGGAGGCCGTACCGCATGGCGTCGAAGCGGGCCAGGTTGGACGATGCCTCGGACGGCGCGATCAGGTAGTAGGCCGGGAGCGCGTAGTCGAAGGCGGGGCAGGAGACCTCGACGACCTTGGCGCCGAGCGACTCCAGGAGCTCGGTGGCCTCGTGGAAACGGGCCAGGACGCCCGGCTGGTAGCCGTCCCCGGAGAACTCTCTGACGACCCCTACGCGAAGGCCCGCGACGTCCGCCTGGCGTGCGGCCGCCACCACCGAGGGCACGGGGGCGTCGATGGACGTGGAGTCCATGACATCGTGCCCGGAGAAGGCCTCGTGCAGCAGCGCCGCGTCGAGCACGTTGCGGGCGAACGGCCCCGGCGTGTCGAGGGAGGACGCGAACGCGATCAGCCCGTACCGGGAGGAGCCGCCGTAGGTGGGCTTCATGCCGACCAGGCCGGTGACCGCGGCGGGCTGCCGGATCGAACCGCCTGTGTCGGTGCCGGTGGCAAGGGGCGCCTCGTAGGACGCCACCGCCGCCGAGGAACCGCCCGAGGAGCCGCCGGGGATCCTGGTCAGGTCCCACGGGTTGTGCGTGGGGCCGTACGCGCTGTTCTCGGTGGAGGAGCCCATCGCGAACTCGTCCATGTTGGTCTTGCCGAGGATCACCAGGCCCGCGGCACGGAGCCGGGCGGTGACGGTCGCGTCGAACGGCGGCCGCCAGCCTTGCAGAATCCTGGAGGCCGCGGTGGTCGGCATGTCGTGCGTGGAGAAGACGTCCTTGTGGGCGATCGGTACCCCGGCCAGCGGGCCGAGCGTCTCGCCTGCGGCACGCCGGGCGTCCACCGCGGCGGCCTGCTCCAGGGCGGAGCCGCTGCCGACATGCAGGAAGGCGTGGACGCGGTCGTCGACGACGGCGATCCGGTCCAGGTGGGCCTGGGTCACCTCGACGGCGGACACCTCACCGGCGGCGATCAGTTGGCCGAGCTCGACGGCACTCTTCTTGATCAGCATCAGGCCTCCTCGTCCAGGATCCGCGGCACCCGGAAACGGTCCTCCTCGGCGGCGGGCGCACCCGCCAGGGCCTGTTGCGGGGTGAGCGACGGCCGGATCTCGTCGGGCCGGAAGACGTTGGTCAACGGCAGCGCGTGCGACGTGGGCGGGATGTCGTCCGCGGCCACCTCCTGGACGCGTGCGACCGCGGAGATGATCACATCGAGCTGGGTGGCGAAGTGTTCGAGCTCATCCTCGCCGAGCGCCAGCCTGGACAGCCGGGCGAGGTGAGCGACCTCGTCACGGGTGATGGACATAGTCGGAAGCCGTTCCGGAGATCGAGTGGGTTGAACGCCATACTAATGGCGCTCGCTTCGCTCGCGCGGTGCCCGGGCCTTGACGCGCACCCGGCGGACCGACTCGATTACCCGTCGTGGCTACGCCATGAACTTGGAATCGACTGTGTCGTGGCTGCGGCGGCCGCGCAGCCAGGCCGTCGCGGTGACCGGGTCCATGGGCCGGCCGAAGTGCCAGCCCTGAGCGGCGTCGCACCCCATATCGCGCAGCAGCTGAGCGGTCCTGGCGTCCTCGACGCCCTCGGCCACCGAGCGCAGCCCGAGGGTCCGTACGAGATCCACGATGGACCGTACGATCACCACGTCGTCGGAGGAGGTGAGGAGCCGCCGCACGAACGAGGAGTCGATCTTGATCTCCTCGACCGGCAGCCGGGTCAGCCGGACCAGCGACGAGTAGCCGGTGCCGAAGTCGTCCAGGCTCAGCGGGATGCCGAGCCGGCCAAGGGCCAGCACCGTCTCACCGGCGTAGGCGGCCTCGTTCATCAGGATCCGCTCGGTGATCTCCAGTTGCAGCGCCGCGGCGGGCAGTCCTCGTTCGACGAGGCCGTTCGCGATCGTGTCGGCGAGCCCGACGTCGAGCAGGTCCCGGCCCGACGCGTTGATCGCGACCTGCACGGGGAACTCCTCAGCCCACCAGGCTGCGGCCTGGCCGAGTGCGGACTCGACCACATAGTGGGTGATCGACCGCATCAGGTAGGTCTGCTCGGCGATCGGCAGGAACTCCTCGGGACCGACCAGGCCCCGCTTCGGGTGCCGCCAGCGCAGCAGTGCCTCCATCCCGGCGAGGCGCCCGTCGACCAGGTTGATCTTGGGCTGGTAGTGCAGTTCCAGCTCCTCCCGGTCGATGGCCCGGCGCAGGTCGCCGAGCATGCCGAGCCGGGCGGGCGAGTTGCGGTCCTTGGCCGGGGAGTAGATCTCCACCCCGTTCCGGCTCTCCTTCGCGACGTACATGGCCACGTCGGCCCGCTGCAGGAGCAGCTCGAAGTCGGGAGCGTGGTCGGGGTGCAGGGCGATCCCGACGCTGCCCTCCAGGTCGAAGGTCATCCCGTCCAGGCGCACCGGTTCGCTGAGCGCGGCTCGCAGCCGTACGGCCACCTCCCTGGCGGCCTGGGCGTCGCGGATGGTGGGCAGCAGGACGGCGAACTCGTCGCCGCCGAGCCGCGCGACCAGGTCCCCGGGCCGCACGCTGTGCGTGAGGCGGTGCGCGACGAGCTGGAGCAGCCGGTCCCCTGTGGCGTGCCCCAGGGTGTCGTTGACCTCCTTGAAGCGGTCCAGGTCGAGGAGGAAGAGCCCGACCTTGAGGTCGGACGGGTTGGCCCCGGTGTGGCTGCGGCGCGACTCGTGCAGCGCCTCCTCGGTCCGCATGATCAGCAGCTTGCGGTTGGGCAGCCCGGTGAGCCCGTCGTGCAGGGCCTGGTGTTCACGTCGTACCGAACCCGAGGCATTGAGGTAGACGGCGATGAAGGGCAGCACGATCAGCGGGATGAAGGCCGCGGACCGGGCCATCGCGACGACCACGAACGGCGCCAGGCCGAGCAGCGCGAGGTGGACGAGGACCTGGTAGCCCAGGTCGAGGCGTACGGCCTTCGTGATGGAGAGCCGCTCGTGGAGGGCGATGGCACCGTTGACCAGGCCGTTGTTGACCAGGAAGTAGGCGGCGCCGGCCAGCGCCACGAGCGGCAGTTGAGCGCCGGCCGGAACCCACAGGCGGGAGGGGGACGGAGTGATCCCGAACAGTCCCAGGGCCAGGGCGGCGGCACCCATGCTGAGCGCGAACTGGGCGATGTTGAAGGCGATGCGGTGCGGTGCCCGCCGCCGCAGCAGGCCGCAGACCAGGACCGCGGCGGCCTGCAGGCCGGCCGCGACCGGGAGCCCGGCGTAGAGCAGTGCGGCGAAGGAGAAGCTCGTGGAGGTGGTCGCGCCGTTGTTCTCCGCCGCGCCGGGGGTGATGATCGGGCGGAGTTCGCCGAAGACGATGAAGGAGCCGAGCAACCAGAAGACGGGATCGTCGGCGATCCCCTTGAGGTCGGGCACGGCGAGCCTGCCGAGCGCGAACGCCAGGACGGCGGTGCCCGCCACCGTGACGCAGAGCAGGTAGATCCACAGCGGGGATCCGGGACGCGGCACGGTATCCCGGGTGTTGTTCGGGTCCTTCATCACCGTCCTCGAGGCGTAGGCCTCCGGACCGACTCGGCCGGGGGGGTTCCGGTTTGAGGTGCTGAAGGGAGAGTACGGCCTTTGGTCAACTTCGCGAAACCGGTTGCGTACGTTCCGTTACTTCCCGTTCAAAACCGATATGAACTCGCTACGTAGCGACACAATCCCGATGGGCGACTTCACACTGGTCGCCCGGGAGCGGCTACCCAGTACTACATCAGGGCTATTCGTCCGCCTTGACGGCTACGGCCTTGGCCGCATCTGGCCCTTCCGCGAGCAGCACCCGGAGCCCATCCTCATTGATGACCGGAACACCCAATTTGACCGCTTTGTCATATTTCGAACCCGGGCTGTCCCCGACGATCACGAAGGTCGTCTTCTTCGACACCGAGCCGCTGACCTTGCCGCCCAGTTCCTGTACGGCCTCGGTGGCCGAGTCCCGGCTGTAGGTCTCCAGCGAACCGGTGATCACCACGGTCACGCCCTCCAGGGGCCGGGGCCCCTCGTCGGCGCCCTCGTCCTCCATCCGGACCCCGGCCGCCCGCCACCTCTCGACGATCTCGCGGTGCCAGTCCACGGCGAACCAGTCGCTGATGGACGCGGCGATCGTCGGGCCCACCCCGTCGACGGCCGCCAGTTCCTCCTCGGAGGCCGCCGCGATGACGTCCAGGGAACGCAGCTCACGGGCCAGGTCCTGCGCGGCCGACGGCCCGACATGCCGGATCGAGAGCGCGACCAGGACCCGCCAGAGCGGTTGCCGCTTGGCCTTCTCCAGCTCCTCGAAGAACTTGTCGACGGTCTTCTTGGCCTCGCCTTCCTTGTTGGCGAAGAACGTGACGACCTTCGGCTCGCCGGTCTTCGGATCGATCTTGGGCAGCCCGGTACGCGGCTCGCGGACCACGCTCCTGATCGGAAGAAGCTGCTCGACCGTGAGATCGAACAGGTCGCCCTCGCTCTTGACCGGCGGGTCCGAGGGCTCCAGCGGCTGGGTCAGCGCGCCGGCGCCGACATAGCCGAGCGCCTCGATGTCCAGGACGGTCCGACGGCCGATGAAGAAGATCCGCTCCCGGAGCTGGGCCGGGCAGAACTGCGCGTTCGGGCAGCGGATGTCGACATCGCCCTCCTTCTGGTACGCCAGTTCGGTGCCGCATTCGGGGCACTCCGACGGCATCACGAACTCACGTTCGGAGCCGTCGCGCAGCGCGACCACCGGGCCGACGATCTCCGGGATCACATCACCGGCCTTCCGCAGCACCACGGTGTCCCCGATCATGACGCCCTTGCGCCTGACCTCGCTGGCATTGTGCAGAGTGGCGTAGGCGACGGTGGAACCGGCGACCGTGATCGGCTCCATCACGCCGTACGGGGTGACCCGGCCGGTCCTGCCGACCCCGACCTTGATGTCGAGGAGCCGGGTGTTGACCTCCTCGGGCGGGTACTTGAACGCGATCGCCCAGCGGGGCGCCCGGCTCGTCGAGCCGAGGCGCCGCTGCAGCGCGAGGTCGTCGACCTTCACCACCACACCGTCGATCTCATACGACGGGTCGTGCCGGTGCTCGCCGTAGTAGGCGATGTACTCCTGGACCCCGGCCAGATCGGGGACCACCTTGAACCGGTCGCTGACCGGCAGGCCCCAGCCCTTCATGAGCTCGTAGGAGTGTGCCTGCGACTCGGGCTGCGGCCCGCCCCGCCAGGTCCCGAAGCCGTGCACGATCATGCTGAGCGCCCGCTGCGCGGTGACCCGCGGGTCCTTCTGCCGGAGCGAACCGGCGGCGGCGTTGCGGGGGTTGCGGAACGGATCCCGTTCGCCGGTCTCGGCCAGCGTGGCGTTGAGCCGCTCGAAGGCCTCGACCGGGAAGAGCACTTCACCACGGACCTCGAGCAGCTCGGGAACGTCGTCGCCGGTCAGCACCGCCGGGATGGCCGCGATCGTCTTGATGTTGTTGGTGACGTCCTCACCGGTCCTGCCGTCGCCCCTGGTGATCCCCCGGATCAGCCGCCCGTGCTCGTACACCAGCGCGATCGCCAGGCCGTCGATCTTCAGCTCGCACAGGTAGCCGGGGACCTCGCCGATCCCCTTCACCACCCGGTCGCCCCAGGTCAGCAGCTCGTCGGCGTCCATCGCGTTGTCGAGGCTCTGCATCCGCTCCAGATGGGCGACGTTCTCGAAGTCCGTGGTGATCGCCGCGCCGACCCGCTGGGTCGGCGAGCCGGGGGTGACCAGCACGGGATGCCGCTCCTCCAGCTCCGCCAGCTCGCGCATCCGCCCGTCGTAGTCGATGTCGCTGAAGGTCGGGTCGTCCAGGATGTAGTAGCGGTAGTTGGCCTCGTCGATCTCCCGGCTCAGCTCGGCGTGCCGTGCCGCCGCCTGCTCGCTCATCTGCGCGCTCCTCTGTCCGCGACCTGCTGTCCGTTCATTCTTAACCGACCCACCGACAGTTCGGCGAGAGCGGCTATTCCGGTGCTTCCGAGAGCATCCGTCCGGCCTCACGGCAGCGGGCGAGGGCGGTCCTGACGTACGGCGGAGAGGCCCCGGCGAGCCCGCACGAAGGTGTCAGGACCACCTGTTCGGGGAGCCGCGCGGCGGCGAAGCCGAACCTCCGCCACAGGTCGCGTGCGGGCTTGGCGGTCGCGGCGAGGGAGGGCAGCGCGGTGTCCACGCCCGGCAGCACGCCGAGCAGCAGCCCGATCCCGGCGTCGATCGTCTCGCCGATCACATCGTCGTTCCTGACCGGGATCATCGCGGCGTCCACCGCGATCGCGCGGGCGCCCGCCCCCCGCAGCAGCGCGAACGGCACGTCCTGGGCGCAGCAGTGCACGATCGGGAAGGCGCCCGACGCCGACAGGACGGCGCGCAGCCCCTCCTCGGCCACCGAGGCCTCCACGGCCCGCAGCCGCCCGAACCCGCTCGCGGTGGGGACCGTACCGGCCAGCACACCGGGCAGCCCCGGCTCGTCCACCTGGAGCAGGATCTCGGCGTTCGGCAGCCGCCGCCGTACATCCGCCACGTGCGCGGTCACCCCCTCGGCCAGCGAGGCGATCAGGTCCCGGCAGGCGCCGGGGTCGGCCAGCGCCTTGTCGCCGTACCGCAGCTCGATGGAGCCGGCCAGCGTCCACGGACCGCAGACCTGGATCTTCAGCGGCCCGATGTGCGAACCCGCCAGCTCCTCCAGCGTGTCCAGGTCCCTGGACAGATGGTCATACGCGCGCCGCGCGTCGCGGCCGGGCCGGTCGGCGAACCGCCACCCGGAGGGCTGCAACTCCACGAAGAGATCGACGAGCAGCCCCGCGGTACGGCCCACCAGGTCCGCGCCCGGCCCCCGCTCCGGCAGCTCGGGCAGGTGTGGCAGCGACGGCAGCTCGCCGAGCACCACCCGGAGCGTCTCGGCGGGGTCTTCGCCCGGATAGGATCCGATTCCGGAGGCGCTACCGGGCGACCAGGGAAGGCTCAGTGGTTCTGACACAGGGCGAACGTTACCGTTGCCGCCCATGACCTCCCGATTCTTCGCCTGCGGCCTGGCCCTGGCTGCGGTGGTGAGTCTGCCCGGCTGCCAGCAGGAACCGTCAGTGACCGCGCACCAGACGCCGATTCCCGCCCCGGACCTCTGCCGGTCGCTGGACCGCGCGCTGGTCAGGACCGCGATGCAGGGCAAGGTGACCGGCTGCGACGTTGAGCGCGGGCCTGACTCCCACGTCGTCGAATTCGTGGGTACGGCCACGGTCGGCAAGGTCACGGTGCCCGCCGTGCTGACCGTGTCGTACCAACGCAGGCTCGACCTGAAGACCGGGGTCGACCTGTGGCAGGCCGAGGGGGCGGCCAAGGGCAGCAGGGTCGCGCTGATCGGGGTGGGCGACGCTGCGGCCTTCGATCCGCAGCACGCCCCCCAGCTCGTGACCCTCAGGCGCGGAGTGGTCGTGGCGGTCGGCCTGCAGCTGGACGGCGCGGCCGTACCTCAGGAAAAGCTGCCCGACCATCTGCTCGGCATCGCCCGCCCGGCCGTGCAGGTTATCGGGTGAACCGCGTTCAGGCCGTGACGCGATCGGCCACCGCGATGGTCGCCGAGCCGATCACCCGGTCTCCGTCGTAGAGCACCGCGGCCTGGCCCCTGGCGACCCCGCGCGCCGGGGTGTGCAGCGCAATCCGTACGGCATCGCCCTCCAGCGAGGCCGTGCAGTCGTAGACCTCGCCGTGTGCGCGGAGCTGCACCTGGCAGTCGGCGACCGGCTGGGCCAGCCACACCGGGCGCTCGGCGATGATCTCCGTCACGTCGAGGGCCTCGCGCGGGCCGACCGTCACGGTGTTGGTCACCGGCGAGATGTCCAGAACGTAGCGGGGCTTGCCGTCCGCCGCCGGGTGCCCGAGCCGCAGGCCCTTGCGCTGGCCGACCGTGTAGCCGTACGCCCCCTCGTGCTCGCCGAGGAGGTTCCCGTCGGCGTCCACGATCCTGCCGGGCGCGCTGCCGAGGCGGCTCGCGAGGAAGCCCTGGGTGTCGCCGTCGGCGATGAAGCAGACGTCGTGACTGTCGGGCTTGTCCGCCACCTGCAGGCCGCGCCGCTCAGCCTCCAGGCGGATGTCGGCCTTGCTGGTGTCGCCGAGCGGGAACATGGCGTGCGCCAGCTGCTCCTTGGTGCACACGGCCAGGACGTACGACTGGTCCTTGCCGGCATCGATGCCGCGCCACAGTTCCCCGTCGGTGAGCCGGGCGTAGTGACCGGTGCAGACCACGTCGAAGCCGAGCGCCCGGCCCTTCTCCAGGAGGGCCGCGAACTTGATCTTCTCGTTGCAGCGCAGGCACGGGTTGGGCGTACGGCCCGCCGCGTACTCGGCCACGAAGTCCTGGACCACGTCCCGGTCGAACCGCTCGGCCAGATCCCACACGTAGAAGGGGATCCCGATCACGTCGGCGGCCCGGCGCGCGTCCCTGGAGTCCTCCAGGGTGCAGCAGCCGCGGGCACCGGTCCGATAGGACTTGGGGTTGCTGGACAGGGCCATGTGGACGCCGGTGACCTCGTGGCCGGCCTCGGCGGCCCGAGCCGCCGCCACCGCCGAATCGACGCCGCCCGACATGGCGGCCAGTACGCGAAGAGCCATAACCCCTCAAGATTACGCGCCCTCCCGTCGACTCGTGGCGTGTCCCGCACCGCACAGCCCTCCGGTGCGGGAAACGCCACGAGTCAACGGACCGGTGTAACGCCGGGGCACCGTACGATGTGAGCGCTATGGGAATCTTCCGCCGCCCCCGCGAAACGCCGTCGCCGTCCCTGCCCGCGATCTCCGAGTTCTGGGAGTGGTTCGGCCAGGCCCGCGCCCGGATCGAGGCCCAGCTCGCCGACGGTCTGTCCACCGATCTCGCCGAGGAGTTCGCCCACCGGATCTACAAGATCCATCCCGGGCTGCAGTGGGACCTCGGCCAGCGACCCGTCCTCACCGTGACCGGCGGCGGGGTCGCCGAGCTGCGCGGGCTCTCAGAACGGTGGCTGCGGGCAGCCCCGCCGGCGCCCGGATGGACGTTCCACGCCGCCCGTCAGAGCGACCTTGCCAAGCTGAACGAGAAGCTGGTGCTCGGCGAGCACGAGTTCGACCTGAACTACGTGCGCCTCGGCATGCGGGCCGACCCCGGGCGGGCCCGGATCCACCTGACCGCCTACCACCCCGACTTCCTGTTCGTAGACGAGGAGACCCAGCTGCAGGTGGCGCTGCACGTCCTCGACTGGGCGCTCGGCGAGGACGATGTGGCCCGCTGGGTGGGCGACGTGAAGCTCGCCATCGAGCCGCCCATCGACGCGCTGCCGCCCGCGACGCTGGCCGCCGTCGTGGACCAGGTCGCCGAGCCGTTCCGGCGGCCCCAGTGGCTCACCGGGGAGGGACGTACGCCCCGCGGGCACCCTGCCGGCGTCACCGCACGGTTCCCGCTGCACCGCCAGGACCACCCGCTCTGCGACCTGCACGTCGAGCTCTCCGTGCCGTACGCCCACAGCAACCCCGACCGGCTGCCGGTGGAACCGTCGGCCTCGGCGCTGCGCAAGCTGGAGAAGCGGCTCGACGGGCTGCGCGGTGCCGTGCTCGCGGCGCGGGTGACCGGGGACGGGCTGCGGGTCTTCCATCTCTACGCCGACGCGGACTCGGGAGTGCTCGCCGAACTCGACCAGCTCGCCGCGGGCTGGGGCGAGGGCAAGGCCAAGGTCGCCACCGCACCCGACCCCGCCTGGCGCGCACTCACGCCCTTCCAGCTCTAAGTGCTTGGGCCGCGTGGTCTGGACTGAGTGACGAGGGAAGGCCGCGCGTCAAGGCCCGAGCACCGCGCGAGCGGAGCGAGCGCCAGCAAACCAGGTGTTCAACTGAACCCGGCGCGGCGGGCGCGTTCCACCACCGGGCCGATGGCTTCGGCGAGAGCGTCGACGTCCGCACTGGTGGAGGTGTGGCCGAGGGTGAACCGCAGCGAGCCACGGGCCCGCTGCGCGTCGGCACCCATCGCGAGCAGCACGTGGCTGGGCTGGGAGACCCCGGCTGAGCAGGCCGAGCCGGTGGAACAGGCGATACCGCGCGCGTCGAGCAGCATGAGCAACGCGTCTCCCTCGCAGCCGGGGAAGGAGAAATGCGCGTTGCCCGGCAGCCGGTCCACCGGGTCGCCGTTGAGGATCGCATCCGGTACGGCGGCCAGTACCCTGCCGATCAGTTCGTCGCGGAGCCGGGTCAGCCGGGCCGTGCTCTCCGCACGCCGGGCCACGTCCAGCTGGACCGCGACCGCCATGCCCGCGATGGCGGGGGTGTCGAGAGTACCGGAACGCACATCGCGCTCCTGCCCGCCGCCGTGCAGCACCGGGACCGGATCCACTCCCCTGGCGAGCAGCAGGACCCCCACCCCGAGCGGGCCGCCGATCTTGTGCCCGCTGATCGTCAGCGCGTCGAAGGCCGTACCACCCACGTCGAGCTGACCTGCGGCCTGGACGGCGTCGCTGTGGAAGGGCACGCCGTGCGCCCTGGCGAGGGCGGCGAGCGCGGCGACCGGCTGTACCGTTCCGACCTCGTTGTTGGCCCACATCACGGTGGTCAGCGCGACGTCGTCACCGATCATCTGCTCCAGGGTCTCCGGGTGCACCCGGCCCAGCTCGTCGACTTCGATCAGCTCGACCCTGGCGCCCTCGTGGTCGGCCAGCCAGTGCACCGCATCCAGGACGGCATGGTGCTCGATCGCACTGGCCAGGATCCGGTTGCGCCGAGGGTCCGCGTCCCGCCTGGCCCAGAAGAGGCCCTTCACCGCGAGGTTGTCGGCCTCCGTGCCACCGCCAGTGAAGATCACCTCGCTCGGCCTGGCGTGGAAGGCCTCGGCGATGATCTCGCGGGACTCCTCCACGACCCTTCTGGCCCGCCGGCCCGGAGCGTGCAGGGACGACGGGTTGCCCACCCGGCTGAGCTCGGCCGCCATCGCTTCGACGGCCTCGGGCAACATCGGGGTGGTCGCCGCGTGGTCGAGATAGGTCACCACGGCCGCCAGCTTAACCGGGAAAGAAGCATGCTCGATGATCAGGCTTGCGACTGTACCGTCTGGACGGTATAGTGATCGTATTATGAAGCATGAAGCTCTCCTTGACGCCGCGGAGTGCGTGCTCTTCGAGCGCGGCACCCAGGCCCTCACTCTCGCCGCAGTGGCGGAGCGCGCCGGCGTGAGCAAGGGCGGGCTGCTCTACCACTTCCCGAACAAGGAAGCCCTGATAAGAGCCCTCGTGGCCCGGCTCATCGAAGAGTTCGACGCTCTCGTGGCCCGGCACGAGGGCGACTCGTACAGCCGTGCCTACGTCAAGGCCACCTTCGACTTCCTCGCCGGTGAAGATTCCGAGCGCACCCAGCGGCGCTGGACGGCCATCACGGCCGCCGCGGCCTCCCCGGAACTGATCGCACCGCTCCGCGAGGCGATCAGCCGTTGGCACCGGCCCGATCCGGGCGATGACCCCGACCCGCTCATCGGGCTCATCGCCCGGCTGGCCTGCGAGGGCCTGTGTGAAGTGACGGCGCACAACGCCAGGCTGTACGACGCGGCGCAGTACGCCGCAATGCGACAACGTCTGCTCGACCTGCTCGGCTAGTCTCCGGCGCTGTGTTCATGCCCGCGCCTGCAGCACGGCGCCGGGCGGGCCTTGAGCGCCGTCTTCCCTCGTCACTCAGTCGCTACGCTCCCCCCTCGCTCCTCAGTCCAGACGACGCGGCCCGCCCGGGCCCCCTCGCTCAGCCCGCCCTCCCCTCTTGCCCTCCCGCATACGGCTCGTACGCCCGTTGAAAGGAAGCTCGTCATGCTGCGCCGCGCCCTCCAGTCCCGCCTCTCCCGGGCCAGGCTGGGGACCTTCGTCACCTTCGCCCTCGGGGGTCTGCTGTGCGGTGTCTGGGTGGCCCGGATGCCCGCGCTGTCGGCCAAGTACGGCATCAGCGACAGCGCGGTCGGTGTGGTCCTGCTCACCTGGGGCGTCGCCGCGATCATCGCCATGCAGGGCCTGCGCGGCCTGATGGCGCGTACCGACAGCCGCAAGGTGCTGCGGGCGGCCGCCCCGCTGGCCGCGTTCACCGCAGGCCTGGTGGCGATCGCCCCGACCTATCCGCTGCTCCTGGTGGCGATCGCGCTGTTCGGCATGGCCTTCGGCGTGATGGACATCGCAATGAACGCCCAGGGCGCGGCGGTCGAGCGGGCCTATGGCAGGCCGGTACTGAACGGTATGTTCGCCGGCTGGTGCCTGGGCGCGATGAGCGGTGGGTTGTTCGGCTCGCTGACCGCGGCCCTGGGTCTGACCTTCACCCCGGCCGTGCTGATCGCCGCGCTCGTGGTGCTGCCCGCCACGCTGGCGGTCGGCCGTACCTACCTCGCGGACCTGCCCGCTCCCGTGTCGGCGACTGCGGACGGCCGGGCCCGGCTGCCGCTGGTGGTCTACCTGATCGGCGCGCTCGCCTTCATCGCGTTCATGGCCGAGGGCGCCATCGCCGACTGGAGCGGCCTGCTGCTGCACCAGGAACTGCATGCCACCGAGGCCGTGGCGGCGCTCGGCTACCCGTTGTTCGAGTTCGCGATGCTCTGCGGGCGGCTGATCGGTGACCGGCTGCGCAGCCGGTTCGGTACGCGGCTGCTGCTGACCCTCGCGGGCGTGGGCACCGCGGCCGCCATGAGCATCGTCGTGCTGGCACCGGCGACCCCGGTCGCGCTGTTCGGCTTCTTCCTGACCGGCGCCATGGTGAGCACCGTCTCACCGATCATGATGTCGCTGGCCGGTTCGGCCGCTCCGGGTCAGGGTGCCGCGTCGGTGGCCCAGGTCGGTGCCATGGGCTATGGGGGCCTGCTGCTCGGGCCAGTGGTGATCGGCTTCCTGTCCGACGGGTCGTCGCTGCGGATGGCCCTCAGCCTGGTGATCGTCCTGTCCCTGCTGGTCGCGGCCGGGTTCCGTTTTCTCCCGATCAGCACCCAGGCCGACGTCGCCGCCGCCCCCATCGAAGACCGCGAACTCATCGCCGCCTGACGCGTTGAGCCGTCCAATAGAAGCTGGCGTTTCCCGCACCGATCGAAGAATCGGTGCGGGAAACGCCACGACTCAACGATTTACTTGCGCTTGTTGATCTCTTCGGTGAGGGCGGGGGCGACCTGGAAGAGGTCCCCGACGACGCCGTAGTCGACCAGGTCGAAGATGGGCGCCTCGGCGTCCTTGTTGATCGCAATGATCGTCTTCGAGGTCTGCATGCCGGCCCGGTGCTGGATCGCACCAGAGATGCCGACCGCGATGTAGAGCTGCGGCGACACCGTCTTGCCGGTCTGGCCGACCTGGAACGAGTGCGGGTACCACCCGGCGTCGGTCGCGGCGCGGGAGGCGCCGACGGCCGCACCGAGCGAGTCGGCGAGAGCTTCGATGACCTTGAAGTTCTCCGCACCGCCGACCCCGCGACCACCGGAGACGACGATGGCCGCCTCGGTGAGCTCGGGCCGCTCGCCCTTCTCCTGGACGACCTTCTCGACGATCTTCGCGGCCTTGGCGGCGTCGGACAGCACGACGCTCACCTCCTCCTCGACCGGCGAGGAGGGCGAGGCCTCCGGCGCGGTCGAGTTCGGGCGGACCGCGATGATCGGCGTGCCCTGGCGCACCTGCGAGTGCACGACCGTCGAGCCGCCGAAGATCGACTGCTCTGCCACGAAACCGTCGGTCAGGCCGATCGCATCCGTGAGCACACCCGAGTTGATCTTGACCGCCAGGCGCCCGGCGATCTCCTTGCCCTCGGCCGTCGCGGAGACGAGCACCGCGGCCGGGGACTTGTCGGCCACCAGCTGAGCCAGCAGCTCGGCCTTGGGCGCGACGACGTAGTCGGTGAGCTCCGAGGAGGCGGCAACGTAGACCTTGGCCGCACCGTACTCGGCCAGCTTCTCCTTGGCGCCTTCGTAGCCCGGACCGATCCACACCGCGGCCGCGTCGCCGTGGCGGCGGGCCAGGGTCAGCAGCTCGAGCGTGACCTTCTTGAGCTCTCCGTCGAGGTGGTCGACGAGGACGAGAATCTCACCCTGCGTTGGTGAAACAGACACAGCCAGTCCTCCCTCAGACGAATTTCTTCGAGGCGAGGAAGTCGGCGATCTTGCTGCCGCCGTCCCCCTCGTCGGTGACGATCTGGCCCTTGGCCCGCGGCGGCGCCTCGGCGAAGTCCACGACCGTGGTCGCGGAGCCGGCCAGGCCCACCTGCGCGGCGTCGATCCCCAGGTCCGCGAGGGACGGGGCGTCGACCGGCTTCTTCTTGGCCGCCATGATTCCCTTGAAGGAGGGGTAACGCGGCTCGTTGATCTTCTCGACGACACTCACGACCGCCGGCAGGCTTGCCTCGACCCGGTCGAAACCGTAGTCGGTCTGCCGCTGGATCCGGATGGTGGAGCCGTCGATCTCGACCTTGTTGGCGAGCGTGACCTGGGACACGCCCAGGCGCTCGGCCAGCATCGCGGCGAGCACGCCGGTACGGGCGTCGGTGGATTCCGAGCCCAGGATCACCAGGTCGAATCCGGTCCGCCCGAGCACCTGCTGGATCGCGAACGAGGTCTGCAGCGAGTCGGACCCGTGCAGGGCGTCGTCGGACAGGTGCACGGCCTTGTCGGCCCCCATCGACAGTGCCTTGCGGATGGTGTCGGCCGCCGTGCTCGGACCCATGGTGAGAATGGTCACCTCACCACCGTGGGCTTCCTTGATGCGCAGTGCCTCTTCGACCGCGTACTCGTCGAGCTCGTTCATGAGACCGTCTACGGCCTCACGGTCGAGGGTGCTGTCGCTGGACTTCAACTTACGCTCGGTCGCCGTGTCGGGGACCTGCTTAACGCAGACGACGATGTTCATGGCCTGTGGCCGACCTCCCTGCAGTCAGTTGGCCGAGTGGCCAATGCGATTCGCTGCTACAGACTGCCAAACACCCGAACGAGCTTCGGCCCCGGGTCCCTGTCTAGCATCCAGAACAGATGTTACCGGTCGGTAGCCTCACTACAAAATCTACTGGCCCCTGCTGTTGTCGATCAGCTTTCTGAGCTGGTCGTGCAGGCTGCCCAGCTGATCATAGGAGGTCGTGATCGGGGCCCATCGAGGCTGGTCGGCCCACATGAGGCCCAGCAGCACCAGCGCGATCCCCGCCGCGGACAGCCCGGTGATCATGACCGTGCGCCTGTCCCGCGCGGCCGCCGACAGCACCCGCACGAGCTGCCGTCGCGGCCCCATCATCAACGGCCCGGCCAGGATCACGTACGCCCAGGCCCCTACTGCGGCCGACGCGACGGTCACGTCGTCCGGCGGATTGGTGAGCGCCTCGAGTCCGCTCATCACCAGGGACGCCACGACTCCCGCGTACAGCAGTGAGAACCCGGTGCGCACGAACGAGCCCGCCATGCTGCCGGGGAACCGCAGCGGAGCGATCAGCAGGTCCTGCACACCGCGCACCGGAACGCGCCGGGACCGGACGGCCAGGTCCCCGGCACGCAGGAACCACGCGGTCGCCACCACCAGCGTGCCGGCCACCGCAGGCAGCTCGACCACCAGGCACACCGCGGCGGCCACCATCAGATAGGCCATCAGCTTGTACCAGCCGAGATCGACCCGGCCCGCGCCCGGTGGAAGCGGGGTCACCATCGGCGGAGGCGTCACCGGAAGCGGCAGCGGCGTCGCCGAGCCCACCATCATCATCGGTGCCGGGGTCAGCGCCCGGGTCTGCGGAACGGGGGTGGGCGCCGGGGACGCGAGCTGGCGCAGCCACCCGCTCAGCTGCTCCGCCGTCGGCCGCCTGACCGGCTCCCGCGACAGCGCGACCTGGACGCCGCCGCCCAGATCCAGGGGGACCCCGGCGAGATCGGGCTGTCCCCGGATGACCCGGGCCAGCACCGCCTCCATCGAGCCGGTACCGAACGGGGACCGGCCGGTGGCCGCGAACGCCACCGTCGCCCCCCACGCGTAGATATCGATGGCCGGCCCGGGAGCCGCGCCGTCGATGACCTCGGGCGCGAGATAGCCGGGCGTACCGATGATCATTCCGGTCTGGGTGAGGCGGGTGGCGTCGGCGGCGTGCGCGATGCCGAAGTCGATCACCACGGGTTCGCCGCTGACCAGCATGACGTTGTTGGGCTTCAGGTCACGGTGCACGACCCCGGCCGCGTGGATGGCCTTGAGCGCGTCCGCGAGCCCCGCCGCCACCTGGACGAGCAGCTTGCCCGACAGCGGCCCGGTGGCCCGGACCGTGTCGTCCAGCGGGTGCCCGGCGACGTACTGCGTGACGATGTACGGCTGCTCGCCGTGCAGGTCGGCGTCGATGATCCGCGCCACATACGGGCTGCGGATCCGCTGCATCGTCTCGACCTCGCGCAGCAGCCTGCGGCGGAAGGCATGATCGTCGGCGAGCTCCGGCCGGATCACCTTGACGGCCACCTCGCGGCCTGCGTCATCCACCCCTCGGTAGACCACGCCCATCCCGCCCTGGCCGAGCTTGCCCAGGAGCCGGTACGGGCCGATGTGTTCCATCTCCTCGATGGGCATCGCCGGGGAGCCTTCCGGGTTAGTTGAGTCCGAACTGGCTGCGAATGCTGGTCTTCAACTGGTTCAGCGTGGTGCCTTCCTTGGAGAAGCGCAACGGCTGCAGGTCAGGGGTGGACTTGAGCCCGAGACCGAGGAGCAGGGCGGCGCTCACGGCCACCGCCACCGCCACGATCGCGGCAGGCTCGGGCCGGGGCAGGAACGCCCCCCAGATCCGCGCCATCTGGCGGCGCGGCCCGGTGCTGCCGGGGCCGAGGAACTGCAGCGCGACGACCGCCATCGCCCCGTAGGAGATCGCCTGGTCGGCCCGCATCGCCGGATGGGCCGCCATCAGCACGAGCACGATGATGGCGCCCGCGAGCAGCCCGAGCGGCGCCCAGAGGGCCGAGCTGAGCAGCGCCCTGGGCAGCGCGAAGGGGGTCCTGACGAAGGCGCTCACGAAGTCCGCGCCGCCCCGGTCCCCGCGCCGTACCCGCTTGGACTCGATGGTCTTCGCCGCGCGGTCCATCGCCCGCAGCACCACCACGCCGATCAGGACGACGGCGACGGTCAGCACCGGGATGATCGAGGCGAAGCCGAGCACGGCGGCCAGCGCGGCCAGGCTGCACACCTTGTACCAGCCGTACGGCTTGCGCCGCTCCGGCTTCGGCGGTTCCGGCGGGCGCTCTTGCCGGCGGTGCGGGTCGTACGCCTGCGGTTGCTGCCCGGCCACGTCCCGCCCGCCCTGGTCGGGCCGGGTCTGGGGGGTGTACGGCTGCGGTTGTGCGTACGGGGGGTAGTCCGGCTGCCGGCGCGGGCGGGCCTGCGGGGTCCGGTACGGCTGCGGGGGCGTGGGTGTGGGGGGCGGCGCGGCGGGCGGCAGCATTCCCTTGAAGTCGCTGGGCTGCTGGTACGACTGCCGAGGGGCCGGCGGGGGCGCTTGCGGCGGTACGGGGGTGAAGGCCCGGACCGGCGAGTCCATCCGGGTGTGATCGGTGATCGTGGCGTCGAGATCGATCCGGCGGGCCAGCTGGAGCAGCATCACCGCCGTCGGCCGTTCGGCCGGGTGCCGCGCCATCGCCGCCCGGACCAGCGGCAGCATCGCCTCCGGTACCCCGGCGAGATCCGGCTCACCCTGCATGATCTTGTAGAAGATCGACTCGAACGTCCCCGAACCGAACGGCGGCCGGCCCGTCGCCGCGTACACCAGAGTGCTCGCCCACGAGTGCACATCGGCCGGCGCACCCGCCTCCTCACCCTCGATGATCTCCGGCGCCAGATACCCCGGCGTACCGATGACCAGACCGGTCGCCGTCAACCGGGTCGCGTCCATCGCCTGCGCGATACCGAAGTCGATCAGAACCGGCTCGCCGCTCTCCACCAGCATCACATTGCCCGGCTTGAGATCACGGTGGATCACGCCCGCACCATGGATCGCGGCCAGCGCCGACGCCAGCCCGGTCGACAGCCTGCTCAGCGCCCGGCCGCGCAACGCACCGTGTTCGAAGATCCACTCCTCGAGCGTGCGGCCCGGCACGAACTGCGTCACGATGTACGGCTTGACCGCCGTGACATCAGCGTCCAAGATCTCCGCGACATGCGGGCTGTGCACCCGCCGCATCGTGTCGACCTCACGGGCCAGCCTGCGCAGCGCGGTCGCGTCATTCGCGACCTGTGGCCGCAGCACCTTGATCGCCACCTTGCGGCCCTCGGGATCGGCGGCCAGATGCACGACGCCCATCCCGCCCTCCCCCAGCACCTGGAGCAAGCGGTAGCGGCCGATGCGGTCCCCGGACGTGTTGACCCCCTTCATCGCGGCCACCCTACCCGTGCTCATCGTCAGCTGGCTTCCTGGCGCTCGCTCCGCTCGCGCGGTGCTTGGGCCTTGACACGCGACCCAAGCACGTTCCCTGGCGCTCGCTGCTCCTGCGGGGCTTGGGCCGGGTCGCCGCACCACTGCTGGAGCGCCCCTGCGAACCACTGTGCCGGAGGCCGCTCCGCCGGGTCACGGCGCAGCGCGAGCTCGAGCAGCGTGCGCAGCGGCTCGGTGACCCCGTCCAGATCGGCCATCCCGCGCAGGATCCGGAAGCAGACCCCGTGCACGGAACCGGTCCCGAACGGCGGGCGCCCGGTCGCCGCGTACGCCACGGTGGAGGCCCAGGAGAACACGTCGGCGGGCTGCCCGACCGGCTCGCCCTCGATCAGCTCGGGGGCGAGGTAGGCGGGGGTGCCCACCAGCATGCCCGGCAGGGTCACCTCGTTGACGCCGGCCTCGTGCGCGATGCCGAAGTCGATGATCAGCGGCGAACCGCCGAGGATCATCACGTTGCCCGGCGCCAGGTCACGGTGCACCACTCCGGCCGCGTGCACGTCCGCGACCCCCTGCGCGAACTGCCAGGCGAACTGGAGCAGCGCGGGACCGCGGAGCGGCCCGTACGACCGGATGAGGGTACGCAGCGGCGTGCCGGGGACATACTGCATCACCGCGTACGGGCGGTCCCCGGACACGTCTCCGCCGATCAGCCGCGCAACGTACGGGCTGCTGACCCTGCCCTGTGCGGCGATCTCCCTGGCCAGCCTGCGCCGGAAGGCCGGTTCCGCCACGAACTCAGGTCGCAGCTCCTTGACCGCCACGGTGCGCCCCCGCGCATCCACGGCACAGTGCACCACCGCGCTCGTCCCCGTACCGATCCGCTCCAGCAACCGGTACTCCCCCAGTCGTTCGATCACACCTGGTTAGATGCGTCCCGAATAGAGATGGTTCCCGCCTTGGGCGCGCGTCGTCTGGACTGAGGAGCGAGGGAGCCCGCCCGGAGCCGTGCCGAAGGCGCGGCCATGAACACAGCGAGCGCCAATGTCACTGTCAGGCTTTGGCCAGCTGACGGGCGCGGCGTTCGTCGCGGCGGGTCTCGAACTTGGTGGCGGTGGCGTTCAGGCCGACCATGAACTCACCGAGCTCCTCGCGGGCCTTCTCACCGTCGCCGGTGAAGTCGGTGCGGTCGAAGACGTTCCACTGCCGCAGGATCGGCGCGACGACCTCGTCGTGGTGCAGGCGCAGGTCATAGATACCGGCGTTGGCGATGGCGACCGACTTGCGGGTGAAGTTCTCGATCGTGTTGCCCGGCATCTGGAAGTCCTTGACGACCTTGGTGACGGCCTGCATCGCCTGGTCCGGGGCCACATCGAACGCCGCGGCGATCACGTTCCGGTAGAACAGCATGTGCAGGTTCTCGTCGGCCGCGACGCGGGCCATCATCTGCTCACAGAGCGGGTCGCCGGAGACCTTGCCGGTGTTGCGGTGCGACACCCGGGTGGCCAGTTCCTGGAACGAGACGTACGCCACGTTGTGCAGCACGCTGTCGCCGTGGGCGGCCTGGTAGCCGCCCTGCATGTGCGCCATCCGGGCCCGCTCCAGCACGATCGGGTCGATGGCCCTGGTGACCGTCAGGTAGTCGCGGATCACGATCCCGTGCCGGTTCTCCTCGGCGGTCCACCGGTTGACCCAGAAGCCCCACGGGCCGTCGAAGCCCAGGTTGTCGGCGATCGCCCGGTGGTATCCGGGCAGATTGTCCTCGGTCAGGAGGTTGACCAGCAGGGCGTCGCGCGACTCCGGAGTGACCTTGGAGTCCCCGGGCTCCCACCCCTCGCCGCCGAGCGGCCCGTCGAAGGTGCGCCCGTCGCTGTAGGGGACGTACTGGTGCGGGAACCACTCCTTGGCCATCGTCAGGTGCCGGTTGACTTCCCGCTCAGCGACCGGCTCCAGCTCCAGGAGCAGCTCGATCTGAGTCTTGGGGCGGGAACTGAGAGCCATGCCTGACAACCCTTCGGGACGAGGAGAGGTACGCACACCGCACCTATGACACAGGATGCCCGTCGTGAGGCGGGTGTTGGTAGCTGGGAGAACCACAACTTACGCCAGCGTAGGTTGAAGTTGAAGGTCTTGACAACCGTCACGGCACCTGAGTCGCCTCGGCCCGCTTCCACATCCGGTTCACGACCGCCCGTAGCAGAGGGCGCGGCAGCAGCCGCAGGCCCTGCGCGGCGGCCTTGTACTGTGCCCCCGGGATGCAGGCCGCCCGGCCTGCGGCGACCGCGTCCAGACCCGCCCGCGCCACGTCCGCCCGCTTCAGCCAGAGCAGATTCGAGCCGGCGGTCTCGTCGGTACGGGTGAAACCGGGGCTGAGCGCGGTCACATGCACCCCGCTGCCCGCCACCTCGGCGTGCAGGCTCTCCGAGAAGGCCGCGACGTACGCCTTGGTGGCACCGTAGGTCGCACTGCCCGGGGAGGGCGCCAGTCCCGCGATGGAGGCGACGTTGAGGATCCCGCCCCGCCCGGCCGCCAGCATCGAGGGCAGCGCGGCGTACGAGAGCCGCACCAGGGCGACCACGTTGAGGTCGATCTCCTTGAGCTGGTCCGCCAGCGTGATCTCGTGGAACGGCCCGAATGCGCCATACCCGGCGTTGTTGACCAGCAGCTCGACCGGGTCCGCCCGAAGCCGCTCCTCGACCTCGCTGAGCTGATCCGGGGCGGTCAGGTCCGCCGCCAGCACCTCAACGTCGATCTTGTATCGGCCGGTCAGCTCCTGCGCGAGGGTCTGCAGGAGATCCGCGCGCCGGGCGACAAGGACCAGCCTGGCGCCGCGCCCGGCGAGGGTCCGCGCGAAGGCCTCACCAATTCCGCTGGAGGCTCCGGTGACCAGTGCGGTCCTGAAGGCCTGGTCCATGTACGGGTCAGCCGATCAGTCTGCGCAGTGCCTCGGCGGCGTTGGCGTTGGCCCCCGCCAGTGTGACCAGCTCCTGCGCGAGGGCATCCAGCCAGGCGTCCAGGCCGATCTGCTCCCGTTTGAGGATGACGCCGCGTACCTCGTGGCAGACCTCGGCGATCGGACGCCCCTTGTCGGTGGTCAGGGACAGCGAACGCTCACCGAGCCGTACGACGATCCGCCGGACGTGGCCATCGCGGCCCTTGAGCTTGTCGCCGAGCGATCTGGCACGGTCGACCGTGACGCAGCCCGCCGGCAGTACGTCGGCCAGCGTGGCTGTGAGCACCTGTGCGTAGTTCGCGACGTCTGCCGAGTCCTGCCGGAGCGCCGCGGCCACCATGTGGAAATCAGTCACTTATCTGTCCAGTCCGAGCACCATCTGGGGTTTGGCGATCACGTGGTCGGCGCGCATCGGCCGTACCGCGGTGCCGATGGCGAAGAACTCCATGGTGTGCCCACCCCAAATATGATGCAACTGGTCCAGCGCGACCCCCACGATGCCCTCGGCGTGCAGCTGCTGGCCCTCCGCCTGCATCCGTGCCATCGCCAGCTCCCGCGCGTCGTACAAGGCCTGGGTGTACTCGGGGATCTCCACGTTCTGCCCCATGCTGCTGAGCACCGAGCCGAGCCGCCGGTGCGCCACGTGGTAGACGCAGGTGCCCATCACCATGCCGAGCGGCGCGTACCCCGCCTGGATCAGGGTCCAGAAGTCCTGCCCGTTCAGATCCGAGGTGAACGGCTGGTTCTTGTTGTTGCGCCAGCTCTGCGACTCGTCGTCGGCCTTGACGGCGGTCCCGATGGCGATGAACTCGGCGATGTCGCTGCCGAACTCGCGGAACTCCACCTTCAGCCGGACACCGACGATCCCGTCGGCACCGAGCTGGTCCGCCTCGGCCTCCATGCGGGTCATCGCCAGTTCGCGGGCGTGGTAGAGCGCCGCCGACATGTTCTGGAGCTCCATGTTCTGGCTCCACCGGCCGATCTGGATGCCCACGTGGTAGATCGAACTGCCGAGCACCAGCCCGAGCGGCCGGAACCCCGCCTCGCGGACCAGCAGGAACTCGTTCACCGACAGGTCGCTGGTGAACAGTGAACCGGGCTGCCCCGGCTTCATCTGGGCCAGCCGGTTCATCGCGTCGGCGGGTACTCCCTGGGCCACGGAATCGGTCATCGTCTCTCCTGCTTTCTGCGCTCGCTCCGCTCGCGCGGTGCTGGACGCTTGACGCGCGGCCTTCCCTCGTCACTCACTCGCTTCGGTCCCTCGCTCCCTCGCTCCTCAGCCCAGGCCATACGCGCCCGAGCACGCTCAAACACGCATGATCTTCAGGGCGCGCTGCGGCTGGTGGGTCTTCTGGAACGCCACGACCGCCGTGCCGATGAAGGTCGTCTCGACGGTGTGGTCACGCTGACCCTCCGTGTACTGGCATTCGCGCTCGTGCACCGTGAAGTCCGCGGTGTCGAGTACGACGCCCTCCGCGCCGGTCCGCGCGGTGTCGATGAGCAGATGGTGCCTGGCCTCGTTCCTGGTCCTGGCCACCAGGTCGGTCCAGCCGGCGACCTCCTGGTTCGGGGCGTACCTGCCGCCCGACCACTGGGTCCGCCAGTCGTCGTGCCGGATCCCGATCGAGGAGCCCATCACCAGATCGACCGGCACCCAGCCGGTCTCGATGAGCTTGGCGAAATCCTGCCCGGACAGGTGTGACAGGAACGGCCGGCCGGGGCGGACATCGCCCTGCGCCCGGATCGCGGTGCCGAAGGCCTGGAACTCCAGGTGGTGGGCGGCACCCATGAACGGCACGACCTCCAGCCGTACCCCCACCACCCCGTCACCGCCGAGCGCCGCGCACTCGGCCGCCATCCGGCCCATCGCGGCGTGCCTGGCCTGGTAGAGCGTCTTGATGTACATCCCGTAGCCGCTCCAGGCGCCCTGCATGCCCGAAGTGATGGTGATCGCGGTGGATGCGGTGAACAGCCCGCCACGGCGCCCGCAGTCCATCCGCCCCCCGTACCACCAGCCGAGGTTGTGCACGGCGCTGCCCATGACCTGGCCGATCGGCTCGAACCCGGTGGCCTTCAGGGCCGCGAACTCGTTGACCGACAGACTGGAGGTCCAGGTGTGACCCTCTGCGGCCTGACTCAGCCGGGCCCGTGCGCCCGGTGGCAACTGCTCCGTCACGACGCCCCCTTACCGCAAGAATCACATCACATCCCGGCCCTCCGCGACACCGGGCCCTCAACGGCCCAAAAAGACGGCTCGGATGGGTCGGTCAGCGGCCGGTGAAGGTGGCTTTGCCGGGGCCGTCCTCAATGAAGCTCCGCATGCCGTTGCGCTGGTCCTCGGTGGCGAACAGGCCCGCGAACTGCAGGCGTTCGACCTCCAGGCCGCTGCCGAGATCGAGTTCGAGACCGGAGTCGATGGCCTGCTTGGCCGCGGCGAGGGCCAGGGCCGGGCCGCCGACGAAGGTGGACGCCCACTCCAGGGCACTGGCGTAGACGTCGGCGTCGGGTACGACCCGGTCGACCAGGCCGAGGCTCAGCGCCTCGGCGGCCTTGACGTGCCGGCCGGAGAAGATCAGGTCCTTGGCCTTCGCCGGGCCGATCAGCCGCGCCAGGCGCTGGGTTCCGCCCGCCCCCGGGATGATGCCGAGCTGGATCTCCGGCTGGCCGACCTTGGCGCCCTCCCCCGCCACCCGGAAGTCCGCGGCGAGCGCGACCTCGAGGCCGCCGCCCAGCGCGTAACCCGTGATTGCGGCGATCACTGGCTTGGGAATGGCCGCGATCGCGGTGGTGAAGTCCTGCAGGAGCCGCGAGTGCCTGGTCATCTCGGGGTACGACATGGCCGCCATCTCCTTGATGTCGGCGCCCGCCGCGAACACCCGTTCCCCGCCGTACAAGATCACCGCACGGACCGAGCCATCGGCGGAGACCTCCCGCGCGGCCTCGATCAGCTCGGTCTGCAACTGCGCGTCGATGGCGTTCATCTTCGGCCGGTCGAGCCGGATGGTCGCGA